>JBOHEP010000198.1:0-17920 GCA_050701075.1 Pseudonocardia sp. | reverse complement strand
TGGCAGCCGCTCAAACCCCGAAGGCGGGATCACCACCCGCCCGCCACCCCTCAGCCCAGCACGATCACTCCCCGACCGCTCGAACAATGCACTGACCTGGGCAAACGACTTTGCGCGTCACCCTGGCGTCTTCACGGCGCCGCTCTCCAGCAGCCCGCATTCCAAGGCGACCGACACCGCGTGCGCGCGGTTGCGCGCGCCGAGCTTGGCGAGCAGGCGCGCGATATGAGCTTCGACAGTCTTGGGTGACACAACCAACTCTCGCCCGATCAGTTTGGTCGGCAAGCCCCGGGCCAGCGCTGCCAACACCTCCCCCTCTCGCGGCGTCAGCCGGACCCGAGGTGTGGTCGTCGGCGCGCTGTCCCGGCTCCCCCCGGGGCGAACCTGTTCGGCGCGCCACTGACGGAGAACCGCCGCTGCGACAGCCGGATGCAGGGCCGCATTCCCGGCCGCGACGTCCCGCGTGGCGTCGACCACCTCGATCGGGCCCGCATCCTGAACGAACAAGCATCCTGAGGCGCCGGCGAACAGTAGTGCGGACGAGACATTCGCCGAGCTTGCGTCACAGACCACGAGCACACGCGTACCGGTCAGCAGGATCCCTGCGATGGCTTCGGACATGTCGCCGTCAGGGAATGATGTGCCGGAGATGACGACCTCCGGTGTGAACCGCCGACAGCCGGTTCTGATCTCATCCAGCGTCGCCGCGGTCGCCGCGACGTCGATGTCGGCGGTACCGGTGAACACGCCGGCGAGAACGTCCCGAAGCAACGGTGACGGATCGGCGATGACGACTCTCATCCGGCGGCGAGCCCGTGCCGGCCGCTCCGTGCAGGCCCGAGAAATCCGGCGGCGATGCATACCGCCGTGGCGTGGGCCTGGCTCTGTACCCCGAGTTTGGCGTAGATCCGCTGCTTGTGGTTCTCGACGGATTTCCGACCGATTCCCAGCGACGTCGCGACCTCCCCGGTCGAGAGACCCTGGGCAACGCCCTGCATGACCTCGACCTCGCGGGGCGTCAACCGTGGGCGGGACCCCGGCGCCGCGAGCAGGCCGGGCGTATCCACGAGATCCGGTGGCGCGGCGCCCCGCAAAGTACTGACGAGTGCGCTGACCGGGTCCTCGTCGGTGAACCGCACGATCCGGAACGAGTCCTCCAGCCAGCCACCTGACGGTTCGTCGCCACCGCGCAACAGGACGGTGTCGAAAGGTGCGGATATCGCACGCAGTTCGTCCATGGACGCGGCAACAGCCACCACGTCGATATCCGGCTCGACGCCGAGAATGCCGGCCAGGCCATCCCGGACCAGCTGCCGCCGGTCCAGCACGACGACCCGAACGGTTGCGGTCACTACGCGCACGGTCTCCGCTTCCTCCGAACAGCGGCGAACCGCAGTATGGGGCGATGAAGTGTCTCTCGGATCCTGCGACACCGCCGTTACAGCTCTGTCGAGCGCAACCGTCCACCGGATCCCCACAGGCTTGGGACCTCGGCGGGTAACACTGCACTCGCCTGGGACGACCTCACGGTGACGCGCAAGGGTGCTGTCACAGGACTCCCGGGAAGGGCCTCACGAGTGGCGGACGACCAGCCTCGGCGGCGCGACCCGATGGAGCTGCACCTGGAGGACCCGCGGCGTCGGAAGGATGTCCGCCGGCTTCATCTCGTGGTCGCAGGTGCGCTGCGCCTGACGTGGGAGGCGAGCCGGCGTGGGTTCGTCATCGCCGCCGCCCTGCAGATCGTCGGTGCGCTGGCCGTGAGCGCGCTGGTCGTCGTGGGCCAGCTGGCGCTCGAGGTATTGATCGGCGCCGACCGCGGCTCGCCGGTGACCAGCCCGCTCGTCGTCGTGATCGTGCTGCTCGCGGTGGTCACCGCGGTCGGTGCCGCGGCGGCGACGCTGCAGCAACAGCAGCAGCGGCTGCTGAGCGAAGAAGTGTCCATAGTTGCGTGGCGGAAGGTCCTCGACGTCACCGGCCGGGTCGGGCTGGAGTTCTACGAGTCCCCACAGTTCTACGACCAGCTGCAGCGTGTGCAGACCAACGCCGTGATCCGCCCGATCACGGTCACCACCGGTGTCTTCGGCCTCATCGGCAGCACACTGGGCACCGTCGGACTGCTCCTCGTCCTGCTGGCGATCGATCCGCTGCTCGTGCCGATCCTGCTGCTCGCCGGGATCCCGTCGGTGCTGCTGTCGCGGCGCGCGAGTCGCCTGGAGTTCCGGTTCGCCGCGTCAGTCATGCCGACCTTCCGTGCTCGCGAGTATCTGCGCGGCGTGTTGACCGGCCGTGAGGAGGCCAAGGAGATCCGGGCCTTCGGCGCCGAGACCCCACTGCGTGGCCGTCACGACGGGCGCGCCGCGGACTTCCTCGGAGCCCTGCGCCGCCACGTCCGGGTCCGGCAGCTTCTCGCTATGGGAGTGGTGGGCACCACATCACTCGCGCTCGTGATCTC
Source organism: Pseudonocardia sp. (assembly GCA_050701075.1). GTDB lineage: Bacteria > Actinomycetota > Actinomycetes > Mycobacteriales > Pseudonocardiaceae > Pseudonocardia. The sequence continues at coordinate 15,468 of JBOHEP010000198.1, read as the reverse complement.
GCTCGGGATGCTGGTGTGGTTCCTCGCCATAGGGCGGATCAGCCTGGCCGACGCCGGTGCGGCCGCGCTCGGGATCCGGCTGCTGAGCTCGCGTCTGGACCAGATGTTCCAGTCGGTGGCCAGCCTGCTGGAGTCTTCGGTGTTCCTCGAGGACCTCGACCGGTTCCTCGGGCTCGCGGTGGTGGCGGACGGCCCCGGCACCGGGAAGGCACCGCCGCTGGAGCGGGCCGTAACCGTCGACGGTGTGTCCTACACCTATCCGGGGAGCACCCAGCAGGTTCTGCATGAGGTGAACCTGACCATCGGTGCCGGCGAGGTCGTGGCGATCATCGGCGAGAACGGATCCGGGAAGACGACGCTGGCCAAGATCATCGCTGGCCTCTACGCACCGACGTCGGGAGCCATCAGCTGGGACGGCGTCGACACCGCCACCTTGGAACCCGCTGACGTGCGGCGTGGCGTCTCTGTCATCTTCCAGGACTTCGTCCGCTACCAGCTCACCGCGCAGGAGAACATCGGGCTCGGCGACCCGGATCACGTCGACGACGAGGCAGCCGCACGCTCGGCGGCGCACCGGGCCGGGGCGGCGGGATTCATCGAGCCGCTGCCGTACGGCTACGAGACGATCCTCAGCAAGGAGTTCGCCGACGGCCAGGACCTCTCGGTCGGTCAGTGGCAGCGCGTCGCCCTGGCCCGGGCATTGCGCCGCGACGCACCACTGATCATTCTGGACGAGCCAAGCTCGGCGCTCGACCCCCGCGCCGAGCAGGCACTGTTCGCCGATGTGCGCGCCACGCTGTACGGCCGCACGGCGGTGCTCATCTCGCACCGCTACTCCACCGTCCGAACGGCCGACCGGATCTACGTCATGCGCGAGGGCCGGGTCGTCGAGGCCGGGTCGCACGACTCACTGATGGCTGTCGACGGCCTGTACGCGGAGCTGTTCTCCCTGCAGGCGAGGGCCTACCTGTGAACCGGGACAGGGATCGGGTGACCAGCTGGTACTTCCGGTCCGACCGGCTGACGAACGCGGCGCTGCGGGCGCTGCGTGGGTGTTTCGAGGGAATCTGGCTCGGGGTGCTGTCGCACGAGCGCCTTGCACGGATCGACGAGGTCTACTACGACCGCGCCCGAATGTATGTGACCGACTCGTACAACCGCAGCGGCCTGTGGGCGTGGGAGCAGGCGGCCGTCGACACCTATTTCGGCGGAGTTCGGAAGATCATCGTGACCAGCGCGGGCGGTGGCCGCGAGGTGCTCGCCCTCGCCAAGGCGGGCTATGACGTGATCGGCTTTGAGCCGCACGAGGACCTCGTCCGGTTCGGCAGCCGGCTGCTCTGCGCCGATGGGGTCGCCGCGGAGCTCAGACCGTCCCTGCGCGACCACTGGCCGACCGGAGTCGACGATGCTGAGGGCGGGATCGTCGGGTGGGGTGGTTACATGCTCATCGCCGGACGAAGCCGCCGAGTGGCGTTCCTGCGCGAGGCGGCGGAGCAGCTTCCGGAAGGGGCCCCGCTGCTGCTCTCCTTCTTCGCCCGTGAGAGCGGGAACCTGCGGTTCCGGATGGCAGCGCGGGTGGGCAACCCCCTGCGCCGGCTGCTTCGCCGCGACCCGTTGACGGTCGGTGACGCGCTGGTCCCGAACCTGGTTCACTTCTTCACCCGGGCCGAGGTGGCGTCGGAGTTGGCCGAGGCCGGCTTCGACCTCGTCGACTTCGGCACTGAGGACTACGGGTGGGCGGTCGGGCGATGCCTCGTCGGTCAGCCCGTTCACGAGGGGAGACATCATGACCGAGGACAGCAGTCGCAGGTTGAAGCTGCGCGAGGGGGCCGTCGCATTTCAGCAGGTTGAGGGTGAGACGATCCTGCTCGACCTGGCGGCATCGACGTACCTGGGCGTCAACCACTCGGGCAGCGTCCTCTGGCCTGCCCTGGCCGACGGTGCCACCCGTGAGGAACTGGTGGCACGTCTCCAGGAGACCTACGACGTGACCCAGGATCAGGCGGCGGCGGATGTCGATGCGTTCCTGCAGAGCTGCCGGAATCGCGGGTTCTTCGAGTCGTGAGTGCCGAGCTGCCGGGCCGCGTCGAAGGGCCGGGTAACTTCGCCCCCACTCGCCGTTTCGCTCCTTCGACGTTGCGTGCGGCGGGATGGGCGGCGCTGTCACTGAGGCGGGCTCGGTGGATGCTTCGTTCCCACGGTGTGTCTGCCCGGATCCCGTTCCCTCCCCGGTTGCCGATCGGCGCGACCCGCGGGGTCATGGCTGTGTTGCGACGGACCGAGCCGACCTGTCTCGAGCGCGCGACCGTCCTGCAGACCTGGCTGGCGGCGCATGACACGGCCGTCGACATCATCGTCGGGGTGGCGGCGAGCGACGGTGGCGTGAGGGCCCACGCCTGGATCGACCTCGGTGTGCGGCCGCCAGGCGCGGAGCAGTTTCGGGAGATCTATCGCATCCAGCCTCCGCATCGGGGTGGGGCGGCTCGAACATGCCCGGAGGACCAGTCAGCCGAGACTGCTGGTTCCTGATGCCGTGGATGTGATCGGCATGGTCGTGCTGCCGGCCGGCGGCGTCGCTATGGGTTTCGTGGTGGTCGGCGTCGCACCCGCGTTGCTGCCCGGGGCATGGCGGGCGTGGGTCACTGCACCGCTCGCCTGCGCCGCCGTCGCCCTGGTGGTGCTCGTCACAGTGGTCGTCCGGACAAAGGCCTACCCGCCGGCCGGGTGGTGGCTATGGGAGGTGTGGCAGGTCGCCCAGTTCGGAACACTGTCGTTGGTCGGGCTGCGGGAGCAGCTCAACGTTCTGATGCTGGTCCCCTTCGCCTGGTTCGCGACTCTCACGTTGGCGCGACCCGCGCTCGCCGCTGCCGCGGGTGTGTTGCTGAGCTGTGTGGTGGAGTACGTGCAGGGCGCTACCGGAGTGGGCGCGACCCAGCTGTCCGACCTTGTGCACAACTCGGCCGGTTCCGTGCTGGGCGCCGGCAGCGCGTACTTGTTGCTGCGCGCCTCCGACCACGTCCTCCGCGGCCGCCGGTCGGCGACAGCTCAAGGACGAGGTCGCCGAGCCGGCGACTGATCGGGTGATTGGTGAGCGCCCGCGCGATGGCTCCCTGAGTCCGTTCGGGTGTTTGTGCCCACTTCCGAACTCGTGACGGAAACGAATCGGCCGCTCGGGGCGAGTAGCAGTGCAGTCGTGGATGACGTCGGGGTCAGGCTGCGACTGCGTCTAAAGGAAGGACGTGGCGATGCGGCTCCGGCGAGAAGATGTGTCTGCCCGCACACTGGGTGATCAGACGATCGTGCTGGACCTGCGTTCGTCCCGATACCTGACGGTCAGCGGGGTCGGCGTGCGGCTGTTCGAGCTGCTCGCGGAGGAGAGGTCGCTCGCTGAGCTGACAGATTCGATCACCTCCGAGTACGAGGTGGACGATGAACGCGCCCTTCAGGACACGACGGCGTTCCTGGACGCGCTCCGAGCCGCCAGTCTCCTCGAAGGTTGAGTGACAACGGCAGTTCCGATCGAGCGGGCTCCAGGTACCGGAGCGTTCGGGTCCTGGTGAGCTCAAGAGGTTCCGCCGAATGTCGGCGGTCCGTGTCACCGACAGCGATCGTAGGAGAGGAGGAACAAGATGCGAGTGCCTTATGTGGCCCCGAAGGTTGAACTGGCTGGATCCGTCACGGATCTCACCCAGGCCAACATTGTAGGTCCGCAAGTCGACAGCGCGACTCTCGTGACCGTCATCATCGGCGGGGTCTCAATCAGCGTCCCCGGCAGTTTCTAGGAAGTTACGTTCTGCGGCCTGCCAGGAGTTTCTGGCAGGCCGCAGAACCCATGATCCGCAGGCCGAGAAAGCTGCCCATGATATCTCTGTACCAGATGGATCCGCTTGAAATTGCCAATGGCTGGGTTCATGGATACGAACCTGACCCGCTCCCGGCTGCGACAGGAGCCGTCCCGCGTGAGGCGTTGGCGGATTTCCTGCTGCCGTACGTGTCGGCGCCGCCCTGCATGGTCGCATTCTCCGGGGGCCGGGACTCGTCGGTGGTGCTCGCCGCAGCGGTCTCGGCTGCCAGACGGGAAGGGCTGCCGCTGCCCATACCCGTGACGTTGTCCTATCCTGGGGTTCCGGAGGTCGACGAGGCCGAGTGGCAGCGACTCGTGCTCGAGCACCTCGGCATCAGCGAACGTGTGGTGCTCGCCGTAGGCGACGAGAACGATCTTCTCGGGCCGCTGGCCACCCGGCTACTGGAGCAGCACGGTCCGTTCTGGCCGTCGAACGTCGCACCGACCTGGCGGCTGATGGACCTCGCCCGCGGGGGCACACTTCTCACAGGAGAGGGTGGCGACGAGGTCTTCGGGCTCAAGCGGATCACAGCCCTCACCAGGATCATCCGGGCAGGTGGGCGAGCCCCCTTCTGGATCTATCCACACGCGGTACGGGCGGTCTGTCCGTCCGCAGTGCGCCGGCGCTTCGTGGAGCGGCACCCCTATCGGCGCCATTGGATGCGACCGGAGGCCGAGGCGGTGATACTCCGTCGGGACGCCGAGGATGCGGCTGCGTTCTCCTTGCACGCGGGACGCAACGCCTGGCAGTTCGCGGCACGCCGATCCGCCCGGCTGGCCTACGACACCTTCCGAATCCTTGGCCTGGAAATCGGTGTGACCTTCGTGCCGGTCTTCGGGGAGCCCGATGTCGTGGCATCGATCGCGCGCGCCTCAGGTTTCTGGGGGTGGGCCGGTCGGACCACGACCATGCTGGCGATGTACGGCGACCTGCTTCCCGAGCAGGTTCTCCGGCGGACGAGCAAAGCGGAGTTCAGCCGCGCGGTCTTCAACGAACATACGCGGGAGTTCGCGCGCAACTGGGACGGCAGCGGGGTTGATCTGGAATTGGTCGACCCCGATGTGCTCCGCGAGGAATGGCTGTCCGAGAGCCCGGCCGGGCCCACCATGACGTTGCTTCACCAGGCGTGGTGCGCTGGTCGTTCGAGCAGTCAAGAGATCAGATGATTCTCGAGTTGCTCTGGCGTCTGCGCGGCCTCGTCGTTCGACCGTTCCACATGGGTCTCATCGTCGTCGTCGGGCTTGTCGTCGAGATCGGGTTGCGATGCAGCACAGTTCCGCGGATATCTCGCCGTCTTGGTATTCGACTCGATACATCATCGAATAGTGCTCCGAGCTCGGGGATATCCGAGGTCGGGCAACTCCCGGGATGGGTGCTCGGCCGGTGTGCGGCCGTCGACATGGTCTTCCGGCGCTGGCCGTTCGACAACACCTGCCTGCGACGGGCCCTGGTGCTCGGGCAGCGCCTCCGACGCCTCGACCCGGTGCTCGTGATCGGAGTGCGCCACGATGATGCCGGACGGCTTGCGGCGCACGCCTGGCTGACGGTTCGGGGGGTGGCCCTGGATCCCCTGGCGTCGCAGTTCGCCGCACTCGGCTCGATAGCAGGTCGATAGCGTGCGGTCGCACCTGTTGTACGGCTCCCTGATCGCCAGCGATCTCGATCTGTACCTGCCGGAGTCGAACGCACCCGCAGGGTCACAGATGACCTTGCGCCGATCCGACCATCGGCTGGACCCTGAGTGGATCCCCGAGTCGATCGACGTCGTGGTCGATTTCCGGATGGAGGATCGAGGGATCCACTATCTCGCCGCGCGCACGAATTTCGGTTTCCGGCTTCGGTTCAGTGACGTATGTGAGTTCGACCTGAACCGTGACCTGAGCCAGGTGATCTGGCGGACGGCGCCTGGGTGCGACGACGGTCTGGTGTCGGTGCTCGCGGTCGGCGCGCTCATGGCGTTCCGGCTGATGTTGGCCGGTCACCTGGTCCTGCATTGCAGCGCGGTCCTTGTGGGCAAACGGGGGCTCGCATTCGTCGGCTCGTCAGGAATGGGCAAGTCGACGATGGCGACACTGCTTTGTGCCACCGGTGCGTCGCTGATCGCTGACGACATCGGCCGGGTCGACATCCTCGATGGAGGAGCTCTCATCTGGCCCGGAAGCGTCGAGAGCCGACTGCGACCGGCTGCCGCCCGGTTGGAAGAGATGTTCGACGACTCGGCGGTGAGCCGGCCGACGATCGACGGTCGTTCCGCGCTGAGGTTGCCGTCCATGTCCGGCGAACCAGCGTCGCTCGATGCCGTGGTCGTGCCCGTGCCGTCGCGGGGGCACCACGAACCGGAAATGGAGATATTGAGCGGCGGGCAAGCCCTGCTCACGTTGAGCAGGTTCCCGCGGGTCTTGGGCTTGGTCGATCGCGAGTTGCAGGAACGACAGTTCAACCTGCTCGCCGACCTGGTCGAGCGGGTGCCGGTATATGTGGCCCGCGTCCCCTGGGGTCCGCCGTTCATGGCCGAGACCGGTGATCGGCTGCTGGAGCAGCTCGGTTGGCTCGACTCGGCGGAATAGCGTCAGTCCTCACCCTCCAACGCATCCCGCACCGCGACCAGCTTCGCCGCCGCCTCCCGCACCTCTGTATCGGGATCGGAGTCGGCCACCACCCCGCACCCGGCGAACAACCGCGCCACCGACCCGTCGAGCTGCGCGCACCGCAGCGCGATGCCCAGCTCGCCGTCGCCGTCGGCATCCACCCAACCGACCGGGCCGCCGTAGCGACCGCGATCCATCCCCTCCAGCTCGGCGATCAGCGCTACCGCAGCCTTGCGAGGCGTACCGCCGACAGCTGCCGTCGGGTGCACCGCGTCGGCCAGCCGCAGAAGCGACGCGGGCGAGGTGGGGTCCAGTCGCCCGCGCACGTCACTGGCCAGGTGCGAGACGTTGTGCAGCGCGATGACCTGCGGATCCACCGGAACCGCCAGCGAACGGCACAGCGGGCGCATCGCCTCCACCAGCGAGTCGACGGCGAGTGCGTGCTCGCGGCGGTCCTTGGCCGAGCCGAGCAGTCGCCCGGCGAGGGCGGCGTCGGGTTCGTCGGTCAGGACGTCCGACCAGACGGTGCCGGCCAGCACCCGCGACTGCACGACGTCGCCGCAACGCCGCACGAGCAGCTCCGGGGTCGCGCCGACCAGGCCGTCGACGGCGAACGACCAGCACGTCGGATACCGCTGCGCCAGGCCGCCGAGCAGGAAGCGCGGATCCAGCGGGGCGTCGCTGATGGCCAGGAGGTCGTGCGCGAGGGTGGCCTTGTCCAGCTCGCCGGCGCGTATCCGGCGGACGGCCTCGGCGACTGCGAGGCGGTACCGATCCACCGGCAGGTGACCGTCGGTGTAGCGCAGGGTGCCGCTGGGGCGGACCGGCCGCACCGACCGGACGGCGGACGGACCGTCGCCGGCGGCGAACTCGGTGATCCAGGAGCGGCCGTCACGACGGCCGACGACCACCCGCGGTACCACCAGCACCGATCCGGGTGAGGTGGCGCTGAAAGTGAAGCTGGCGAAGGCCACGGGACCGGTGCCGGGCAGGCAGACCTCGTCGTGAACCTGGAGCCGGCCGGCGAACGAGCGCCACCAGGCGTCGGCCGCGCTGATCCGGTCGGGCCCGCACGTGGTGAACCGCGCGACCTCCCCCCAGCCGACGAGCCCGTCCTGGCCGCGCACCCAGCACAGCGGGTTCCTGCTGTCGGGCAACAGGTCGATCAAGCGCCCCGGATCGTCGACGGCCCGGGTTCGCACGCGCAACCCGGTCGGCAGCGGTGCGATGGTCATCTGGCGAGAGTAGGAGGCTGCGCCCGGCCATGTGCGTCCGGCCCGCAAGGTGCTGGCCACATCCCTACACTCGTGCGCTGTGACAGGGGGCACTGGGACCAGCGGTACCGGGATGCTCGGTGAGCTCGCGGGCCTGTTGCGCCCGATGCTGTCGCCCGTCGCCCGGCGCCTGCCCGAGCTCGTCGCCGGTCTGGCGCTGCTGCTCACCGTGCTCGGCGGGCTGGCCGTCGCCGGTGCCGTGGTGCACGACGTGGCCATCGACCGGAACCGTGCGGTGGCCGGAGCTGAGGTCCTTGAGGGTTCCACCTTCCGGCGCACGCTGATCCGGTTCACCGCCGCTGACGGGCAGACCGTCGTTCCCGAGCGCGGGGTCTTCTACCCCCGGGGGCTCGCGCCGGGTACGGCGATCGCCGTGGAGTACGACATCACCGACCCGGAGGTGGTGCGGGTGGCCGGGCGGAGCGCACTGGACGGTCTCCCGGCGGTGCTGCTCGGGGTGTTGGGTGTGTGGGCGGTGCTCGGCCCGCTCGCGCTGTGGCTGCGCATGCGCCGGACGGGGTCTCGGGATGGGTCGCGCCGTGCTTCTTGAAGCAGTGATCGTCGGCCGGGCAGGTTTCTCCAGCCAGATCTGGCCGGATGTGCAGAGGTATCATCAGTCACCCTGGATGATATCGGAGGCCACAGATGGCTCGGGCGGTCATTGACATCGACGATGGTGCTCTAACTGCAGCAGCCAAGGAGTTGGGCACGCGACCAAGGTCGAGACCGTCAACGCCGCACTTCGCGAGATCACGCCGCCAGCCTCATGATCGCTAAACGGGGACACGGAGCCGCATTCCCGGCGGCTCCCCGCACCGAGATGCTGATCTTGGCAGGTCGCCGGGGCTCTGGTGGCAGCGCTGAGTATGACTCGGTACTACCGCCGGGTCGCCAATGCCACCCCGAGCACCGCCACCACCATCCCGACCACCGCCACCGGCCCCAGCGTCTCCCCGAACATCACCAGCGCCATCAGCGCGGTGATCCCCGGCACGAGGTAGAAGTAGCTGGTCACCTGCGCGGCCGCGCCCCGGCGCAGCATGAGGAACAGCAGCGAGATCCCGCCGCCGGTGAGCACCAGCACCGACCAGGCGAACGCGCCGATCAACTCCGCTGTCCAGTCGAACCGGAAGGACTCGAACGCCAGCGCGAACGGTAGCGTCACCACGATCGCGGCGGCGAACTGCATTACCTGCCCGGTTCGCAGGTCGAATTGCGAACAGAAACGTTTCTGGTACAGCGTGCCGACGGTGATCGTCAGCAGGGCCATGGTCGTGAGCCCGAGGGTGAGCAAGGACAGCCCCTCGGTGGTCAGCCGGTTGGAGACCACCAGCGCCACGCCGAGGAAGCCCAACACCAACCCGACCACCTGGGCGCGGCCCAACCGCTCGCCCACGATCCCGGCGAACGCCGCCGTGAGCACCGGTTGCAGGTTCACCACCAGCGCGGCGACCCCCGCGGGCATCCCCTCGGCCACCGCCACCCACACCCCACCGAGATACCCGGCCTGGATGCCGATCCCGGCGACGGCGAGGTGGAGCACCTGACGGCCCCGCGGCCACGCCGCACCGGCGACCAGCGCCAGCGTCACCATCAGCACGATCACCCCGGCGTAGCGGAGCAGCAGGAAGCTCAGCGGCTCGGCGTGCGGCGCGGCGTACTTTGCGACGACGAAACCCGACGCCCAGATGACCACGAACAGGAACGGCGTGGCCCGGACGGCGAAGGGAGTGGCCTGGGTAGCGAAGCGCCCGAGCATCCACCCACGCTAAATCGCCGACCCCGCCCGCCACCACCCCAACACCGCGTCCAGCGCGCCGGGCACCGCCACCACCAGTCCGCCGACGGGCAACGGATCGGGCCGGCCCTCCCCGTCGACGACGAGCGCGCCGGCCTCAACGGCAAGGCACAGCGCACCGGCCACGTCCCACTCGCGGTAGTCGTCGAGCACCGCGGCCACCGCGTGTCCCAGCGCCACCTGGGTAATCGCCAGTGAGGCTGAGCCGAGCACCCGAACACCGGTGTGCGCGGCCACCGCGGCCCGCGTGAAGCCGGGCGACCGATCGACGCCGAGCTCGGAGCACACCAGAGCACCCACCGGGGAGCGCTGCCCGGTCCGCACCACCACGCCGTTGGCCCGGACCCCGCGCCCGCGGGCGGCCGCGTAGATCTGCGCCCGGCTGGGGTCGGCGATCACCCCGACCACCGGGCCCGCCGCATCCACCAGCGCAAGGCTGTAGGCGCACCACGGGAAGCCGGCGACGTAGTTGGCGGTGCCGTCGACCGGATCGACCACCCACCGGTACGGCGCGTCAGCCGCACCGGCGTCGACGCCGTACTCCTCGCCCACCACCGGCACCCCGGCGAACTCGGCCGCCAGGACCCGCCTGGTGTGTCGCTCCAGCGTGCGATCGGTGTCGGTGACCCAGTCGAACGGGTTGGCCTTGGGTCCGGCGCCGGCCTGGTGGTCCCGCCCGGCCGTGGCGGTGATGACCTCCGCGGCGTCGTTCGCGAGCCGGCCCGCCACCTCGAGTGCCCGGGACAGGAGACCCGGCTCCACCGGCGGCGGTGCGGACGCCTGGTGTGCGTGCGGGATGACGGTCATGTCGCCTGAGGGTCGCCGGGTCCGGTGTCCCGAGCGCAACCCGCAGATGACGTATCGCCGATCACTCGGACAACATGATCCGCGGGCCGACCGCGGCCGGCACGGAGTGTTGGTCGCCTGTTCCGCGACGGGTCCACGCGCCGTCTGCGGTCCGGATGCCTGCCAGGGGCAAGTTCTGCACTGTGCGCGTCGCGATCGTCTCCGAGTGTTTCCTGCCCGTCGTCAACGGCGTCACCAACTCGGTCCTGCGGGTCGTGGAGCATCTCCGAGCTGCCCAGCATCAGGTCCTGATCATCGCCCCGGGTGCGGGCGAGCCGACCGAGCACGAGGGTGTGCCGGTGATCCGGGTGCCGGCGGTGGAGCTGCCGGTGGTCAACTCGATGCCGGTCGGGATGCCGAGCCGGCGCGTGCTGCGCGACCTGCGCGGGTTCCGTCCCGACGTGGTGCACCTGGCCGCGCCGTTCGTCGTCGGGTACCGGGGTCTGGCCGCTGCGCGCCGGCTCGACATCCCGACCGTCGCGATCTACCAGACCGACATCGCCGGCTTCGCAGCCTCCTACGGACTCGGGTTGACCGCGCGCGCCGCGTGGCGTTGGACCTGCCGGCTGCACTCCCAGGCCGACCGCACGCTGGCGCCGTCGACCTGGGCCACCGAGGCGCTGCGGGCGCGCGGGGTGCCGCGGGTGCACCAGTGGGCCCGGGGGGTCGACACCAGCCGGTTCACCCCCGCCAAGCGCGATGACGCGCTGCGGGCCTCGCTCGCCCCGGGCGGGGAGCTGCTGATCGGTTACGTCGGGCGGCTGGCACCGGAGAAGCAGGTGGAGCGGCTCACCGTGCTCGCCGACCTGCCCGGTACGCGGCTGGTCGTGGTGGGCGCCGGACCGAGCGAGGAGAAGCTGCGCGCGGCACTGCCCCGGGCCGCGTTCCTCGGGTTCAAGGGCGGCGACGAGCTCGCCCGGATCTACGCGTCGCTGGACGTGTTCGTGCACACCGGGCCGTCGGAGACGTTCTGCCAGGCCGTGCAGGAGGCGCTCGCGTCCGGCCTGCCCGTGGTCGCTCCGGACGCCGGCGGGCCGCGCGACCTCGTGGTGCCCGGACGCACCGGGTTCCTCGTGCCGCCCCGCCCGGACGGGGTCGACGCGTCCGATTACGGCACTGCCGGTGCGAGGGCTGCGGACGCCGCGCTGCGCGCGGCGGTACGGGCCCTGACCGACGAGCCGACCCGCCTGCGGTTCGGCGCGGCGGCCCGGAAGTCGGTGCTGCGCCGGACGTGGTCGACGGTGTGCGACGAGTTGCTCGCGCACTACGCCGAGGTGATCGACGCCCGCCGCAGCGCCGGCGGAACGCGCATCGACACCGGGCACCGCGGCAGCGGGGCGCGTATCGGCAGAGCCGGTACCCGTGCCGCCTGAGCGGACATCGTCGTAACGGAGTGCGCATCGTCCAACTGGCCAACTTCTACGGTCCCCGCTCCGGCGGGTTGCGAACGGCGCTGCATCATCTGGGCGCGGGATACGTCGAGCGGGGGCACGAGGTCGTGCTCGTCGTGCCCGGGCGGCGCTACGCCGATGACCTGCTCCCCGGCCGGATCCGACGGATCACGATCGCGGCGCCACGCCTGCCCGGCACCGGCGGGTACCGCGCCGTCGACCCCTGGCGGGTTCAGCGGCTGCTCCGACGGCTGGCGCCGGACGCGATCGAGGTGTCGGACCGGCTGACCCTGCGTGGTCTGGGCACCTGGGCCGCCCGCCGCGGCCTGCCCAGCGTGGTGATCTCCCACGAGCGCCTCGACCGGCTGCTGACGCAGTTCCTGCTGCCACCCAAGGCGGCCCGGCGGGTGGCCGACTCGGCGAACTCGGCGATGGCGCGGGCGTACGACACCGTCGTCTGCACCACGTCGTTCGCCAGGGCGGAGTTCGACCGGATCGGGGCGCACAACGTCGCGCAGGTGCCACTCGGGGTGGATCTCGCCATGTTCTCCCCGGTGCATCGGGACGCCCGCCTGCGGGCGGCGCTCACCGGGCGGGCGGACGCGCTGCTCGTGCACTGCGGGCGGCTCTCGGCGGAGAAACACCCCGAACGCAGCGTCGACACGGTGGCCGCGCTGCACGAAGCCGGACACCGGGTACGGCTGGTCGTGGCCGGGGACGGGCCGCGCCGGCACGCGCTGGAGCGGCGGGCGGCGGGGCTGCCGGTGACGTTCGTCGGCTTCGTCCCGGACCGCGGGCGGTTGGCGCGGCTGCTGGCGTCGGCGGATGTGTCGTTGGCACCGGGTCCGCACGAGACGTTCGGGCTCTCGGCGCTGGAGGCGTTGGCCAGTGGCACGCCGGTGGTGGTGTCGGCGTCGTCGGCGCTGCCGGAGATCGTCGGGACGTCCGGTGCGGCCGCGGTGGACTCGCCCGCGGCGTTCGCGGCCGGGGTCACGACGCTGCTCGCCGCCGACGAGGGGCGGCGGCGGGCAGCGGCCCGGGAGCGGGCAGAGCAGTTCGGCTGGCCGGCGTCGGTCGACCGGATGCTCGCAACGCTGCGCGCCTCCTGACCATGACCCCGAGACTCACCGCGTCGAGGGTGGCGATCAGCTCGACGGCCGCGTGGGGGTGGCTGGGTTCGGGCACGGGTCGGAACTCCACGTGCGATCACTGGAACGTCCCCTGCCCCGGACGGCTGCTCGCGCGTGGCAGGGGCCGGCACCGCGTGGGCTAACCGCCCAGTCCGCGCGCAGCCTGAACGGCAGGGGTGGGTTACGGCCGGGCCGGTGGCGTCCGCCGCGTTGCCGACGTTTGTGTCCGGCCACCAGCCCCAGGGTGATGATCACGGTCAGCGGCAGCGGGTCCACTGTGGTGACGGTCGGCCACCTCGTCGCCGTTGCGGAGTGCAGTGGAGCGGGCAGGGAGGGGGCAAGCGGGGGCGGGCGCCACTGAGCAGCGCGTCTGTACGCTTCTGGACTGCCGGGTCGGCGGGGAGGTGGGGGTCATGGACGAGCGCAACCGCTTGCTTCGGGCCGCTCGTGAACGTCTGCGGTCCCGTCGCGCGCCGGGCGAGCGCCTGTCCCGCGCCGAGTTGGCCGAGTGGGTGAACGCGTGGTTGTGGGAGCGGACCGAGCGCCGGTTCGGGCTCGACGATCACCTGGTCGCCAAGTGGGAACGGGGCATCGTCCGGTATCCGACTGCGCCTTATCGGAGCGCGTTGCGGGCGGTGCTCGGGGTGGAGACCGACGCGGAGTTGGGCTTCGTCCCGCCCGCGCGACGACAGCCGTCCGCTGCGCCGGATGATCGGGCGTGGACGCGGACCGGGATCCTCGACGATGCGACGACGGCAGTGGAGATCGATGTGCTCAACCGGCGGGATGTGTTGCGGGTGGCCGCGATCGGTGGTGCCGGCTTGCTCGGCCCGCTGGCGCACTGGCTCGAACCGCTGGCCGACGGGCCGTTGTCCGGCCGCAGTGGTGCCTTCGCTGTGGTCGAGGTGGAGGCCGTGGAACAGCTTGTCGCGACGTTGTTCCAGCAGTGGCACTCCGATGAGGCCGGCTTGGGCCGTACCGCCGTGGTCGGGCAGCTCTCCGATCTGTCCGATCGGCTCCGCGGGGCGCCGGCCGGGCCGCTGACCGACCGGGCGTTCCTCGCGGCCGCGGAACTGGCGAACATCGCGGGGTGGATGGCGTTCGACGCCGGCGCCCATCGCATCGCGCAACAGCACTACCTCACCGCCGTGCAGATGGCGAAAGTGGGCGGGAACTCATCATTCGGAGCCTTCGCGCTGGCCTCACTCGCCCGCCAGTCTTTTGACCTCGGGGCGCCGGACGACGGATTGGAGATTGTGCACCTCGCCCAGCGCGGGACACGAGACTCTGTCACCCCGGGATTGCGGTCGTTGCTGGCCGTGCGGGAAGCGTGGGGGCACGCCCAGCAGGGCAACGTGCACGCATTCAGCTGGGCGGTGGATGTGGCCGAGCAAGCCCATGTGGACATCGAGCCTGACGGGGAATCACGATGGCTGCGCGTGTTCGACGCGGCGGAGTTGGCCGGCTCCATCGGGGCGGGCTATCGCGACCTGGCCTTATACGACCGGCGCCAGACTCGCCAGACTCAGGAGACTCACCACGCTGCCGAATACCTCGGGCAGGCACTCGTCTTGCGTGATCCCTCCCTCGCCCGGAACTGTGCAATGAATTCCGTCTCTCTCGGCCGGGTGCACCTGCTCGCCGGGGAACCGGAACTGTCGGCCGTGACGGTGCGCAGCGCGTTGCCGCTGATCGACCCGCACCGACCAGGACTCTTGGGTCGCAAGCTCGCCGACTGGCACCGTGAGGCAGCGCCGTTCGCCGCGGTACCCGAGGTGCAGGACACGCGCGAACAGACCCGCGAGTTGGTCGGCGTCTGACAGTCATGGCAGTGTGGCCCGTCTCGAACAGTGACATCTGGCCATGTCGCGATCCCGTACTGGGCGGCGGCGTGGCCCGCGTAGCGTGCCTGGCGTGAGTCGGGCTGAGCTGGACAAGGATCCGCGGGACGTGGCCGCGATGTTCGACGGGGTCGCGCGCCGATATGACCTCACCAACACCGTGCTCACCGCCGGGCTGGATCGGCGCTGGCGTGTCCTCACCCGCCGCGCCCTGGAGTTGCGCGCCGGTGAGCGCGTCCTCGACCTCGCCGCCGGCACCGCCGTGTCCACGATGGAGCTGGCCCGCTCGGGCGCCTGGTGCGTGGCCGGCGACTTCTCCATCGCCATGTTGCGCGCCGGCGCTCACCGCGAGGTGCCCAAGGTCGCTGCCGACGCGCTGCACCTGCCGTTCCCCGACGGTGTGTTCGACGCCGTGACGATCTCCTTCGGCCTGCGGAACGTGGCCGATCCCGACGTTGCGCTCGCCGAGATGGCCAGAGTGACCCGGCCCGGTGGACGGCTGGTGGTGTGTGAGTTCGGCACGCCGACCCGGGCGCCGTTGCGCGCCGCCTACTACCTGGGCCTCGAGCGGGTGCTGCCGGCGATCGCCCGGCGGGTGTCGAGCAACCCGGACGCATACGTCTATCTCGGGGAGTCGATCCGCGCCTGGCCGTCGCAGCCGGAGCTGGCGCAGCGGATCGCGGACGCCGGTTGGGTCGACGTCGCCTGGTGTGACCTCACCGGCGGCGCCGTCGCGCTGCACCGCGCCCGCCGCC
>JBOHEP010000197.1:0-9294 GCA_050701075.1 Pseudonocardia sp. | reverse complement strand
CATCGAGGCCGAGTCGGTCAAGGCCGTCCAGGAGAAGTACCAGGGCAACGAGGACCCCGAGTTCCGCGCTCGGGCGATCGACATCAAGGAGCAGCGAGCGGACCTCGTCAAGCACCACCTGTGGGTGTTGTGGACCGACTACTTCAAGCCGCCGCACTTCGAGAAGTACCCGGAGCTGCACGAGCTCTTCAACAGCGCCACCAAGAAGGCCGGGGGCGGGGCCGGTGGAGTGAAGGCCTCGACCGACCCGGTGACCGGTCAGGAGCTGATCGACTACATCGCTCAGATCGACAAGATTTTTTGGGAGACCAAGCAGGCCTGAGGTCACTGGCCTCGGAACGGGCGCTGACCAGCGCGAATATGTCCCGCTGGTCAGCATCGTTTCTTGTTGGGCGCCGTTGGTCGGCGCTCTTCACGGTCCGGAGATCGGCCCAGACAGCCCAACAGCACGGCCCTGCATCGTCGACTGACGGCGGTCGGTAGCTGCTGTGGATGAGGCTCGATAACCGCGCTGCGCATACCGCCGCCCGGCTTCGACGCCAGCGGACCACCCATCAGGTCGCAGGCGATGGGAGCCGACTCGGCACGGACCGGGCCGCGAAGCCGGAGTCGGCGGCTCACTGATCGAGAGCGCCGCCGGAGTAGCGTTCAGCCTCCTTGACCTGAGGAATCAGTACTGCCATTGTGAGTACATGAATACTACAGCGCGAGATGACCGACTCCAGGTGCGTGTTGACGCGACCTCGAAGCGTCGATTGGAAGAGGCAGCCACGGAAGTCGGCCTGAGCCTGTCCGCATTCGTGCTGCAGGCCGCGCAGCAGCACGCCGCACAGGTTCTGTCCGACCGAGCCCTCATCCGCCTGTCACCCGACGCGGCTGCCGCCTTCGATCAGGCATTGTCCCAGCCTGCGCAGGCGAACGAGCGGCTGGCTGCGGCCCTGAAGCGCCCGACGAAGCTCACCTGGCTCGACTGAGGTGGAGGTATATCGCCCGAGTCCGCTGGATCCGGACAAGCATCGCCGTGACGAGTTCAGCTGCGGCGATCCCTCTTTGGACGAGTGGCTGCGCAAGTACGCGAGGCAGAACCGACGGGGTGACACCGCCGCGACCTGGGTGATTGCCGATGCTCAGTACCGGGTGACTGCCTACACCACGCTGTCGATGACCGGGATCGACCGCTCTGCCTCGCCGAAGGTACTGGCGAAAGGCACGCCAACGGTCATCCCCGCGCTGTTGGTCGGCCGCCTGGCGGTGGACAGATCCGTCGCCGGCCTCGGGCTGGGCACCCAGCTGGTCAAGCACGTCCTGGCTACCTCCGCCGAGCTCAATCTCAAGGCCGCCTGCCGGGCCGTGGTCGTCAACGCACTCAATGACAGGGCCTACAGCTGGTGGCAGCGCTTCGGCTTCATCCCGTTCGCCCCGGACGATCCAGCCAACCTCGACCTGTACATGCTCAGCCGCGACATTCAGGCCACCCTCGAGACCGGGTCTCTGTAGGCGCATGCGGAGAAGAAGGAGCCGGCCGGCCCGGCCGGCGCCGCCTTGAAACCAGTAGAGAAAGTCCTCACCCGACGTGCCTGGGCACGCGACGGACCGGCTTTGCCCATGGTGGCCTGGAGCCGAACACCCTGCGCCGCACAGCAGGAACCACAGCCGGAGAGTCGGCTGGGGGCTGGATTCATGTTGCAACGCGGAGGGGTGGCGGCCCACGGCTGCACCTCTTCGCTGCCCGCCACTGCACTGCCTACGTGTGGTGTCGACTTGAGGCAACCCGAAGAACTTCTGCGGTGCTGTCTCTGGCACGCCGGATGATCGCGAGGACCGGCGCACCGGGGCGGGATGCAAAAGGTGCTCGCTTCGTCCGGGAGCGGCATGCGTGCGGTTACTGCCTCCTCAAGTCCCGGACGATAATGGGATCTCGCCGTCCTCCTGTGCGGGCCTTCCCCGCACAGGAGATCACGCTGCCGTGAGACGTCCCTGGCGAAACGCCGACGACGGCTCGCCTGGTAGGCGCGTCGATGTGGCTACGCGCACTGGCAGCGAACGACTTCGACCGGAACCACTGGAAGCGGGCGCTGGAGGTGAAACGACGTCCCCCTGTGGACGGTACGAGAACCGGCTCCATGGGACCGGCCCGCTGGAGCATCAGCCCAACCACGCCCAACCACCGAAGACGCTTTCCCCCAGAGTTCCAGTCCACCGGTGGTGAGGAGTTCTGCTGCCGGTCCGGCTCTAAATCTTGCCGGTGATGCCCGCCAAGTTTGGTTCCTGACGGGCACCACTGGGGGTATCAAGGTCTAGCGGTCACCGGATTCCGATCCCTTACAAGAAGAGAATGCCGAGAATGCCGCCCTCGTCGTCGTCGTCGTCATCATCATCATCATCATCATTGTCGTCGTCGTCGTTAGCGACGAGGGCCAGCGGCGTCGATGTGAGGTTGACGCCGTCTGTCGTGCCGACCGGGGCCGCGGCGGTCATGCCGCCTAAAACGAACCCGCTGGCTATCGCCGCAGCAACCAGCAGTCGGACGATGATCTGTCGCATAGTACGTGCCTCCATGCTTTGGATGAACAGGACAGCAGGCGAGTACCCCTTGCTAGGCCACGTACACGAACACCCCTCATCGTCACCCGTTGTGTTCCGCCATCCACGCGATCGGGTGGTGTCCTTGGTCAGGGAGGTTTTGACCACAGTGTGAACCCTGCTGGCTAATTTCGGTTCACTCGGTGAGTGACGTTGGTGCGCTCGGGTCCGGGTCGAATCCTCACCAGCGCCGCGTGAACCAAAATAGCCAGCAGGACCAGTGCATCGCCTCCTGTTCAGCACGGGCCAGCACACCGACTGCGGTCCATCCGGCTCCTGGCGGGCTCGACAGCGAGGGTGCCAGGCAGTGCGGCGAGTTGAACCCTGTAGCAACGCTGGCCCATCGGTAAAGCCACAGGGGGCGAGTGCGCTATTGACGGATGATCGTGCCCCCTGTGACGGGCACGGTGGCCGGTCGATGGCGTCGAGCGCGCGGTGTCGGGCGTGGCATCGCCGTCGGCGCTGATGTAGGCGAGTGTCGGCTGGCGACAGGTCGGGAGGCTGACGC
This sequence comes from Pseudonocardia sp., assembly GCA_050701075.1. GTDB lineage: Bacteria > Actinomycetota > Actinomycetes > Mycobacteriales > Pseudonocardiaceae > Pseudonocardia. The sequence continues at coordinate 6,203 of JBOHEP010000197.1, read as the reverse complement.
GGAAATCGGTCGGCAAGCTCGGTCTCGGTGGACATGCGCGTTCCGGGCACATGGTCGCCACCGGCGCGGATCCGGCCGTTCGGTTCCACGAACGGCCGGATGTGGCAGGGCTCAGAAGTAGTGCCGTCGGCCGGCTACAGCCCGCCCGGTACTCCCGAGGATGAGGAGAATCACGCCGACCACCAACAAGATGGCACCGAGGGTCACCAGAAGCGAACTGGGCAGGATGTAACCGAGCACAAGCAAGATCAAACCGAGTACGATCATCGAGACCTCCATGGTCACATCCGGAGCGTAACCGGGATCTTAGGGTCCGCCGTCGACATCGCGCACGGTACGAAGCCAGATCGAGACGTTGGGCGAAACCGCGATGCGGTGGCTCCGCACGTCACGGGTGCTCCGGCGCCCCCGTGACGTGGTGGTCGGCCGCCTCCAGGGCCTCGGCGAGCAGTCGCCGCACATGCCCGCCTCGGGCCCGGTACACGGCACGTCGGCCATCGCGGCGGGTGGCCACCAGTCCGGCCAGGCGTAGCTTCGCGAGATGTTGCGAGACCGCCGGCCGAGCCACGCCCACTGCCGCGGCCAGCCCGGACACGTCGTACTCACCAGCGCAGAGCAGCCACAGCAGTCGCAGCCGGGTGGGATCGGCAAGCATCCGGAACGACTCCACCGCCGCGTCGACGTGCGCCGCCGCGGGGAGCGGTGAGCCGAATGCCGAATCCACATTGTCGTCTCGTGCGTACATGAGAACGTATGCTTGCCCACATGAGCGCCGCCGCGCAACCCGGTCACGGTCAAACAGGCCCGATGGGCCGCAGCTGGCAGGCCGCACGGCACCTTGTCACCCCACACAGCCACGACGCAGCCGACCGCGTCGACAGTGTGATGGAGGCATCCCGCGCCGGGATGCGAGCACTGTGGATCTCCCTGGCCGTGCTCGGGCTGACAGCGGCATTCCAGGCCGTCGTCGTCGCGAGGTCGGGATCGGTCGCACTGCTGTCGGACACGCTGCACAACGTCGCCGACGCGCTCACCGCCGTGCCCGTCGGTATCGCGTTCCTACTGGGACGCCGGCCCGCCACCCCGCGGTTCACCTATGGGTACGGACGCGCCGAGGACGTGGCCGGCATCCTCGTGGTGCTGGTCATCCTCGGCTCGGCGGTGCTGGCCGGCTGGGAGTCGCTGCGGCATCTCGCCGAACCCACCGAGGTGCGCTACCTCGGCGCGGTCGCAGTCGCCGGGCTGGTCGGCGCGATCGGCAACGAGATCGCTGCGCAGGTCCGCATCCGCACCGGCCGCCGGATCGGATCCGCGGCGCTGGTCGCCGACGGTCTGCACGCGCGGACCGACGCGTTCACCTCGTTGGCGGTGCTGCTGTCCGCCGGCGGCGCGGCGGTGGGCTGGCGGTGGGCCGACCCGGTCGTCGGCCTGGTCATCACCGCCGCGATCGCGTTGGTCACCTGGGGCGCGGCCAAGCAGGTGCTCGCCCGGTTGATGGACGCGGTCGATCCCGGTCTGGCGGAACAGGCGACCAGAGCCCTGCGTGAGGTCCACGGAGTGGTCGACGTCGACAGGGTGCGGTTGCGGTGGATCGGGCACGCCCTGCACGCCGAGGTGGACCTCTCGGTGTCGCCCGGGATCAGCGTCGAGCAGGCCCACCGCACCGCGCACGACGCCGAGCACGAACTCACCCACGCCGTCCCCCGGCTCACCACCGCCACTGTGCACGCCCACCCGGCCCGTCAGTAGGGTCGACCGGTGGGCGGACGGATATTCCTGCTGCGGCACGGAGAGACCGAGTGGTCCCGGTCCGGGCGGCACACCGGCTGCACCGATGTACCGCTCACCGAGCGCGGCCGCGAGCTTGCGCAGACGGCCGGCGTCCTGGGCGAACGGCTGCGCGGCACCGAGGCTCCCGCGCTGGTCCTCACCAGCCCACTCAGCCGGGCCGCTGACACAGCCGAGCTGGCCGGGCTGCACCCCGACCGGGTCGACGAGCGCCTCGTCGAGTGGAACTACGGCGAGTACGAGGGCCGCACCACCCCTGAGATCCGCGAGACGGTGCCCGGCTGGACTGTCTGGACCCATCCGAGCCCCGGCGGGGAGACCGTCGTCCAGGTGCAGCACCGCGCCGACGCCGTGCTCGACGAGGCCCGCGCGGCGCTCCCCGACGGTCACGTGGTGCTGGTCGGGCACGGCCACTTCAGTCGTATCCTGATCGCCCGTTGGATCGGGTCGCCGGCCGGCGACGGCATCCGGTTCGCGATGGACGCCCCGGCCTGGGCCGTGCTGGGCGAGGAACGGGGCGTCGCCCGGCTCGACCACCTCAACGTGACGGTCCTCGGGTGATCTGCGATCGCGGTGCCCCCAGCCTCGTGATCGCCGAACGGGAACACGGAGCCGCATCCCGTGCGCTCCCCGTACCGAGACGCTGATCTTGGCAGGTCACCGCGGCTCCGATGGCACCGTGGTCATCGGTTGGGAACCCGGACCCGCACACGGCACGGCTGAGGGTTCCCCAACATCGATCAAGCCTGCGGCACCGTCCGCCCACCGGATCCCCGCACCACTGCCACGCGTGCCCTCGCCCGACCGAACCCCCGAAGAACCTCTGCGGTGCTGCCTCTAGCGGCTGTCGGGCAGGTCCAGCCCCATCGACCAGATTCTGGACCGTTCGCTGATCAGCAGCATGAAGCAGCTGATCACCAGCGCACCGGTCACGATCCCGAGGACCAGCTGCCGCGACGGCCCGAGCAACGAGTAGACCACCGGCAGCAGGAGCAGCTGGGTGACGATGGCCGGAGTGCGCGCCCACCGTCGCCCGGCGACCAGGCCCCCGGCCACCGCGACCAGCGCGGCGCCGGCGAGGGCGAAGAAGGATGCCTGCCCGACCACGGCCGTCACCGGCAGGTCGCTGGAGAAAGCCCGCACCACGAGCGCGATCGTGAAGCCGAGCCCGAGCAGTGCTTCGACGCCGACGAGCGCGCCGGCACAGCGCACCTGCCGGGGCGGGACCGCACCGGTGACTGGGCCGGATGGGCCGTGTTCGGTACTCACACCTGCAGAGGATATGTCGAACGCCTGTACCCGCCGTCGTGTGAGAAGAGCAGCTCGTCGCAGCGGCAAATGCCTGACCACTGGATGCAGCAACTCAGTTGGTCCACTCACCGACCCCTGTGGACCGTCGAGCCGCTAGGGGGTCGCACCTGGGGAAACGGTGGCCCATGGTGGTTGAGGACAAGCGAGTGATCGCGGGATTTTTTTCCCGCGTGGTCTGCCGGCGTCGGGTAACCGGGGCCGGCAGGCGGGACAAGGAAGATCGCTCGTCGCCACAGCGTCACGGCATGGTAACCCGACGTGCTGGGGCTCGTTGCGATGGGTGGGTGAGGTAAGTGTTTTTTCCGTCACCCAGGTGGACCTTGACCTTGAAGATCGAGCGCGCTCGTGAAACAATTCACAAGCGCGGAGACACCGCGACGGACGATCGGCGCGACCCCGATCGCGCAAGCACAAGGAGCAGAGCAATCATGGATTGGCGCCACCGCGCAATCTGCCGCGACGAGGACCCCGAGCTGTTCTTCCCTGTGGGAACGAGCGGTCCCGCGTTGCTGCAGATCGCAGAGGCCAAGACCGTATGTCGGCGCTGCCCTGTGGCCACCGACTGCCTCACCTGGGCATTGGAGAGCGGCCAGGACGCAGGTGTCTGGGGCGGCATGAGCGAGGACGAGCGGCGGGCTCTGAAGCGTCGCAATGCACGTACGCGTGCACGCACTGCCTGACCGGCCACCGCTTGACTGCCGGTCTCACGAAGAACATCGATCTCACTGTTCGGGTCTGAAGACCCGAAAGCTCCCCAACTGCGGGTCCGACGCCGGACACCCCGGCTCGGGCCCGCAGTTCGTTTCGCGAATCCCCGCTCGGCGGATCAAGGTGCACGTAGCGGGAGGCGGACTACGGCCTCGGTGCCACCTCCGGCACGCGGGTGCACCTCCAGCGTCGAGCCCAGCTCGGAACCCAGCAACGTTCTGACGATCTGCAGACCCAGCCCGTCGGACGTCTCCAGGTCGAACCCGGAGGGCAGACCCCGCCCGTCGTCGGTCACCACCAGGTCGAGGTTGTCGGCACGACGCTGAGCCGACACCACGACCTCACCTGTGCAACCCGGTGAGAACGCGTGAGCGAGCGCGTTGTGCACGAGCTCGGTGAGCGCCAGGACCAGTGGGGTCGCGAGCGCAGCCGGGAGCGTGCCGAAACTGCCTTCCCGGCGGACCTTGGCCCGCGACTCGGCCGTGGCACCATCACCGATGGCGGGCAACACCTTGTCGACGAGCTCGTCGAGGTCGACGCGTTCGGCCACCGACGCGGACAGCGTCTCGTGCACGAGGGCGATCGAGTTCACCCTCCGCACGCTCTCCGCGAGCACCCGGCGGGCCTCCGGGATCGTCGTTCGGCGCGCCTGCAACCGCAGCAACGCCGCGACCGTCTGCAGGTTGTTCTTGACCCGGTGGTGGATCTCCTGAATGGTCGCGTCCTTGCTCAGTAGGGCCTGGTCACGGCGCGCCAGGTCGGTGACGTCGCGCACCAGGACGAGAGCCCCGGCCGCATCACCCCTTGGCCGCAGCGGTAGCGCCCGCACCAGGACCACCGCTCCGCGCGCCTGCACTTCCATGCGCAGCGACGTCCGACCGGCCAGAGCCGCCTCGATCCGGGCCGCGACCTCGGCGGCGTCGAACGGATCCGGCACCCGCTCGCGGGTGATCGCGGCAAGCGACAGACCGACCAGGTCGCTGGCATGGCCCATCCGGTGATAGGCCGACAACGCGTTCGGACTCGCATAGGACACGAGCCCGTCGGTGTCGAGCCGGATGAGTCCGTCGCCGGCCCGCGGGCTGGTGTCGGCACCGGCGACGGCGGCCGACGGCGGGAACGACCCGTCCGCAACCATCTGGCAGAGTTCCGAGGCACTACCCAGGTAGGCGATCTCCAGCGGGCTCGGTACCCGGGGCATGGCGAGGTTGGTGTCGCGGGACAGCACCGCCACCACCGACCGGCCGTGACGTACCGGCACGGTCTCCCGACGGACCGGCACCTCCAGGTGCCAACGGGGGCTCTCCTCGCGGCAGATCCGGCCCTCACGAACCGCATCCCGCAGCTGCGGATGATCGACGGTGTGCACCCGGACGCCCACGTAGTCCTCAGGGTGCGCGGTCGGCGCCGTGGTAGGCCGGACCTGCGCGACACAGAGGAACTCGTCGATCTCCGCTGACCCGGCGGGCACCGGCAGCGGAATCCACAGCAGCAGGTCGGCGAACGACAGGTCGGCGAGCAACTGCCACTCCACGACCACGCGCTGGAGATGCTCGACGGCGTCGCCGGGCAGCCGGCTGTGCTGGGCGAGCAGCTCACTCAATGTGGACACGAAGACTGTCTACTCCACGATCGAACAGTCCGGGGGGAGACGGTGGCGGAACCCGGTGGGATGACAGACTCGACCCGACCGGAGGAGGAACCATGTCCCGACGTGCACGCAAGAAGCGCGACCGTAAGAAGAGCGGCGCCAATCACGGCAAGCGGCCCAACTCCTGAGCTGCGCACGGGGCGGGGGGCGGCGCGAGAAGCCCTTCCGCTCATCGTGAGCGGCCTGCCTGTCATGTTGGCGTCGCTAGCTTCGGTGCTCGATCCGGGTGGTGCGCACCTCGATCGTCATGCCCGACGGCCCCGACTCCACCCGCACCTCGGCCTGCTCCAGCACCGCGACGCGGATCTGCTGGCGCAACCGGTCTCTGAGCCCGTCCGGGGCGTGTTCGCCACCGCACCTGGTGGCCAGTAGCTTCTTGAGCTTCTCATCGATGCCGTACTCGGCGAGGCAGGGGCCGCACTCGTCCAGGTGCTGGGTGAGCAGAGCCCGGCGGCTCTCGTCGCACTCATGGTCGAGGAACATCCAGACCTCGGCGAGCACCTCGGCACAGTTGGTCTGGTGGTGGTCCCCACAGCTCATGACGCCGCCTCCTGCTGCCCGCGCAGGAACCCGCGTTCGCGCGCGGTGTCGGTCAGCATGTCGCGCAGCTGGCGGCGTCCCCGGTGCAACCGCGACATCACGGTGCCGATCGGGGTGCCCATGATGTCGGCGATCTCCTTGTAGGCGAAGCCCTCGACGTCGGCCAGGTACACCGCCATCCGGAAGTCGTCGGGGAGCTGCTGCA
>JBOHEP010000196.1:0-5338 GCA_050701075.1 Pseudonocardia sp. | reverse complement strand
GCCGGCGGCGCCGCCGCCGGCAGTCTTGCCTCCACGGTCGGAGCCGGTTCTGACCCGGCTGCGACCATCGCCCGGACCAGTGGGCATCCGGCCGTGAGCCGCCCGGCGCAGCCCGCGGCAGCGCCCGCCGGGCCGCCGCAGAGGCGGGATCCCGTCCACCAGGATCCGCCCGTCGCCACACCAGGGAACGACTCACCAGAGGGGTTCCCGAGCAGCTCGTGGAATCCGGCGGTACTGATAGGCGCCGGGGGCCTGGCCGCGGTCGCCGCGGTGCTCACCGTCGTCTTCCTGCTGTCCGGTGGGCAGGACGATGCCGGCGCCGGCGCCGCCCAGCCGCGCACTGTCGCGCCGGCTTCGAGCTCTCCACCAGCCGCGCCGCCACCGACCGAGGAGCCGACGGTCCCGGTCCCCGCCGAGCCGCCGCCCTCCAGAGCCGCTCCCCGCACAACCCCCCCACCCGTGTCGACGCCGCCGCCCACCACATCCCCAGCACCGACGACATCGACATCGACGACGCCACCGACGACGCCACCGAGCACGACCACGTCGACGTCGGAATCGAGCGAGTCGACGCCCCCACCGCCCTGAGTGATGTCCAACGTCGCGTGTCGCGGCCCGAACAACGGGTTTGAACACAGGCGTTGGCGGCGACGGTCTTGCGGATCAGCACGGCGTTGGCGGTCTGGATGGTCGGCTCGAACGCGTAGTCCTCGCACAGGTCCACCATGCTTCGCACCGCGAGCTGCGCCGTCACCGGCTTGTTGTCCATCTCGCCGAGCACGCCGACGGCGCGCCGGGTCTGTCTCGCGGTCTGCTCTCGAAACGTCTACGGGAGTTGAAGCACGCCGGGGTGGCCGAGATCCGTCCCCAGCGCGGACCGGCACGGAAGCAGCCCACTGCAGTGCCCGCTACCGTCTGAGCGCCTACCAGGTTCGTGGGCGGGAAACAGCCCGGACGCTGAGCCGGTGTCCTCACCGGGTCCTGGCGAAGGTGGGGTGAGCCTTTGGCGACGGCCTGGCACGGTCACCGGAACCGAGGTGCAGGTTGAGCACGATGACGGGCATGCGTTCTGGCAGGTTCATCATCTCTGACCTGGGCATCTGACCAGGTCAGAGATTGTAGCCCCGACGGGATTTGAACCCGCGCTACCGCCTTGAGAGGGCGGCGTCCTAGGCCGCTAGACGACGGGGCCGTGGAAACGACTGTGCTATTCCGCTGGGGTACCAGGACTCGAACCTAGACTGACTGAACCAGAATCAGCCGTGCTGCCAATTACACCATACCCCAAGAATCACGGGCCGCCAGGCTGTGCCGCTAGCTTCGCAGCGCTTCTGGCTTCCGGGTCCTCCGGCAACCACTCTAGCCGAGGCGTCCGGCCCGCTCCAAACCGGCCCGCAGCCGCCGCAGTGATCGCTCCCGTCCGAGCAGCTCCATCGACTCGTAGAGTGGCGGCGAGACCGTGCGTCCGCTCACCGCGAGCCGCACCGGAGCGAACGCCTTGCGCGGCTTGAGCTCGAGCCCGTCGATCAGGGACGCCTTCAGCGCCCCCTCGATGTCCGCGGCGCGCCACCTCGGAATCGCATCGAGGCTGGTCAGCGCCGCATCGAGGACGGGGGCCGCGTCGGGGGCGAGGTCCTTCGCAGCGGCCTGCTCCTCGACGGCGAAGTCGTCCTCGGCCACGAACAGGAAACGCAGCATCCCGGCGGCGTCCGACAGCACGGCGCTGCGCTCCTGCACCAGCGGCGCGGCCGCGGCGAGCAGGGCGCGCTGGTCGCCGGTGAGCGTGCCCTCGGTCACAGGACTGCCCATGAGCTCGGTGACGAGGTACGGCTCCATCCGCCGGGCGAACTCCTCGGCCGGTAGCGCCCGAACGTGCGCCGAATTGATCGCCTCGGCCTTCTTCAGATCGAATCGCGCTGCATTTCCCGACACCCGGGAGATGTCGAAAGCAGCGACCATCTCAGCCATCGTGAACACGTCCCGATCCTCGGCGATCGACCAACCGAGCAGCGCGAGATAGTTGAGCAGGCCCTCGGGAACGAATCCGCGGTCGCGATAGAGAAAAAGGTCGGACTGGGGGTCACGTTTCGAGAGCTTGCGATTTCCCTCACCCGTCACGAGCGGCAGATGCCCGTAGACGGGCGGGCCGGCGCCGATGCCGACGCGGGCGAAGGCCTCGAACAGCGCGATCTGGCGCGGGGTGGAGGAGAGCAGATCTTCCCCGCGCAGCACGTGGGTGATGCCCATCAGCGCGTCGTCGAGTGGGTTGGTCAGCGGGTAGAGCGGGGTACCGTCGCCGCGGGCGAGTACGAAGTCGGGCACGGTTCCGGCGCGGAAGGTGATCTCGCCGCGCACCAGGTCGGTGAAGGTGATGTCACGGTCGGGCATTCGGAGCCGGTGGACGGCCGCACGACCCGCCGCGCGGAATGCGTCACGCTCGGCGCTGGAGAGGCCGCGGTCGACGTTGTCGTACCCGAGCTTCGGGTCGCGCCCGGCCCCCCGGTGCCTGGCCTCGATCTCCTCTGCTGTCGAGTACGACTCGTAGGCCTCGCCCGCCTCCACCAGCCGCCGTAGCGCATCGGCATAGAGCCGGCCGCGCTCGCTCTGCCGGTACGGCCCGTGCTCGCCGCCGACCTCGGGGCCCTCGTCCCAGTCCAGACCGAGCCATACCAAGGCGTCGAGCAGGGCCCGGTAGGACTCGACGGAGTCGCGGCTGGCGTCGGTGTCCTCGATGCGGAAGACGAACGCGCCACCGGCATGGCGCGCGAATGCCCAGTTGAACAGGGCTGTGCGGATGAGGCCGACGTGGGGGGTGCCGGTCGGCGAGGGGCAGAACCGGACCCGGACCGGAGAGGAGATGCTCATGGTGTCGTCAGCGTATCGGGGGAAAGGACTGGCCCCGCGCGTCCGATGAAGGTATATTTCAACGTATGATGAAAAGCGAGCGCACGACCTGCCTCGTCGTCGGTGGCGGTCCGGCCGGGATGGTCCTCGGGCTGCTCATGGCCCGGGCCGGGGTCCACGTCACCGTCCTGGAGAAGCACGCCGACTTCCTGCGCGACTTCCGCGGCGACACCGTCCACGCGTCCACTCTGACCCTGCTCGACGAGCTCGGGCTCGGCGAGAAGTTCGCAGCACTGCCGCAGCGGCGGCTGGAGCGGATGCAGGTCCAGCTCGACGGCGGCAGCGCCTACGTCGCCGACATGCGCCGCCTGCCCGGAGCTCATCAGCACATCGCGCTGGTCCCCCAGTGGGACTTCCTCGACCTGCTCGCCGGCGCGGCCCAGGAGGAGCCGTCCTTCACCCTGCGCCGCAACGCCGAGGTGACCGGGCTGCACCGCGAGGGCGACCGGGTGACCGGCGTGCGTTTCCGCGACCGGGTGGACGGCGCGGAGCATGAGCTGCGGGCAGCACTCACCGTGGCCTGCGACGGCCGTCATTCCACCGTACGGGCGGCGGCTGGACTGCGGCCGCGCTCGTTCGGCGTGCCGATGGACGTCTGGTGGTTCCGCCTCCCCCGCCGCGCCGACGACCCGGCCGGCGGTGTGGGCCGGTTCTCCACCGGGCACCTCGCGGTGATGATCGACCGGGGCGACTACTGGCAATGCGCCTACCTCATCCGCAAGGGAACCGACACACAGCTGCGCGCCGCCGGGATCGGGGAGCTGCGCCGGCGGTTCGCCGGGCTGCTGCCCTGGCTGGGCGACCGGGTCGACGCGCTCGGCTCGTGGGACGACGTCAAGCTGCTCGACGTCCGGCTGGAGCGCCTGCGCCGCTGGTACACCGACGGTCTGCTGCTGATCGGCGACGCGGCACACGCGATGTCACCGGTCGGCGGGGTGGGGATCAACCTTGCCGTGGCCGACGCCGTCGCGGCCGCCAGGCTACTTGCTCCGGCGCTGCGGACCGGCGGCCACGTGCCGCCGGCGACGCTGCGCCGCGTCCAGGTGCGACGGTGGGGGCCGACGGCGCTGATCCAGGCCGCGCAGCGGCTCGCGCATCGGGCGATCCTCGGCAGGGCGCTGGTCGACGCGCCGGCGCCGGGGAGCGGCCCCGAGCCAGCGGTCCGTAGCTCGACGCCACCCTGCGGCTTCTCCGGTAACGGACCGGCGCCGGACGCAATCGGCGACCTGCCGCTGCCGGTGCGGCTCGCCCAGCGCTTCCCCCGGCTGCAAGGCATACCAGCACGGTTCGTGGCGATCGGCCCACTGCCCGAGCACGCGCCGCCATGGGCCCGCCGCGCACCCCAGACCGTCCCGCCCGCCGGCGCGTCACCGAGCGTTGACGATGGCGCGACAAGTGGCGTTCGCACGCTAGTCTCCGTTCTCCCTGGCGGGCGGCCCGTTCCGGGCTGAAAATTGGCCTCAGGCGCACCACCAGCCTCATGTGCACCTATTTCCGGTCAGGTTTGCGCGAAGGTGCCGTTCACCGCGACCGGCACCGGCGTGCGCTCCTGGAGGGCGGCGAAGACCAGCGCGTCGACCAGCGCCAGCCACGACGCCTCCACGACGTTGCCGTGCACCCCGACGGTCGTCCACGAGCCCGTGTGGTCGGTCGACTCCACGAGCACGCGCGTGACGGCGTCGGTGCCGTGGCCCTCGGCGGCTTGGCCAGCGCCGGGGGTGAGGATGCGCACCTTGTAGTCCGACAGCTCCACCTTCTCCAACCACGGGCAGGACGGCGCCAGCGCGGCCCGCAACGCCGCATCAAGCGCGTTGACCGGGCCGTTGCCCTCCTCCGTGGCGATCAGCCGCTGCCCGTCGACGACGACCTTGACCGTGGCCTCGGCGACCACGGCGCCGTCGGCGCGGTGCTCGGTGATCACCCGATAGGACTCCAGCCGGAACGGTGCGAGGGCTTCGTTCCCGAGCGCGGTGCGCATCAGCAGCTCCAGCGACGCGTCGGCCGCCTCGAACGACCAACCCTGCGCCTCGCGCGCCTTGACCGTGGCCACGACCGAGGAGACCGCGCCGGGGTGGCCGGCCAGGTCCAGGCCGAGCTCCACACCCTTGAGCTCGACGCTGGCCCGGCCGGCCATCTCGGTGACCAGGATCCGCTGCCCGTTGCCGACGACCACGGGATCCATGTGGTTGTACAGCTCCGGGTCAACCTTGATCGCACTCGCGTGCAGGCCCGCCTTGTGGGCGAACGCCGCGGCCCCGACGTAGGCCTGGTGGGTGTCGGGGGCAATGTTGGCGATCTCCGCCAACGCGTGCGAGGTCCGGGTCATCTCGACGAACGCGCCCGGCGGAAGGACGGGCATGTCGAGCTTGGTCACCAGGTTCCCGACGACGGCGAACAGGTCGGCGTTGCCGGCCCGCTCCCCGTAGCCGTTCGC
>JBOHEP010000195.1:0-4203 GCA_050701075.1 Pseudonocardia sp. | reverse complement strand
CGCTGGCCGCGTCGTTCGCCGACGCCGACCGCAACCCGCCGGTGTTCGACCCGGCCACCCACTCCGTCACGCTGCCGCAGTCGCTCAAGGACGCCTACCGGGTGCTGTGGGACGGCGAATGGTGGCGACTCGGCCTGCCCGACGAGCTCGGCGGATACGGGATCCCCTCGACGGTGCAGTGGGCCGCGGCGGAGCTCATCCTCGGCTCGAACCCGGCCGCCTTCATGTACATGGCGGGGCCCGCCTTCGCCGTCATCGTGCACCGCAACGGCACCGAAACCCAGCAGCGCTGGGCACAGCTCATGATCGACCGCGGCTGGGCCGCCACGATGGTGCTCACCGAGCCCGACGCCGGTTCCGACGTGGGGGCCGGCCGCACCAAGGCTACCCAGCAGGCCGACGGCAGCTGGCACATCGTCGGCGTCAAACGCTTCATCACCTCGGCCGAGCACGACCTGACCGAGAACATCATGCACCTGGTACTGGCCCGCCCCGAAGGTCCGGGAACAGCCCCGAAGCCCGGCACGAAGGGCCTGTCGCTGTTCCTCGTCCCGAAGTTCCACTTCGACCCGGCGAGCGGGGAGCCCGGCGAGCGCAACGGCGCCTTCGTCACCGGCGTCGAGCACAAGATGGGCCTGAAGGCCTCCACCACCTGCGAGCTGACGTTCGGCCAACACGGCACCCCGGCCGTCGGCCGGCTGCTCGGGGAGGTGCACGACGGCATCGCCCAGATGTTCGAGGTCATCGAGTACGCCCGGATGATGGTGGGCACGAAGGCCATCGGCACGCTGTCGGCCGGCTACCTCGCCGCGCTGGACTATGCCAAGGAGCGGGTGCAGGGCCCGGACCTGCCGAAGATGCTGGACAAGGCCGCACCACGGGTGACCATCACCCACCACCCGGACGTGCGCCGGATGCTCATGCTGCAGAAGACCTATGCTGAGGGTCTGCGCGCTGTCTACACCTACACCGCCACCTTCCAGGATGTGATCCGGATCGGTCGCGCCACCGGCGAGGACGTCACGCTCGCTGAGCGGGTCAACGACCTGCTTCTGCCGATCGTCAAGGGTGTGGGGTCGGAGCGGGCCTCGGAGATGCTCCAGCTGTCGCTGCAGACCCTGGGCGGCTCCGGTTACCTGCAGGACTACCCCATCGAGCAGTACATCCGTGACGCCAAGATCGATTCGCTGTACGAGGGAACCACAGCCATCCAGTCCCTCGATCTTCTGTTCCGCAAGATCGTTCGGGACGACGGGCAGGCGCTCGCGCACGTTGTGGGCGAGATCCAGGCGTTCCTCGACGCGGACACCGGCGACGGCCGGCTGAAGGAGGAGCGCGTCCTGCTCGGCGCCGCGCTCGCCGATGTCCAGGGCATGCTCGGCGCGCTCACCGGCCACCTGATGGCGTCGATCGAGGACCGGTCGAGCATCTACAAGGTGGGCCAGCACAGCGTCCGCTTCCTGATGGCGGTCGGCGACCTGCTCATCGGGTGGCTGCTGCTGCGCCAGGCCGATGTGGCACTGGCGGCGCTGAGCGGCGAGGTGTCGGCCAAGGACCACGCCTTCTACGAGGGCAAGGTCGGTGCCGCCCGGTTCTTCGCCAAGACCGTGCTCCCGCTGCTCAGCGCGCAGCGGACAATCGTCGAGAACGCCGACAACGCCCTGATGGAACTGCCGGAGGCAGCGTTCTAGACTCGCGAGTTGTGTTCCCACTCCTGTTCCGTCGCACCGCGGCCACCGCGGCCACCGCGTTCGCCGTCCTGGCCGTCACCCTCGGTGGCCTCACCGCATGCGGCGGGCAGGGGTCCGGCACCGACTGCGGCCTCGACGGCTGCACGATCACCTTCCCGCGCAGCGGCGATGCCACCGTCTCGGTCCTGGGCATCGAGGCTCGCCTGGTCGGCGTCGATGCCGGCAACGCACGACTCGAGGTCGCCGGTCAGACGATCACCGTGCCCGTCGGCGGCGAGGCAGCTGCCGAGGGCTTCACCGTCAGGGTGGAGCGGGTGAGCGACACCGAGGTGGTCGTGCGCATCTCCCCCTGAGGCATTGCTGCGTTGTGGTGCTCGCCATCGACGACAGGTGGGTGCCGGAACCGCGGCACTGTCCCTTGATCGATGTTTGGGCACCGTCAGCCGTACTGAGTGCGGTTCCGGGTTCCCAACCGATAATCACGTGCACCAGCGGAGCCCGGCGACCTGCAAGGTCAGGGTTTCGGAACCGGGAGCCGCACGGATTGCGGCTCCGTGTTCTCGTTCAACGATCACGAAGCCGGCGGCGTGATCATCCTTCACACACCACGATCGGCGACGGGTTGTACCGGACGGTACGGGTCTCGTTCCGCACCTGCCCGGTGCTGATCTCGCGCAGTGTTCGGGTGTCCGTGATCGTGAAGCCAGGTGCGCCCTGGCTCGCACTGCACGGCTCACCCGCCGGGATCGTGACGGTGTTCGGGGTCGTCGGGTTGGTTCGTGGGCCCGCCGTCGAGGTCACCTCATAGCGTTTGGTCCCGAACATGCGAACCGTCAGCGAGGACGGCGTCCATGCGGTCTGGATGAGCACACCGGTCGGGTTGTCGTTGCGGAACTTGAGATCGATGGCACCCTCGAAGACCGTCGCCTCACGACCCGCGGGATAACGGCTGATGTAGAAGCTGTGCTCCTTGTGCGCCACGTCGACCATGCCCGCGAAGTAGGCCGTGTTGTAGACCGTGGTGGCGACCTGGGACACCCCGCCGCCGACTCCCCGCGACGGGTGGCCGTCTTCGATGATCCCGGCCTCGACGTAGCCGTTGGCGGCGTTGCGCGGGACCGTCGCCCCGTTGAGGCTGAACGTCTCACCGGGTTCGATGATCATGCCATTGATCTGCTCGGCTGCGCGCCTGATATTGAGTCCCGAGTCCGGCTTGAAGTCACCGGTCTGGAACTCGCTGATCAAACCGGTGATGCCAAGGGCTCTGAGCTCCTCGGTGGTGAGCTCGGCAGGTTGATCGGCGTAGACGGCGGTGATCCGCCGCGGGTCGGTGCCGGTCAGAACGTCGAGCAGGTCCTTCAACGTGGCCGCGTAGTCGACGCCCCGGCCGTCCTGGGACGCAGTGATGACCGGGGTACCCGAGGCGAAGTCCAGCGAGGCATCCCGGCCAGGCTTCTCGGCCGCGGCCAGCTGAGGTTTGGCCGCCTCGATGATGACCGCCGGATTGATCTCCGGGGTGAGGTCGCCTCCGGGTTCGGCCCGAAAGCTCAGCGCCGCGGCGATCACCGCGGGAGTGATGGTGGCCTGGGTACCGCCTTCGCCGAGCAATGTGACCGGAGCCGACACTGCCGGCCGGGCCACCTCGTCGATCACAGCCACGACGTCCTCGGGCTCGGTGATCGGATCCAACACGATGAGCGGCAGGTCGATCGATCTCTCGGTCAACCATTTCTGCTGCAGCACCTCGGCGGCGGCTGGCACGTCCAGCCGCTGACCGGCAACCGGGTTGACCGGGACCGGAGTGGTCCCTTCGAAGCGGACAGAGCCCTCGACCGGCGGCCGGTCCACGACCGGCGCGAGCTGCTCCAGTGCCGCCGTCAGCGCCGGGCCGTCAGCCGAGGTGACGATCCCCACCTCGCGATCTGTGAAGAACGAGATGATCCGGGTGAACGGGTTCAGCGGCTGGGCACCGGCCTGCTCCAGGGTCACCTGCCAGTTCACCTCGAGCCCGGCGGCGCGGGGATCGAGCTCGCCGCGCACACCACCGACAGTGACCGCAACCGGCCGGATGGTGCGCGGCTCGATCCCCGCACGCAGCTGCACCTCCGCCTCCTCCGCGCCGAGGCCGCCGACGGCCACACCCGCGACCGTGACGCCTCTCGGCACGGCGCCGAGGCTGAGGATCAGGTCGCCGACGTACAGCAGTGCCAGTACGGCGACCACCGCGGCGAACACGAGCAGCGGCGAGCGGCGGCGCGACGGCGATCCGGTGGGTACGTCAGGGACCGGCGGTTGCCGCGGGGGTGGGGCTGCTCCGCTCACGCTCGGGATGGACTCGGTGGGCCGCTCGGGCTCAGCGAGCGCGCCGAACCTGCGGGGTATCACGTGCGTGGACTCGGAGTCCCGGACGCCGAACCAGGCACCGCCCGAACCGTGTGCAGCGGGCGGGGGCTGGGTGGACGGGGACGCGACGGGCACCGGGGAGCCGGTGGACGCCGGGGAGTCGGTGGAC
>JBOHEP010000194.1:0-5296 GCA_050701075.1 Pseudonocardia sp. | reverse complement strand
GCACGTCCTTGGGGATGTCCACCAGGACCGGGCCGGGCCGGCCGGTGCTCGCCAGGTGGAAGGCCTCCGCGATCGCCCGCGGGATCTCCTTGGCGTCGATGACCAGCATGTTGTGCTTGGTGATCGGGATGGTGATACCGGTGATGTCGGCTTCCTGGAACGCGTCGGTGCCGATCAGCGCGCGGGTCTGCTGCCCAGTGATCGCGACGATCGGGATGGAGTCCATGTGCGCGTCGGCGATCGGGGTGACGAGGTTGGTCGCTCCCGGGCCGGAGGTCGCCATGCAGACGCCGACCTTGCCCGTGGCCTGCGCGTAACCGGTGGCCGCGTGTCCGGCGCCCTGCTCGTGGCGGACCAGGATGTGGCGCACCTTCGTGGAGTCGAGCAGGGGGTCGTAGGCGGGCAGGATCGTGCCGCCCGGGATGCCGAAGACGACCTCGCAGCCCACCTCCTCCAGCGAACGGACGAGCGACTGGGCGCCGGTCATCGGGACGGCATCGATGCGCGGCGCGGCCGCGGCGTCGGTACGCGGCACGGGGGCCGTGTCGGTGCGCGGTGCGAGAGCCGGTACCGACCCGGTCGGGGCCGCCGGGCGGCCCGGCGGCGGCGCCGGTTTGGGGCCTGCGGGTCGAGGCACCGGGCCGGAACGGGGCGTGGCGGTGGTCATCTGCGATCTGCCTCGCTGGATGTCGTGGATCCGGACATGAAGCTGCGGACATGAAGCTGCGGACATGAAAAAACCCCCGCCGCCGAGGTCCGGCGGAACGAGGGTGGCGCGTCGACGACCCGAGGGCTCACTCAGGCGTGGACGCGCCTGCGAAGTACGAGAACTCGGGTGGTAGTCATGGTGCTCGACGCTAGCCGCCGGGCGGGCGGGGAGTCAACTCCTTGGGACAGGGGGAGCCTATCGTGGGAGCCGGCATCGCCTATGATCCGGGCCCATGGAGACCCGTCCCGCGACGAGCTGCGCGCAAGGACACGACGCCGAGGCGCCGGTCGCCGAGCTGCGCGAGCAGATCCGCGGCGCGCTGACCATGGCGCAAGCGTGACATCACGGCATGACAGCCACCGCCGGCGCGGCACGGAGACCCGCCCTGAGCCGGACCTGGGCTCCCGCATGGAAATCACCCCCCACCCCTCCCCGGTGAACCTGCTCTTCCCAAGCACGTAGCGATCACCGCACCTCCGACGCAGGGTGTGCGGAGCTCGTCGAGTTGGGCCCACCAGGGCGTCACCGCCGTGAGCATGCCCCCCACTCACGTAGAGCACGGGCTCCGACGCCAGCGCTAGCCGTCGGGCGGGTGGAGTCAACTCCTTGGGATGACGGTCCCGGATCGTGGGAGGGTCCTATCATCGCGGCATGAGCACGCCGACGCGCGACGACCTGCGGAAGTGGACAGCCGCCCTGACACTCGACGCGCTCGATCCGGCCGACCCCGAGGAGACGCGCTACGTCCCCTTGGAGGACGCCGGCAGCGCTGCTGTCGACGAGATGATGGCGACGATCGAGCTCGCGCTCGACCCCACGACCCAACTGCTCTCCGGCCCGACCGGCTCGGGCAAGACCACCGAGTTCAACCGGCTACGCGGCGATCTCAATAAGGCGGGCTTCCGCACCGTGATGTTCAACGTCACGGACTACGTCAACATGTCGGCGCCGGTCTACATCACCGAGTTCCTGATCGCCCTGGCCCTGGGCACGCACAAGTCCCTCGGACCGAGCACGGAGCGGGACAGGCCGGGGTTCGTGTCCCGGCTCGGGCGCCTGTTGAGCCGCCTGAAGATCAGTTTCGACGTCCCTGGGTTCCGGGCCGTGGCCTCCGCCGACGGCGTCGGGGTCGAAGCGCTGGGCGCGTCGGTCGAGGTGGACCTTCAGCGTGAGCTCCAGACCAGCCAGGCGTTCGTCACGGAGCTCCGCTCCAAGCTGCCGACAACGTCGGCGAGCTGTACACCGAGGTCGCGGGTTTCGTCAAGGAACTGCTCGCCGCCGAGGACCCCGGCCTGGGCTGGGTGGTGATCGTCGACGGGTTGGAGAAGCTGCGCGGCGTGGCAGGCAACGACGCCCTCGTGCAGCAGTCCGCCGAGGAACTGTTCGTCGGGCATGCCACCGAGCTGAAGTTCCCCAGCCACCACATGATCTACTCCGTGCCCACGTACCTCCGGTTCACCGCACCGGGAGCGCTCCCCTACGACTCTCGGGTGCTGCAGGTCCCGGTGCCACACGTGGGGCCTCGTGCGGGCGAGGAGCCGGCGGCCGTTCAGGAAACCCTCGCCGAGTTGCGCAAGGCTGTCTCCTTGCGCATCCCCATCGACACGGTCTTCGACAACGACGCGCAGCTGGACCGGGTGATCCACGCCTCCGGTGGCCACCTCCGGGTGCTGTTCACCCTGCTGCGGCAGCTCGTGAACCTGACCCTTCGGCGGCGCCTGGAGCTCCCGCTCGGCGACGAGCACATCGAGGAGGCCATCGGCTTCGTCGCACACGACTACGCGCAGCTCACCGCGGAGTCGCAAGCGTTCCTGCTGCGGGTCGCGGGCGGTGACGGGGTGGTGGTGCCCGCGGCGGCCGAGGTTCAGCTGATGGCACGGCTGATCGCCAGCCAGATGCTGCTCGGGCACATGAACGGCCAGGACTGGTACGAGGTGCACCCGCTCACCCTGCGCGCCCTCGACCAGCGGTGAGCGCGCCGCGTCAGGGAGCCCGCGAGCTGCACCCGGCCGCCGAGCAGGTGTGGGACCGGATCCGCGCGGAGTTCGTGCTCCAGTCCGGGTTCTGGCTCGGCTGCCTCTTCGGCGGCGCGGCCACCGACCTCGACGAGCTGGTCGCCCGCAGCCGGGACCTCGCGGCGAATCGCGTGCAGACCATCGAGGTACTGACGCTCGCCGGGTCCGACGACGTCGCGCAGGTACTGCGCACGCTGCTCACCACGGCTCCGCCAGGCGTACGAGGAACCTGGGTGATCGATCGGGGTGGCGCGACCCCGGACCGCACCCGGCTGTGGGTCGAGCTGTCGCGGCGGCTGAACGAGCGCCGCGACCCGGTACGGATTCGACGTCCCGGGGCGCTGATCATGGCCTTTCCGCCGGGGTTCCTCCCCGTTGTCCGAGACGAAGCGCCCGACCTCTGGTCGTTCCGTTCTCTTACAGCGACGTTGGAACACACCCCGGTCTCCACTGTCGTCGAGGGCAGGCGGGCGGACGAGCTGCCTGGGGGTGCGAACCCGTTCACTCCGCTGTTCGGCGAGCCCATCCGGCCGTCGGCAACTGTGGGGGACCTGCTGCGTCGCGCGGCCGCATCGCTGCGGTCCGATCGGATCGACCTGGCCCTGGCCGCGGCGTCCGAGGCATTGCGAACGGCCGAGGAGCGCGACGACGCCGTGCTCGCGTATGCGTGGTTGGCGCAGGCGTACGCGGCCGCCGATGAGCCGACAGAAGCGGCCCGGCACGCCGAGGTGGCGCTGCGGGCGGGCCGGCCTCTGGAGGAGGCGACCACGGTCACGTTGCTGGAGATCCTGAGCGGGAACGTACGCGGCGCCACCGCGCTTGAGGCGGCTCAGGCATTGGTCGCCGCACGCCGTGAGCTGGTCAGCCGCCATGAACAGAGCCCGACGGCCCTGCGCGACCTGTCGGTCTCCCTGAACTACGTCGCCGGGATCCAGGCCCGCCGCGGTGACCTCGACGCCGCCCTCACCGGCTACACCGAATCCCTCGACCTGACCCGCCGGCTGCGCGACACCTACGGCGACACCCCCGAAACCCTGCGCGACCTGTCGATCTCCCTGGACTACGTCGCCGGGATCCAGGCCCGCCGCGGCGACCTCGACGCCGCCCTCACCGGCTACACCGAATCCCTCGACCTGCGTCGCCGGCTGCGCGACACCTACGGCGACACCCCCGAAACCCTGCGCGACCTGTCGATCTCCCTCAACAACGTCGCCAGGATCCAGGCCCGCCGCGGCGACCTCGACGCCGCGCTCGACCTGTGCCGCGAGGCGCTGGCCGTCGACACCGAGCTGCGCGACCAGTTTGGCCCACCCTTCTGGGCCCCTGAGCCGGCCGTGGACCTGACGGCCCGCATCGAGCAGCTGAGCAAGGAGACCGCCGGTGGCTTTCCCCCCTGACCCGACCTCGCCCCGCGCGGTGTTCCAGATCCCCCGGCTCACTGTGCTCTTCGCAGTCACGCTCACCATCTGCGTCACCCCGGTGGCATTCGCCGCCCCCTGGCTGTGGCTGATCTACCTGATCCCGCTCGGGATCATCGCCTGGGTTCTTCGGGTTCGCACCACGGTCGATCCCGAGGCCGTGACCGTGCGCGGACTCCTCCGCACCCGGCGCGTACCGTGGACCCAGATCAGCTCGTTGCGGCTCGGCCGATCGGTTTTGCGCGATCGAAGTGGGGTCCGCGCGGTGCTGACCGACGGCGGGGAGCTACCGCTGCCCGCCGTGCATGTCCGCGACCTGCCCCAGCTCGCTGCCGTCAGTGGCGGTCGGCTGCCCGACCCAGCCGGCGAGTGAGCACCGACGGGGGCGTCACCCCGCTCGCTGCCCAGCTGAGGAGTGTCCTTGTGGAGCAGCCCAGGTTCAGCAGAGCTTGAGGGTCTTGCTGCGCAGTGAGCCCAGGCTGATCTCGTCGCCGTCAGCGCCACTCGCGCGCAGCGGGCTGATATCCGCGAGCCCGGCCTGCTCGGCGTTGTCGTTGAGCGCGTAGCTCGTTGCGTCGGGTGCGGTGAACACGGCGACCTGCCCCGGGCGGCACTCGATCATTCCGCCCGCCAGGGTGAGCGGCCACAGGTAGCCGAGGTTCTCGCTGCGCACCTGCCGGGTCGAACCGACCGGCTCGGCAGGGGCACGGGCGTCTCGACGTCCGGATCGGCACGCCCGCTCCCCCTCCGCACCCCGTGACCCCGAGCGACAGCGCGCCCACCAGGACGGCCGCCGCGGCGGCGGCCCGGCGTAGGACGCTCATCGGGTCACCTCGGGGCTCGTCGCCGCCGGGGTTCATCGTGGACGAGCCGACCGCCGGGCTGTGCCGCCGGGTCCGGGGTCGCCGGGTCAGCTTGTGGCACCCCGGAGCGGAGCGCTCACCATCGACTGCGTTTGGACCCTCGGCGAGCTACTGGCTCCCGGGTTCACCGGGCGCTGCCGGGCGGCGCATCAGGAGCGCGAACCGGCTCAGCGATGTGACGCCGTCGGGGTGAACCCGTATCCGGTAGGTCTTGTGGCACCCGGAGCGGAGCGCAGGGCCAACCTAGTTCATGATCGCTGAAAGTGGGACATGACGTTCGCTGAGCGAACG
>JBOHEP010000193.1:0-1378 GCA_050701075.1 Pseudonocardia sp. | reverse complement strand
GCGAACGGCTACGGGGAGCGGGCCGGCAACGCCGACCTGTTCGCCGTCGTCGGGAACCTGGTGACCAAGCTCGACATGCCCGTCCTTCCGCCGGGCGCGTTCGTCGAGATGACCCGGACCTCGCACGTGTTGGCGGAGATCGCCAACATCGCCCCCGACACCCACCAGGCCTACGTCGGGGCCGCAGCGTTCGCCCACAAGGCGGGCCTGCACGCGAGTGCGATCAAGGTCGACCCGGAGCTGTACAACCACATGGATCCCGTGGGCGTCGGCAACGGGCAACGGATCCTGGTCACCGAGATGGCCGGCCGGGCCAGCGTCGAGCTCAAGGGTGTAGAACTCGGCCTGGACCTGGCCGGCCACCCCGGCGCGGTCTCCTCGGTCGTGGCCACGGTCAAGGAGCGCGAGGCGCAGGGTTGGTCGTTCGAGGCGGCCGACGCGTCGCTGGAGTTGCTGATGCGCACCGCGCTCGGGAACGAAGCCCTCGCACCGTTCCGGCTGGAGTCCTACCGGGTGATCACCGAGCACCGCGCGGACGGCGCCGTGGTCGCCGAGGCCACGGTCAAGGTCGTGGTCGACGGGCAGCGACTGATCGCCACACAGGAGGGCAACGGCCCGGTCAACGCGCTCGATGCGGCGCTGCGGGCCGCGCTGGCGCCGTCGTGCCCGTGGTTGGAGCGGGTGGAGCTGTCGGACTACAAGGTGCGCATCCTCACCCCCGGCGCCGCGCAAGCCGCCGAGGGCCACGGCACCGACGCCGTCACGCGCGTGCTCGTGGGGTCGACCGACCACACGGGCTCGTGGACGACCGTCGGGGTGCACGGCAACGTCGTGGAGGCGTCGTGGCTGGCGCTGGTCGACGCGCTGACCTTTGCCGCCCTGCAGGGCCGCCCGGTACTGGCGTCGGTGCCGGCCGCGGCGAACGGCACGTTCGCGCAAACCTGAGCTGCGAGCGGCACGTTCGCACGCACCTAGCGTGCGAACGGCACTGTCGCGCCATCGTCAACGCTCGGTGACGTGCCGGCGGGTGGGACGGGCTGGGGTGGGCGGCGGGCCCATGCCGGGGCGTGCTCAGGCAGCGGACCGATCGCCACCACGCGTGCTGGGATGGCTTGCAGCCGTGAAAAGCGCTGGATGAGCCGCACCGGCCGCGGCAAGTCGCCGGTTGCCTCCGGCGCCGGTCCACCACCGGAGAAGCCGCTGGGTGTCGTCGAGCTACGGACCGTTCGCTCGGGCCCGCTCCCCGGCGCCGGCGCCCCGGCCAGCGCCTTACCGAGGATCGCTCGATGCGCGAGCCGCTGCGCGGCCTGGATCAGCGCCGTCGGCCCCCACCGTCGCACCTGGACGCGGCGCAGCGTCGCCGGCGGCACGTGGCCGC
>JBOHEP010000192.1:0-5531 GCA_050701075.1 Pseudonocardia sp. | reverse complement strand
GCGACCTTCTCGGCGACGTGTACCCGAAAATGCTCCGGGACCTCGACGTTCCGGCCGGTGACGACGATCTCCACACGTACCTCCCTAGCTCTCAGCATCGGGTTCGGCGGTTGCAGATGCGCCGGGGCACCCACCCCGGGCGCTGGATCGGTGGGTTCCTCCTGTTGCCTTGGCGGCAGATGCGAAGCACCGTAACCCGCATCACGTTCGGACAACAGCCCTGTGCGCCGGGTGACAGCTGAACGGGTGATGTGGACGACGACGGTTTCTGTCCGGGGCCGAATTGGGCAGCTCCTACTTATTCGATCACGAATTGATCACGATCGCCTCGCGTGGTGGCATCGCACAGCACCAGTGCGGCGTCTACCTGCACCCCCACCGCGGCCAGAGCCGACCGGCAGGCCCGCAAGGTGGCCCCGGTGGTGACCACGTCGTCCACCAGCAGTACCGGCGAATCCCCCGGAGGAAGTTGACCGGCCCGCACGCGTAGCCGGCCGGCCAGATTCGCCGCCCGCGCAGCGGGGTCCAGGCCCACCGAATCCCGGGCCCGGCGAGCCAGCTGCAGCGCTCTCGCCACCCGAACCTCACGGCCCTGCG
The DNA here is from genome assembly GCA_050701075.1 of Pseudonocardia sp. Classification (GTDB taxonomy): domain Bacteria; phylum Actinomycetota; class Actinomycetes; order Mycobacteriales; family Pseudonocardiaceae; genus Pseudonocardia. The sequence continues at coordinate 4,934 of JBOHEP010000192.1, read as the reverse complement.
CCGCGGCACGGACGGCGAGCAGGCGACACAACCGGAACACATGATCACCACCACGAGCCCGGGCCGCGGCCGGTCGCGACGGCGCCGGAACGAGCCAGAGCGGGTGCACCTGAGCCGCGGCGGCTCTGGATGTGCCGACGCGGCCGCCGACCGGGGCACCGACCTGCGCGAACGGCACGGCGAGACCGACCACCTGAGCGCGAACCCCCGCCGGACCGACCACCTGAGCGCGAACCCCCGCCGGACCGGCCACCTGCGCGCGAGCCCCCGCCGGACCGGCCACCTGCGCGAGCCCCCCGGCGAGCAGCTCCGCCAACACCCCGGCCAGGTCTCGCCGGCCACGCTCCTTGTAACTGAGCAGCGCCATCCGCAGCGGGCCCCGGTACCGCCCGACCGCCGCCACCACGGGCCCGCCCGGCAGCATCGGCCACGACGGTGGCCCGAGCTGCCCGTCGCATCGCACGCACCACGGTGGGCCCGGCGCCCCGCATCCGCCGCAGGCACCGGGCAGCACGAGATCCACCAGCGCCGCAACAAGCTCCCGTACATCCATGCTCCCGAGCATGACCGGTTCCCCTGACAACGCGGCGCGGTTGTCCACAGGTCGAGGGTGTGATCGTTCCGAGAGCCACCTCAGCGTCGAGCCGACGACGCTGAGGTGGCCCTCGGAACGATCATCGAACTCAGCCGGGGTAGAATGGCACCGCATCGGGCACCCCGGCGAGCACGGGACGCCAGGCGTCCTGGTCACCACCCGCCAAGCTCCAGACGCCGCTGGAGTCGGTGACCACCAGCGGCCTGCTCGGTGCCGCCGCAATGACCCGCAGCGGCGGGGTCAGGTTGGCGCCGGGCACGACCGTCACGCTCAGCCCGTCCACCGAGACCTGCGCCACCGGTCGTTGGGTCCCGCGCGTGATCACCACCACCGACTCGGCCGCTCGCCAGTCGGCTGCGACGACCTCGCCCAGGTCAGCGGGCCGCAACCGGCGGATGTTGCGGATCGCCACCTCGCCATCGGTGCTGCGGGCGACCGCGGCCGTGTACAGGGCTCCGCCGACGACCGCCACCACCCGCAGCCCGTCGCGGGACAGCCTCAGGTCCTGGATCGGACCCAACGCCGACAGTTCGGCCGCGTTGACCTGCCCGGTCCGAACAGGATCGGCTGGGGCGGCCGTGCTGCTGACGTCGTTCACCAGGACCCGGGCCACCACCGCCGAGTCCAGCACCGTCCACACCTCGCCCCCGGTCGGTGTCCAGGACGGGCGGGTCATGGTGCCCGCGACCAGCGCGGCGGCGCGCACCCCGCCATCGGGCCCGTCACCGAGGAGCAGCCGGCGCCGCCCGGACTCCCTGGCGACGACGGCCAGGCGAAGGCCGTCGACGGTGGAAGCCGCCGACTCCACGTCGAAAGCCCCGTTGCCGACCTGGCCGGGCAGGGCGACCCCGGGCTCCGGGCCGGCGAGCCGGCGGACCCGGCCGCCACTGACCACCAGCCCCGGCACGTCCGCGCCGGCCTGCACCTCCGCACTGAGCCCGGCCGCATCCTCCCGCGTGAGGTCAGAGACACCGGCGAGCAACGGTTCCCCATCGACCAGCAGCCGTACCCGAGCGACGTTGACCTCGGCCAGAGAGAGCACGACCTGTGCGGCCAACAGCGCCCGGCCCGGCTCGTCGAGGTCGCCGAGCCGGGTGAGATCGACGATCAACGCGCCGTCGGCGCTGACCGCCACGTTCGAACGCAGCCGCGCCCCGGCGGCGAACTGGGTGACCGCGGCGCCGAGCAGCGCGCCGGACGGCCCGGCCAGCAAAAGTTCCAGAACCCGGGAGGACTGGGCCCGGGCCGGCACGCTGGGCAGGTAGCGCAGGTCGGCGACGGCGGTGCGCCGCACCGGATCCACGAAGTAGACCTTCACGGCACGGTGGTTCTCCTTGAAGACCGCGAGCGGCACCACCACGCCCGCCGGAAGCGCGCTGATCCGCCACTGCCCGCCAAGGCGAACCACGTCGACGTCGAGCTGTACCTGGGACTGGTCGGGCTCGAAGGCGCCCGCGGAGGTGAGGCGGCCGATCGCGGTACCGCGGATCCGGATCGTCGTGGCCCCGGTCGCCGAAGCCGAGGCACCGGGGGCGGGGACGGTATCGAGCTGGCCGTCGAGCACAGTCAGCCCGGCGCCGTCGTCCCAACCGGTCGCCGCCTCCGGGGTGAGGAAGCGCCGGGCCGCGCCGTGGCCGTCGGAGCTGGCGCCGGAGGCGTTGACGAATCCGCGAACCACCTCCGCCGCGTCGCTCCCGTCGACGGGGCCCGGTGGCAGAACCGGAGCGTCGCCGTCGGTGATCCGCCGCAACACCTGCACCGGCGACTCGTCGGGCACACTCGCGCAGCCCGCCAGTCCGGCCAGGGCCAGCAGCAGAGCCAGCGTCAGGGTGCGGATGCGCGTTCCGCGGATCACCGCGACTCCCCCGACCCGACGTCCTCGGCGACCCGCCCGGCCTCGATATCCGGTTCACCGGCAGGCGGGTCCGTCCGGTCCTCCGCCGACGACCAGGACGGGACGGCCGCCGCGGCGACCGCGGGGCGTCCACGCGGTACGATGGGGGCCTGTCCCGGCCCGCCGGGTCCCGGCGCGCCCTCCTCGGGACGAAGCGGCAGCGGGCTCGTGTCGATCGGGTCACCGACGGCCCGGGGCAGCGTCAGCCGGAACGCCGAGCCCTCCCCCGGACGCCCCCACGCCTCCAACCACCCGCCGTGCAACCGGGCGTCCTCAACGCTGATGGACAGCCCCAAACCGCTGCCGCCGCTGCGCCGCGCCCGGGACTCCTCGGCCCGCCAGAACCGGTTGAACACCAGTTCCGACTCCCCCGGCCGCAACCCCACCCCGTGGTCGCGGACCAGCACGGCCACCGCGTGCTCGTCGCAGGCCAGCGTGACCCGCACGGGCAGCCCTTCCCCGTGATCGATGGCGTTGGCCACGAGGTTGCGTACGATCCGCTCCACCCGGCGCGGGTCCACCTCCGCGTACACGCCGACCGGAAGGTCCAACTCGAGCGGAGTGCCGGTCTCGTCGGCAAGTCCGCGCACCGCCTCCACCGCCCGGGCGACGACCCCGTGGACGTCGACCCTTTCCGCGCCGAGCTCGGCGACGCCGGCGTCGAGGCGGCTGATCTCCAGCAGGTCACCGAGCAACGACTCGAAACGGTCGAGCTCGGCCACGAGCAGCTCCGAGCTGCGCCGCAACGACGGCAGCAGCTCCTCACGGGAGGCATAGAGCACGTCAGCGGCCATCCGCACCGTGGTCAGCGGGGTGCGTAGCTCGTGGCTGACGTCGGAGGTGAACCGCCGTTGCAGCGCACCGAACTCCTCGAGCTGGCGGATCTGGGTCTGGATGCTGCCGGCCATCTCGTTGTACGACTCACCGAGCCGGGCCAACTCATCGTCGCCCCCGACCGGCATCCGCTCGTCGAGATGCCCGTCGGCGAACCGCTCGGCGATCTCCGCGGCCTGCCGCACCGGACGCACCACCTGCCGGGTGACCAGGCTCGCGATCCCGGCCAGCAGCAGCAGGAGCACCAGCCCACCGACGATCAAGGTGTTCTGCACCAGACCGAGCGTGCGCCGTTCGGCGTCGAGCGGGAACAGCAGGTAGAACTCCAGTTTGGGCCCGGCGGTACGCACCGGCTGGCCGATCACCAGGGTGGATTGATCAGCGCTCGTGGTGTAGCGCCGCGCCAGTACGCCCTCGGCGACGGCCTCGCGCAAGTCGGCCGGCACGTCCTCGACCGGCCCGGCCGCGATCTCGGCACCACCGACGACATCCCCGCGGCGACCGGTGGTGAGCACGGCGCGGAACTCCCCGGCCGTCGGGGAGGAGGGCTCGGCCAGGCTGGTGTTGGTCAGCCGCTCCAGGGCGTTGTTGAGTTCGCCCTGCGCACCCTCGCGGTCGGGGTCGACGCCCGCCAGGTCCCGCTCCAGGACCACCCGGCCGGCTTCGGCCCTGGCCAGGGTGTCGGCCTCCTTGCCCTGCAACAACCGGGTGGCGATCTGGGTCTGCAACACCAGGCCGAGCACGACCACGACGGCCGCGGACAGGGCGAGGGTACTGATCACCACCCGCACCTGGAGTGACCGGCGCCAGACCGCGTTGAACGCGGCAGCGAGCTCGTAGCCGAGCCGGCGCGTCCGGTGCACGCTCCGGCGGGACCGCCGCACGACGGGCAGCCCGGCCAGGCGCTGCCCGAGCCGCCTGACCCACCTGGTCATCCGACTGATCTCACGGGGGGCCGGCCTTGTAGCCGACGCCGCGCACGGTGAGCACCACCTCGGGGTGTTCCGGGTCGCGCTCGATCTTGGACCGCAGCCGTTGGACGTGCACGTTCACCAGGCGGGTATCGGCGGCGTGCTGGTAGCCCCAGACCTGCTCGAGCAGCACCTCGCGGGTGAACACCTGGCGCGGTTTGCGGGCCAGCGCGACGAGCAGGTCGAACTCCAGCGGCGTGAGTGCGATCACCCCACCGGCCCGGTGGACCTGGTGCGCGGGGACGTCGATCGACACGTCACCGACGGCGAGCTGCTCGGCGGGTTCGGCATCGATGCGCCGCAGCCGGGCCCGGATCCGCGCCACCAGCTCCTTGTGCTTGAACGGCTTGACCACGTAGTCGTCGGCGCCGGACTCCAGCCCGAGCACGATGTCCACGGTGTCGGTCTTCGCGGTGAGCATCACGATCGGCACGCCGGACTCCAACCGGATCAGGCGGCACACGTCGATACCGTTCATCCCGGGCAGCATGAGATCCAGCAGCACGAGGTCGGGACGCAGTTCCCGGACGGCGGGCAGCGCGCGGGTACCGTCGGCGACCACCGCGGTGTCGAACCCCTCACCCCGCAGCACGATCGTCAGCATCTCCGCCAACGCCTGGTCGTCGTCGACCACCAGCAC
>JBOHEP010000191.1:0-1682 GCA_050701075.1 Pseudonocardia sp. | reverse complement strand
GTTACGGATCCTGATCCGTAACGGCCCGTCCCGTTGCTGTCCGCCCAGCCAACGTGATCATCAATCGGGCGCGTTCTCCGGGCGGATCCGGGTGAGTTCGCATCGAGCCGGCGATCTTCGAGGTGTGGATGCGAGACACACCGTCTACAGGCGGGTGGCGACGGCGTCCCAGACGCGGGAGGCCAGCAGCGCCTTGGATCCCGACGCCAGCTCCAACTCGGTGCCGTCGGACCCGAACAGCCAGCCCGCGTTGTCGGCCACCTCGAACGCGGTGCCGTCCCCCACGGCGTTGACCACCAGCAGGTCGCACCCCTTGCGGGCGAGCTTCTCCCGCCCGTGGTCCAGCACGTCCCCGCGCGCGTCGCCGGTCTCCGCCGCGAACCCGACGACGACCTGACCCGGTGCCCGCGCCGCGACGAGCTCGACGAGGATGTCCGGGTTGGTCGTGAGCAGCACCGGGGCCGGGTCGCCCGGCCCCTTCTTGATCTTGTGGCCGACCGGTGTCAGAGGGCGGAAGTCGGCCACCGCGGCGGCCATCACCACAGCGTCGGCGCCCTTCACCGCGGTGCGCATCGCGTCGCGGAGCTCCAGGGCCGAGCCGACCCGCACCACGTCGACAGCCGCCGGATCACCCAGGTCGGAGGTGTGCGCCGCGACCAGCGTGACCGCCGCACCCCGCTGGGCCGCGACCCGGGCCAGCGCATAACCCTGTCGCCCCGAGGACCGGTTACCGAGGAACCGCACGGGGTCAAGGGCTTCGCGGGTGCCTCCCGCCGATACCACGACCCGACGGCCCGCGAGGTCGCGCGGCAGCGAGTCGGGGCGCTCCAGCAGCAGGCGGGCGAGTTCGGCGATCTCGGCGGGATCGGGCAGCCGACCGGGGCCGGTGTCTACGCCGGTGAGCCGGCCCGATGCCGGTTCCATCACGACGGTGCCCCGCGACCGCAGCAAGGCGACGTTCGCGCGGGTGGCCCGGTGCTCCCACATCTCGGTGTGCATGGCCGGGGCGAACAGCACCGGACATCGCGCGGTGAGCAACGCGGCGGTGAGCAGGTCGTCGGCGCGCCCGTGCGCAGCCCGGGCCATGAGGTCGGCCGTGGCAGGCGCGACGACGACCAGATCCGCCTGCTGGCCCAGCGTCACGTGCGAGACCGACGGCACGTCGGTGAAGACACCGGTGTACACCGGTTGCCCGGACAGCGCCTCGAACGTGGCCGCCCCGACGAACTCGAGCGCGGACACGGTGGGCAGCACCCGCACCGCGTGCCCGGTCTCGGTGAGCCGGCGGAGCAGCTCGGCGCTCTTGTAGGCCGCGATCCCGCCGGAAACGCCCAGCAGAACTCTGGGCGCGGGCATGGCGAACTACTCGCCGCCCTCGGTGTGCTCCAACATGCCGGCCTGGATCTCGCGCATCGCGATGGACAGCGGCTTCTCCCGCGGACCCGGCTCGACGAGCGGTCCGACGTACTCCAGCAGGCCCTCGCCGAGCTGGGAGTAGTAGTCGTTGATCTGCCGGGCACGCTTTGCGGCGTAGATCACCAGCGCGTACTTGGAGCTCACCTGGCCGAGGAGGTCGTCGATCGGCGGGTTGGTGATGCCCTCGGGGACGGATCCGGAGATCTTGTCGGTCAGAGGCATGCTCACTACGAAAACTCCTGCTGTGCTGATGCGCCGCTACGCGC
>JBOHEP010000190.1:0-8213 GCA_050701075.1 Pseudonocardia sp. | reverse complement strand
GATGGCCCAGTCGCTCAGCCAACGGCTGATTCCTGACGACCTGCGGGGCAGGGTGAACTCGGCCAGCCGGATGATCTGTTTCGGGGCGCTTCCCCTGGGTGCTCTCGCCGGTGGTTTCGCGGCGGACGGTTTCGGACTGTCCGCGCCATGGGTCATCGGTGGCGTGATCAACCTCGTGGTGGTCGTGTTGACGATACCCACCCTTTTGCGGTGGCCCGCAACGACCGGTGACCACCCGGAAGACCTGGAGACTGCGGACGGGCTGCGATGACCGGAACCACCGAGTTCGTCGCCGGATCTAAGAGCAGCTAAAGGAAACAAGGAGGTACCATGCAGGTTCGCAGACTGACTCTATTCGCCGCCATCCCATTCGTGCTCGCTGTCGGACTGGCGGGCTGCGGTGGAGACAAGAGCACTGATCCGGGCGGTGGTGGCGGCGAAAACGCCGACTCGGTGGTCAGCATCGGCATCGGTGAGCCGAAGCACGGCCTCATCCCTTCGGACACCGGGGAGACGCAGGGCTTGCTCGTGCTCTCGTCGCTTTTCACCCCGCTGGTGAAGGCCGACGAGCAGGGCAAACCACAAGAGGTCGCCGCCGAGTCCGTCACGACCAAGGACAACAAGGTCTGGACCATCACGCTCAAGGACGGATACACCTTCCACAACGGGGAGCAGGTGACCTCGGACAGTTACATCGAGGCGTGGCACCGGGCGGCGTACAAGCCCAACGCCCAGGACACCAACTACCTGTTCGCCAAGATCGACGGTTTCGCCGAAGTCAACCCTTCCGCAGAAGGGGCGACGCCGACCGCGGATCGGCTGAAGGGCCTCAAGAAGATCGACGACCTTGCGTTCGAGGTCACCCTGGCGGCCCCGTATGTCAACTTCAAGGCGATGTTGGTCAACCTCGCCTTCGCGCCGCTGCCGCAGGTCGCCTTCGAGGGCACGGGCTTTAACAAGGCTTTCGGTGAGGCCCCCGTCGGAGACGGCCCGTTCAAGATGAAGGGCGCCTGGCAACATGGCACGTCCATCGAAGTCGAGCGCTATGACGCGTTCCCGGGCGAGAAACCCAGAGTCAAGGGCGTCACGTTCAACATCTACCCGACCCTCGAGGCGCAGTACGACGACCTGATCGCAGGCAAGGTCGATGTGGCCCCCGTGCTCCCGCTCGGGAAACTGGAAGACGCCAAGTTGGCCCTGGGTGAGCGGTTCCGGCTGAGCCCGAGGGCGGGGATCGGGTCCCTCGGTTTCCCGAGCTTCGATCCGAAGTACGCGAAGCCGGAAGTGCGCAAGGCCATCTCGATGGCGATCAACCGCGAGAGTCTCGTCGAGACCGTCTTCGACGGCACTCGCACGGCGGCGCACTCGTTCCTCCAGCCGGGCATCCCGGGCTACCGCGAGAACACCTGCGGTGAGGCCTGCCAGTTCGATCCGGCCAGAGCGAAGGAGCTCCTGCGGCAGAGCGGTTTCGTCGGGCCGGTGGAGATCACCTACAACGTCGATGGCGGCTCCCAGGACTGGGTCGACGCGGTCTGCGGCCAGATCACGGAGAACCTGGGCGTCGACTGCGTCGAGAAGGCCGAGGCGCAGTACAGCGACATGCTCACCAAGCTCGAAGCCAAGACCCTCGGTGTCGGCGTGTTCCGCAGTGCCTGGACATACGACTACCCGGCGCCGGAGAGCATCCTCAGCCCGTTGTACACCTGCAGCAGCTCGTCGAACTTCTACGGGTACTGCAACAAGGACGTCGACAGCCTGATCTCCGCGGGCGATCTGGCCAGCAGCCCGGATGTGGCGATCACGTTCTACCAGCAGGCCGAGGACATCATCGGGAAAGACCTGCCGACGGTGCCGCTGTGGTACCTGCGGCACGTCTACGGCTACACGAACAAGGTCAAGAACATCGAGGTGAACGACCTCGGCATGGTCGATTTCGTCAAGATCGAAGCCGCCTGACAGACCCGTCGGATTCAACAACGAGGGACAGGAACGATGGGAACACGACGAGTTGCAGCATGGCTGATCACGCCTGTCATTCTCGCGATGGTAGCCATGGCCTGCGGGCAGTCCGATGATGCCGGCGCGCTCCAGGACGACACGATCAGCGTCTTCGCCACCGAGCCGGAGAACCCGCTGGTGCCGGGCAACACCACGGAGACCGGTGGCGGCAAGGTGGTCGATGCACTGTTCACCGGTCTGGTGGAGTACGACCCGAAGACGGCGGAACCGTACAACGAAGTGGCGGAGTCAATCGAGACCGTCGACTCCACGGTGTACACGATCACCCTCAAGCGGGACTGGACGTTCCACGACGGCACCCCGGTGCAAGCGCATAACTTTGTCGACGCCTGGAACTACACCGCCTACTCGCCCAACGGGCAGCATTCCGCCGGCTTCTTCGCCCGGATCCAGGGGTACGGGGATGTCCACACCGAGGATCCGGACGGCCCTGACGGGCCGCGGCAGGGCCCGGCGCCGGCCGCGCAGGAGATGTCCGGGCTGCGTGTGGTGGACGATCATACGATCGAGGTCACCCTGGCCGAGCCGTTCGCGGTGTTCCCGACGCAGCTCGGCTACGCGGCGTTCTCGCCGCTGCCCGGTTCGTTCTTCGCCGACCAGGAAGCGTTCGAGGCCGCCCCGATCGGCAACGGCCCGTTTCGCTTCGAGTCCCGCCGGCCAGGCGTCGATATCATGCTGAGCCGCTATGCGGACTACGTCGGTAAGCGCAAGCCTAGTATCGCAGGCGTCGAGTTCCGGATCTACGAGTCGCTCGAATCCGCCTATGCCGACGTGGTCGCGAACGACCTCGACTTTCTCAACACGATCCCGGCGTCCGGGCTGACCGACGATCTCTACCGGACCGATCTCGAAGGCCGTTACGGGTCCCGGCCGGTGCTGGCTGTCCAGACCGTGAGCTTCCCGTTCTACGACCCGCGCTACGCCAATCCCGACCTACGTCGGGCACTTTCGATGGCGATCAACCGCGAGCAGATCAACGAGCAGATTTTCAGCGGCGCCCGGCCCCCCGCTGATGGTCTGGTCGCACCGAACATCCCTGGCCGTGCCGGGAACCAGTGCGGCGAGCTGTGCGAGTTCCGCCCCGAGGAGGCCAAGCGGCTGTTCGACGGCACCGGCTTCACCGGTCCGGTCCAGCTCACCTCAAACGTCGACGCAGGTAATGTGGAGTGGGTGACGGTGGCCTGCAACAGCATCGCCAACGCCCTCGACACCGAATGCACGTTCGTCCGGGTCCCGACGTTCGCCGAGTTCCGGCAGCAGATCAATGAGCGGAAGATGTCGGCGATCTACCGCTCCGAATGGATAGCCGACTATCCGTCGATCGAGAACTTCCTCAACCCCCAGTACCGCACCGGCGGATCGTCCAACGACGGCCTTTACTCGAACCCTGCGGTCGATGCCAAGCTCGCCCAGGCGGACGCCGCAACCTCGCAGAACCAGGCGGCCGCGTTATATCAGGAGGCCGAGCGGATGATCATCGAGGACATGCCCGCGATCCCGGTGTACTTCCTCACCACTCAGTCCGGCTGGTCCGAGCGGCTGCGCAATGTGCAAGTCACGCCGTTGCGTGAGCTCGATCTTGAGTCCGTCGTGGTCGGCTGACTCCCATGGGCGCGGTGGGCAGGGCTACCTGGCCGCCGCCCGGAGCAGCCCGGCGGCAGCGCGACCAGCTCCTTGACCAGGGTGACCATCTCGTCGGGCGTGTTCGCCATGGTCTCCTCGTGGAATCGGTGGGGGGTGGAGACGCGCGTGTGACACGAGCTTCGAGGGTGATCCCTGTGACGTAAGCTTTGAGGGTGAGAAAGTCTCGCGACGCTGGGAGCGTTCGGGCTGCGGACCGAGAATGAGGTGTCTCGGACATGAGTGACGGTAGCGACGGCACCATCGGGATGTGAGCGCGCTGCTGGCCGACCCGCCCAAGCGGCTCGAATCCCCAGTGAACACGCCGGAGTGGTCGCGACCAGGCGCGTCCTGACCTCCGTCGACGACCTCTTTTCCCACGACCTGCTGGAGACCGACGTCGAGGTGGGGGAGGTGCAACGCGCGGTCACCTACGCGTGGGGTGCCTATTGGGCGGGCCGCTACCAGCAACTGACGACGCTCCTGCCGCAGCAGATCACCCGAGCGCGAGCGCTCGTCGCTCACGCGGCTGAGGATGACCGAGGTGCGGCCCGCAACGCTACCGCACGGCTCCTGCAGGTCGCCGCGTGCACGATGACGCACGGTGATCAGTCCGACGCGGCGCGGATCGCGGTACGGGAGAGCATGCAACACGCACCCTGCTGGCCGAGTCCCGGGACGCCGCGACCCGAACCGGCGTGCGGAACGACTACGAGACGGCGTTCGGGCCGATCAGGTGCTGATGCAGATCGTGGACGTGGACGTCGCCACCGAGCACTACGGGGCGGCGCTCACCGTGGCTCGCCGGATGCCACAAGTCACGGTACTGCCGGTGGCGGCGCGGGCTCGGCACCTGTCCGATGTCGCCGTGTCACAGGTCCGGACCGGCGCGGACGACCACGCCTTGACCACCCTGCTCGCGATGGAGGAGCTGGCTCCAGACTGGATGCGTTTCCAGGCGCACCCCCGTCTGATTGTTTCAGAGCTTCGGGAGCGGTCGGATGCGCCCCAGCTGCGGGAGCTGTCGGAGCGGATCGGGCTGACGGGTTGACATCCGCATGATCGGGTGAATCGGACAGCGGGTCACTATTCACGCATCGAAACACCGGGTGGCTACCCCGGGGAACAGCAAGATCGACGATCACATCCTAGGGTAGGACGGTGAGATTTCGCGTCGTGCCCGCCACCTATGTTCTGTTCCGGCGTGACGACGAGGTACTGCTTGCGCTCCGTCAGGGCACGGGGTTCCGCGACGGTCACTGGGCCGCCGCCGCGGCCGGGCACGTCGAGGCGGACGAGTCGGTGATGGTGGCCGCGTGCCGGGAGGCCGCCGAGGAGCTGGGTGTGACGATCACGCCGGCCGACCTGGTGCCGCTCACCGTCGTGCACCGTACGGCGGGCAACCAGATCCCGCTCGACGAACGGGTCGACTTCGTCTTCGAGTGTCGCCGGTGGGCCGGCGAGCCAAGACGGATGGAGATCGACAAGTCCGCGGACCTGCGGTGGTTCGCCCTCGACGCGCTACCCGATCCCGTCGTGCCCCATGAGCGTCTCGTCCTCGACCGGCTGCGGGAAGGTGGTCTCGTCCCGATCATGACGTTCGGTTTCTGACAGCTGGCACACGTCGACGTGGGACTCGACGCGTGCCAGCGCGGTTCGGGCGCGGGTCCCGGGCGACGGGTCACCTAACGTGGACATGTGTCCGTCCCAGCCGATCCCCGTTCGCCCGGTTGGATCCGACGCCTCCTGCGGGCCTGCATGCGGCACCGCGGCGTCATGTTCGGTGCGTTGCTGGCGTCGGTGCTCGGCGTCAGCCTGGAGGCGATCGGCCCGCTGCTGGTGAAGGTGGCCGTCGACGATGCGGTAGCCGGTTCCACCGAGGTGCTCGGGGCGGTCGTCACCGCGATCGTCGGGCTCGCCCTGCTGCGGTTCGGCATGTCGTTCCTGCGCCGCTACCTGGCCGGCCGGCTCGCCCTCGACGTGCAGCACGACCTGCGCGGCCAGGTGTTCGCCGCGGTGCAGCGCCTCGACGGCGGGCAGCTGGACGCGCTGCGCACCGGCCAGGTCGCCTCCCGGGCGATCACCGACCTGCAGCTGGTCCAGACGTTGCTCTCGATCGCGCCGCTGGCGCTGGGTCTCGTCGTGTTCGTGGTGGCCTCGGTCGCGGCGATGGTGTGGCTCTCGCCGCTGCTCACGCTGGTGGCACTGGTCCTGCTGCCGGTCGCCGGATGGGTGACGTTCGGTTCCCGACGATCGCTGTTCCCGGCCACCTGGTCGGCTCAGCAGCGTGCCGCGGACGTCGCCCAGCAGGTGGAGGAGACGGTCACCGGTGTCCGGGTGGTGAAGGGCTTCGGGCAGGAGTCCCGGGAGGTCGCCACGCTGGCGCGGGGCGCCGGGCGGCTCTACGCCGAGCGGATGCGGGCGGCCCGGTTGACCGCCCGGCTCAGCCCGACGCTGCTGGCGCTGCCCACTCTCGGTCAGGTCGTGGTGATCGGGATCGGGGGCGCGATGGCGATCGACGGCGCTATCACGCTCGGCACCTTCCTGGCGTTCACCACCTATGTCGCGCAGCTGGTCGGGCCGGCCCGGCTGGTCGGCGCCCTGGTGGTGAGCGCGCAGCTGGCGCGGGCGGGCGCCGAGCGGGTGTATGACCTGCTCGACTCCCAGTCCGATGTCGTGGATCCGCCGGATCCGGTCCGGCTGCCCGACGGTCCGCTGTCGGTCGAGCTGGACGATGTGCGCTTCGGCTACTCGCGCCGCGAACCGGTGCTGGACGGGGCGTCGCTGCGTGTCGAGCCGGGGGAGACCCTCGCGCTGGTCGGTTCGTCGGGATCGGGGAAGTCGACCGTGGCGCTGCTGCTCCCGCGGTTCTACGACCCGCAGGGCGGCGAGCTGCGCCTGGGTGGGGTGCCGCTTGGGGCGTTGCGCCTGGCCGAGCTGCGCGGCGAGCTCGGGGTGGTGTTCGAGGAGGCGTTCCTGTTCTCCGACACCATCCGGGCGAACATCGCCTACGGCCGCCCGGGCGCCACCGACGCCGAGGTGCGTGCGGCGGCGCAGGCCGCCCAGGTGGCCGAGTTCGTCGACGCGCTCCCGCTCGGCTTCGACACCCCCGTCGGCGAGCGCGGCCTCACCCTGTCGGGTGGCCAGCGGCAGCGGATCGCGCTGGCCAGGGCGGTGCTCACCGACCCCCGGGTGCTGGTGCTCGACGACGCCACGTCCGCGGTCGACGCCGCCACCGAGGCCGCGATTCACGACACGCTCCGCAACGTGACAGCGGGGCGGACGACCGTGCTCGTCGCCCACCGCCGCTCGACACTCGCGCTCGCCGACCGGATCGCCGTGCTCGAGGCCGGCCGGGTCGTCGACGTCGGAACGGAGACCGACCTGACAGCCCGCTGCCAGGTGTTCCGCAACCTGTTCCCCGCGACGCCGGATACTCAGGTGCACGAGTCGGGGGACCCGCACGAGCGAGTCGCGCCAACCGTGTCCAACACGGACGGGGTCAGCCCGGAGCTGTGGCCCGACCCCGACTCCGTTCCGGCCGGTGTGTCGGGCCAGGCGGTCCGGGCGGCGGTGGCCGCGTCCGGTATCGGCGGGCGACCCGGTGGCATGGGCCCGGGTGGCGGCATGGGCGGTGGCGGCTCGGCCATGGTCGGGGGGCTCCCGGCCACTGCGGAGCTGGTGGCGGCGGTGGCGGCGCTGCCGCCCGCCCAGGAGGAACCCCGGCTCGGGGGCGAGGCCCCGACAGCTCCCGATCCCGGTTTCCGGTTGCGCCGGCTGCTGGCGCCCGTCCGCGGCCTGATCGCGCTCACGATGGCCCTGGTCTGCCTCGACGCGCTCAGCACGCTGGCGTTTCCCACCGTCGCCCGGTACGCCGTCGACGGCGGGATCACCGCCTCCGCACCGGAGGTCCTGCTCATCGCGGTGTTGCTGGGGCTCGGGGTCGTCGCGGCGGGTTGGCTGGTGGTCGCCGCGCAGACCGTGGTCGCCGCGCGGGCCGGGGAGAGCCTGCTGTACCTGCTGCGGGTACGCAGCTACGCGCACCTGCAGCGCTTGGGTCTGGACTACTACGAGCGCGAGATGTCCGGCCGGATCATGACGAGGCTCACCACGGACGTCGACTCGCTGTCGATCTTCCTGCAGACCGGCCTGGCGCAGGCCGCGGTCAGCCTGCTCACCGTGGTCGGCGTGGCCGTCGCGCTGCTGCTCACCGACGCCGCACTCGCGCTCGTCGCGCTGGCCCCGTTGCCGGTGCTGATCGCCGCGACGGTGGTGTTCCGGAGGCTGTCGTCGGCGGCCTACACCGAGGCCCGCGAGCGGGTGAGCGCGGTGAACGCCGACATGCAGGAGAACATCACCGGCGTGCGGGTGGCCCAGGCCTACGTCCGGGAGGAGCGCAGCGCGGCGGACTTCGGCGAGCGCAGCCTCGCCTACCGGCGGTCCCGGTTGCGCGCCCAGGGCTACATCGCCACGTACTTCCCGTTCGTCGCGCTGCTGTCGGACCTCGCGCAGGCCGCGGTGCTCGGCGTCGGCGCCACCCGGGTGGCGACCGGGGACCTCACCCCCGGCGTGCT
>JBOHEP010000189.1:0-14487 GCA_050701075.1 Pseudonocardia sp. | reverse complement strand
ACCGTGGACCGGGCCCGGCTCGCCGTCGCCGAGGTCGAGGCCCGCCGCGCCGCCGAGGCCGCCGCGCTCACCGACGACGAGCAGGACGACGCCGACGCCGACGGCGTCGCGGACACGGCGGATGCGGGTGTCGATCCCGACGAGCAGCGCCGCGAGGAACTGATCCGGTGGAACGAGCACGACGAGCAGGCTCCAGCCCATGACCGGGACGCCGGCGACGGGTTCGACGGCGACGCCCTCCAGCGATGACCGGCCACGGTCACCGGCAGGGCCGCCCTGGCGGGACGTCGGCGCGCGGCCAAGGGACCGGTAGCGTGCGTCCCACGATGACCAAGACCGGAGCGCTCGACCCCGTCGACGGGCCTGCTCTGCGTAAGCAGCGTGGCGCGTTCTTCACGCCGTACCCCATCGCGGAGTACCTCGCGCAGTGGGCCGTGCGGGGAGGAGGCGAGGGCCGTGTTCTCGACCCGACATGTGGGGAAGGCGTCTTCCTCCTGGCGTGCGCTCGACAGCTCGAGTCCACCGGCGTCGCGGCGGGGGAGATCGCCCAGCGGCTGCACGGCATTGACGTGCACGCCCGGTCGCTGGAGCAGACCGCGCAGCTTCTGGGCGAGACCGGGACAGGCGCGCAGCTGATGACCGGTGACTTCTTCGAGGAGCCGACCCCGGGGCAGGTGGACGCCCGGCTGCCCTGGATGGATGCGGTGATCGGGAACCCGCCGTTCGTTCGCTACCAGGCCCACCGCGGCGCAGCTCGTGCGCGTTCAGCGGCAGCCGCGCTGTCCCAGGGCGTGCGGCTGTCCGGGCTGGCCTCGTCTTGGGCGGCGACGCTGGTTCACGCCTCTGCGTTCCTCGCACCGCAAGGCCGGCTGGCGATGGTGGTTCCGGCCGAGCTGTTCACCGTCGACTATGCCGAGCCGGTGCGGTTGTGGCTGCGGGAGCGTTTCGCCCGCGTCCACCTGGTCTTGTTCGACGAGCTGCAGTTTGCCGACGCCTCCGAGCAGGTTGTCCTACTCGTCGCCGGCGGCTCTGGGGGGACCCGCTCGTTCGGGCTGCACCGGGTGGGCACCGGCACCGATCTCCCGGACCTGCACGCCTTCGATGGTGATGCGGTGCCGCCTCCGGCGGCCGGGAAGTGGACCGACCTTCTGTTGCCGGTCGAGTCTCAAACGGTGTTCCGCCAGGTGCTTGCCGGGCACTTCGTCGACCTGGACTCCTACGCACAGCTTGAGCTAGGCACGGTGACCGGCGCCAACGACTTCTTCGCTGTGTCGGAGTCCACCCGACTCGAGTACAACCTCGAACCCGGCCGTCACCTCACCCCTATGCTGCCTCCCGGTGGGCGAGCGCTGCGCGGGGCGGGATTCTCCGCCGCGGACTGGGAGGTGCTCCGCGGCCAGGGCGACCGGGTGTGGATGCTCAACCCGGTCGACGACCACCCCACCGGTGGCCTCGCCCGCTACCTTGCCCGCGGCAAGGAGCTCGAGGTGGACCGGGCGTACAAGTGCTCGGTCCGGACGCCTTGGTGGCGCCCGCGAGTGGTGCCGCCACCCGATCTGTTCATGACCTACATGAGCCATGTGACGCCCCGCCTGGTCACCAACAGCGCCGGATCGGTGATGGTCAACTCGACGCATGCCGTTCGACTTCGGCCGGATGCACCACCCGTCGCCGCGGACGCCCTCCCGATCGTGGCTCTGAACTCAGTGACCATGCTCGGCGCCGAGGTGTTCGGCCGTTCTTACGGCGGGGGGGTGCTGAAGATGGAGCTGAAGGAGGCCGCACGGCTACCGCTGCCCGATCGTGAGGCGCTGAACGCCGCGTGGACCCGACTCGAGCCCCGCCGATCGGACCTCGATTCCGCCCTGCGCGCTGGACGCTGGCGCGACGTCGTCACCGAGGTCGACGCGGTGCTGCTCGGTGAGGTCCTCGGGCTCGAGCCCGACCGCGCTGAACGGCTGCGCGTCGCCGCGGCCACGCTACGCCGCCGCCGGCTCCGCTCCACCGACCCCGAACCATCCGCGATACCGGGCGCTGCAACGTAGAACGGGGCTGGTCCGGGCACCCGACGTCGAGATCAGGGCGGGTCATCGTCGACAACGTCGACGACGACCCGCCCATCCCCGGACAGGAACTCCTGGTTGGAGCGGATCAATGCCGCTCGCGCAGGCCGGTCCTGCCACACCTCCCCGTTGACGACGAACGGGGCCTCGGGATCGTGCGAGGGCTCGGCCGCGGCCAAGACCGAGGCAACTTCGACGCTTAGCTCCTTGAGCGCGGCCACCAGACGCTCAGCCTGCGGAAGGTCCTCCAAACTTGCCCCGACTGCGTGCACCAGCTGGGTCGCCTTATTCAGGTCCAGCTCCGCTCGCACCGTCGCCTCGTAGGGCGACTTGGCTTGTTGCAGGGCCCGCAGCTCCGCCTCGAGTTCCCGCCCGCGCGCGTTGTGCTCCGACACCACGCGACGAGCCATGCCGCGGACCTTCCGCGCGTTGCGGCCAGCAGCGAGTTCGGTGTCGATGACCGCGAACACGTCGGGATCGGCTAGGGCTGCCCGGACCTGCGCTGCGCGTTCATCGACCGGCCGGCGGCTGTCCGGCTTCTCATCAATCGGCTTACCGCCGACGAGCTTGTTCGCCTGCCGCACCGTCAACCCGTCGCGCAGTAGCTCCGGCCGGTGGCGCAGGTTGCGGTGCACGCTCCACGACGCCTTGACCCGCACGGCCGGCGGCAACGTGGAGGCCACGTCACGGTAGCTACGGAACTGCCCGGGATCCTCGCCCACCGCCTTGGCCAAGGACTCGAGGTGGGCTTCCGGCACCGTGGTGAGGAAATCGCCCAACGCGAACTTCGGGTCCTGGGGGCCGCGGGTGGACATCTCGTTGCGGCGCAGAGGCGCAGCGGCCGCGAGCCGCTGCGCCTCCTGCAGCCACGAGTTCCACTCCGGCGGGAGCGGCGTGGTCATCGTGCTACTGATCGCCCTCAGCGTCGCCGCCGTTACCGGCGGTCAGAGCAGCGACCTGCCGCGGGTCGGCGTGTGGGACCGAGGTGACTGCCTGCTTGACCATGGCCCCCACCTGCTTGGCCACCGATGCCGCCAGCTCCGGGCGCCGCTTCCCCACCATGCCCAACTGCGCCTCGAGCTTGCGCGCCTGCTTGATGAACGCTGCGCCGGCCGGGCCGGTGTAGTAGGTGAGGATCAACTCGCCGTCGTCGGTGAGGAAGCGTCCCTTCTCGGTCCGTGGTTCACGGCGCCCGTTCTCCTCGTTGATCTTCGTGCGGGGGACGTCGCCCTCGCACAGCACGAGGGCCTCACCCGCCGCGTTCTTCTGCACGAAGCCGGTCGTACCCGTGTTCAGGTAGGTCCACAGCTTGCGCATCAGATCGTCCTGGGCCGCCTTCTCATCCACAGTGTCGGCCACCGATTGCACTCCAGGAGCGTCGGGCAGCATCTCCTGGTACAACTCGAACTTCGTGACCGCTCCGGAGTTGAAGTCCTTCTTGGACCGCACGATGTGCCGCTCATGCATCACCTGCACCACGGCGTTCTGCAACTTCCGGTAGCTGGCGAGGATCTCGCCGTCCTCACCCTGGTCGACGAAGCCAGCCTGGATCAGTGCCTCGGCCTGGATCTTCTTGACGAGATCGGGGTCCGGAGCCTTCGGAATCCCGAACAGCTCGCCCTCAACCGACTCGTCAACGTCCAACTGGTCATCAACGGACACAGTTATCCTCTCTTCCGCTCGGCTCAGTGCGACCGCGAAGTGCGGGCGACTGGCAGGAGCTGAGGGAGAAGCTAGCACACGCCACTCGCGCCGTGTCCAGCCTTCTCTCTGAGTGTGCTGTTACATCACCGGGGCGAGGAGCCGCATCCAGCGAGGCTGGTGCTGCTCCCCGGCGGGACGCTCGATCCAGCGCATCGTGTAGCCGGTCTGCTCCCAGCCGGCCAGCACGCGCAGGAACTCCTCATCCGCCCAGGGGCGGGGTTCGCGCCAGATCGCGAGGAGCTGGGAGATTGCCGCGGGCAGACGACCGCCCGGGTAGCGGGCGGGCGGGCCCCACTGCGGCAGCACCGACGGACGGCCCTGGCTGTCGGTGCCCATCGTGTAGCGCACCGGGTGCCAGCGGATCGTGTGCCCGCCGTCGGGGTCCCGGCGCGGGTCGCGGGCGGCGTCGATGACCACCACGCCGGTCGGTGCGTCGTCGGCGCCGGTGTCCTGCCACGCGAGCGCCATGTCGGAGTGTTCGTAGCTGATCAGCAGCCGCGACGCGTCGAGCATGGACCCGAACAGGCCCATCACCGCGACCGCGGCCTGCGCGTCCTGCCCGCGGTAGAACGGCCGGCACCCCAGCTGTCCGACGAACGCCGGCTGGATCCCGTCGACCAGCACCCGCACCGTCGGCGCCTGCACCGACCCGCCGGCGCGCAGCATCGCGTCGGTGGTTTCCACCGCCATGTCGTCGAGCTGGTCCACCCACTTCGCTACGTGCCCGGTCTGCTCCATGACTGCAGTGTGCACCCGACCCCTGACAGTTTCGGGCGCCTTTGCGCAGGTCGAGGCGGGGGGCGGGTGTCGGGCCGGGCCGCCGGGCGGGCGCGGCGGGGGTTCGCGCTCACGGCCGCGCGGGCCGAGCAACAGCCCCGATGGACCGCCTGCGGCGGGGGCCTGTCGGCCCTTGGCTTAACACGGCCGGTCTCAGCGTCAAGGGTGCTCCGCTGCGCTCCGCATCGCTGCGCGACGGCCTGCGGCCGCCCTTGACCCTGAGCCTCTCCGGCCGTGTTGGGACGCCTTACGGCGGCGGGGAACACAGCGCCCCGCCACCCCAAGGGGACGGGCCGACAGGCCCAGCACAGCCGGGAGGCCAGCATGACCACCAGCTCGACGCCGACGATCTACACCACCGGACCGGTGCCTACCGACGACCTGCGGGTCGGCGACGTGATCGCCATCGAGGCCGCGCCGTGGACCCTCGGGTACGGCCCGATCGTCGCGATCAAGCCCTACGTGTCCACGGTGGCGCCGCACCCGGACTGGCGCTACGCGGTGTTCGCCAACGGTGTCGAGGTCACCATGACCCCGGGTGAGACGTGGTTCCCGTGGTGAGCGCCCCGGTCAAGGCAGCAGCGGTCGATGCCGAGCCGATCAGCGCGCCGATGGTGGCCGCCCTGGAGGGAGCGTGGGCGGCGATCCGGGCCCGGCACCCGGAGATCCCGGCGGTCGTGATGGTGCTCGGCGCCGGGTCGATCGGCGGGCCGGGCGGGCTGCGGCTGGGGCACTTCGCGGCGATGCGCTGGGCCGACCCCGACCAGCAGCAGACCGCCCCGGAGGGCGCCGGCGACCCGGAGGGCGAACCGGTGGCGGGCAGCGAGCAGGGAGGGCCGATGCGGTTGCCGGAGGTCTTCGTCGGCGGGGAGGGTCTGGCCCGCGGCCCGGCCGAGGTGCTCGCGACCCTGCTGCACGAGGCCGCGCACGCGCTCGCGCACGTCCGGGACATCAAGGACACCTCCCGGCAGGGCCGGTGGCACAACGCCCGGTTCAAGGCGCTCGCCGAGGAGGTCGGGATCGAGGTCACCAAGGACGACCGCATCGGCTGGTCCCTGACCACCATCCCCACGGCCACCCGCGAGACCTACGCCTCGGTGATCGCCGAACTCGGGCGGGTGCTGCGGCTGCACCGCTCCGCCGAGATCACCGGCGGTGGCAGCAAGAAGCCCAGCCCACCGCCGTGCGTGTGCGGGTGCGGACGCCGGATCCGGGCCGCCCCGTCCGTGCTGGAGGCAGGCCCGATCACCTGCGGGGTGTGCGGCGAGGACTTCACCCCCGACCGACCCGACGACCCCGACCCCGACGGCGACGGCGACGGCGACGGCGAGAACGGAGAGGGACGGTGATCGGCCCGGTGCTGTACCCGCCGACGGACCGCGCGGGCTGGCGACGTCGGGCCGCCGCGCTCGCGCAGCTCTGGGCGGCACTCGCGGACGACACCTACCGTGTCGGCAACCACGACGAGTGGCAGGTGATCGCGGAACCTGGCGACCTGGCGCGCTGGCTCGACCTCGTCGACGCGATCGTTCCGGCGCCGGAGCCGAATGTGCTCCGCTACACGTTCCTGCGGGCCTGGACCTCCGACCCACGCGCCGACCCGGCGCAGGACGACGATGCCGTTCCGGTGGTGTACCTGGAGCTGTCCAGCTCCGACCGGGAGCTGGGCCTGGGCATTGGCGAGTACGCCGGCTCCCTCGTCGTCACCGCCCCACTGTCCCCAGCTGGTGAGCGGCTGGCCCGCGCCGAGCACCCAGAGCTCCCTCGCCCGGCGGCAGAGCTGGACCTGGACCGGGCGTCCTGGCTGCGCTACGCGGGGACGACCCGGTGAGCGCCGGCCGGGCGGAACGCACCAACGTGCTGACGCTGCGCGAGGACCGGGACACCGGTGCGCCGGCGAACGTGACGGTGAGCGAGGTTACCGAGGCTCTGGCGATCGCGCACCAGGTGGCGGTGCTCGCCGAGACCGACCCGGCCGCTCCGCTGATCGTGGCGACCCGGGCCGCGCTCGAGGTCGCCGACGCCCGCCACGCAGCCCGTCGGGATCGCCGGGTTGCCGGCTGGGAGGTGCACGGCGGGGACAGCGCACGATGGGCCCGCTGGGCGGACCAGCGGATGCCCTACGCCAAGCTGGCCGCGCTCCGAGCCACCCCCGGCACGACCGCGCACGATGGCGAGACCGGCGACCAGGCCGGCACCGGGGCCGACATCGACGGCGGTGCGCGGTGAACGGCCCGGTCGGGCCGGGTGGGCTGCGGACGGTGAGCTACGGCGGCGGGGTGCAGTCCACCGCGCTGCTCGTGCTGGCCGCCGAGCGGCGAATCGACTTCCGGGTGTTCCTGTTCGCCAACGTCGGGGAGGACTCCGAGGACCCGGCCACCCTCATCTACCTGCGCGAGACGCCGCCCCGTTCGCCACCGCGCACGGGATCGAGCTGCACGAGCTGCACCGACGCCGCCGCGACGGCAGCACCGAAACCCTGTACGGGCGGCTCACCCGGGAAGGGTCACGCTCGTTGCCGATCCCGGTCCGGATGTCCAACGGCGCCCCCGGCACCCGCTCCTGCACCGCGGATTTCAAGATCAGGGTTGTCGGGCGCTGGCTGCGCGAGCACGGCGCCACCAGCGAGCAGCCGGCCACGGTGGCGGTAGGGATCTCCCGGGACGAGTGGCACCGCGCGCACAACCGCCGCGCTGAGCCCGGACAGCAGGTGGTCTACCCGCTGTTGGACCTGCGGCTGTCCCGCGCGGACTGCATGCGGCTCATCACCGCGGCCGGGCTGCCGGTGCCGCCGAAGTCGTCGTGCTGGTTCTGCCCGGTCCACCGGCCCTCGACCTGGGCGCAGATGCGCCGCGACCGGCCCGGCTCTTTTCCAGCGGGCCGCTGACCTGGAGGCGCTGCTCAACGCGCGGCGGGCCGAGCTGGGCCGCGATCCGGTGTTCTTGACCCGGTTCAACCGGCCCCTGCTCGCCGCCGTCGCCGAGCAGCAAGACCCGCTGCCCGGACTCGACCACCCCGACCAGCCGGACAGCGCCGGCAGTGACGTCGAGGGTCCGGAGGACGACGCCACCTGCGACAACGGCGCCTGCTGGACATGACCCGGCCCAGAACCGTTGACACGTACACGTCAACCGCGCTGAACACCGACAAAGTCACGCCGCCGAGGTCGGCGGCATGGTGAGAGCACGAACACGCAACGAGCCCGACGGCGCGCGGGGCGACGCGCCGAAACCGACAGTGGTCACGGCTACGGTGCCCCAGAAGGACGGAGAGTGACAACGATGAGCGGACGGTCACGGATCGAGTGGACCGAGGTGACATGGAACCCGACCACCGGTTGCGACCGCGTGTCGGCCGGATGTGATCACTGCTACGCCCTCACGCTGGCCAAACGGCTCAAAGGCATGGGATCGGCGAAGTACCAGAACGACGGCGACCCTCGCACGAGTGGCCCCGGGTTCGGCGTCACCGTCCACGAGAACACCCTCACCGCGCCGCTGCGCTGGCGTGAGCCCCGCGTCGTGTTCGTCAACAGCATGAGCGATCTGTTCCACGCCCGCGTGCCGGCTGAGTTCGTCGCCCGCGTGTTCGCGGTCATGGCCGCCACCCCCCAGCACACCTACCAGGTGCTCACCAAACGCGCGACCAGGCTCCGCCGTCTCGCCCCCGACCTACCCTGGCCGGCCAACGTGTGGATGGGCGTGTCGGTCGAGACGATGAACGTCGCCGACCGGGTCGACGAGCTGCGCGCGGTCCCCGCTGCGGTGCGGTTCCTGTCCTGCGAACCGCTGCTCGGCCGGCTGCACGGGCTCGATCTCGACGGGATCGGTTGGGTCATCGCTGGCGGCGAGTCCGGTCCGGGCGCGCGCCCCATGGACTCCGAGTGGCCGGCCGAGCTGCGGGACGCCTGCCTGGCCGCCGAGGTGCCGTTCTTCTTCAAGCAGTGGGGCGGCCCTACCCCGAAAGCGGGCGGGCGGCTGCTCGACGGCCGCACCTGGGACGAGATGCCCATGCAGGTCGAGGAGGACGACCAACGGATACGGCCAGCCGCAACCGGCCGGATCAGGTGAATCTAGCCAGCCCGCACCATCGAGAGCTCATCCCGCGCGAGAGCTGTCCGTGGTCGGTGCCGGTCCGTGCTGGCGGGGCATCTGCACGGGGATCGAGCGTCGCCAGAACTCGCGGCCCGTCCCGTCGTCGGTGATGAGGCCGGCCTTGTGCAGCCGCTTCACCGCGTTGCGGACGTGCTTCTCCCATGCCTGGCCCAGAACCTCGCCGTACACGTCCTCCACGTGGTCGACCAGACGCAGCCCGCTGCCGTGGACGGCGAACAGTCGGTGCAAGTTCGCGGCAATCGCCTCCTCCCAACGTGCGCGGTGGTCACGTTCGTACTGCTCGCGATCGAACGGCGGCGGCGGCGCCGGGGCGAGGTCGTCGAGGGTGAACAGGCCGAGGTCTGCTCCGAGGCGCGCCTCGAACCGGGCGGCGTCGCGGCGGGTCCGTTCGGCGTGGACGGCCTCCTGCCAGTGCCGCCCGGCACGGCCGAGCGCGTCGGCGAAATGCCAGACGCCGTGTTCGTTGCGGGTGAAGAGGACGAGCACGTAATTGGGAGCGTGGCCAGGTTCGGGCCGGACCGGCATCGACACCGCTCGGCAACCCGTCTCGCGGCGCAAGCGCTCGCAGAATCGACGCGCCACCCGCAATGCGACGTCGGTCGCCGTGAGCACGACGGCCGTGTCGGTGTCGGGCAGCGGGTCGGAGTCGTCGGCGTCGGCCCACGACGTACCGCCGGCTGCGGTGTCCGGGATGACGCCACTCAGCGCCTCGAACTCTGCCCGCCACCAGTCGCCGCCCAGGAACGCGTCCGCCCGCGCGACGGTCTTGTGCTCGGGGATCGTCAGCGCTCCCCGCGCGCGGCCGGCGTTGAGGATGCCGCCCATGCGCGCGATCGTCGACACCGAGAAATGCAGCAGGACCTCCGTCGGTGCCCGCCCCGGCCGCCCGAGCAGATCCTCGCGCAGCTGACGCACGTCCAACGCGGTCCCGAACGGGTCCAGGAAGGCGAACAGTGCCGCGCCCGCGGCCTGCGGCAGCAGGGTGGGCAGCAGTTCGCCGAGGTCGCCATGCTCGACGACGCGCGGCACCGTGCCGTCGGGGTCGGCATCGTGCAGAGCGCGGCACAACAAGGAGTACCGGGCCGGATCCTGCTCGACGAAGATCCCGGTCACCGACCGGTCGAGCTTCGTCCGCGCAGCCTGCACGAACAACAGCGGCGACCCGGGCGAACCGTCCTTGTAGCGGCCCTCACCGGCGTAACCGTCAAGGAACACCACCCGGCCGTTGGTCACCGAGCCAGCCTTCGCAAGGAACACCGGCGGATATTGGGCGAGGATGCCGTGCTTGAACGCGGCAGCGGCCTTCCGTCGCGCGAAGAACGACTCGTTCGCCGACACGCGAGAACGTCCCCCGATCACCAACGGCTGAACTGACCGACACAGACGGTAGCAGTCAGGTGACGCAGGACACGACACGAAGCCGGATAAGCGTCGCGAGACGGTCGCGCGTCAATGCGCCGCCGCAGTGCAGGAACGTCTCTGCAGATGATTGGCACAGTGTCGGTGCCGGATGCGAACCTGACATGTGGTGCCCACGTCGAGCGATCGGGGGATCACCGATGGTGCACGAACCTTCCGTGCCGCACCCGCGCACCGGCAACGCCGGGCGGGCGTACCTGGACGTGCCCTTCGCCGAGAAGGACGCCGCGAAGGCCCAGGGCGCGCGCTGGGATCCGACCGCCCGGCGTTGGTACGACCCCAGGCCACCGACAGCCGGCCTGCACCGTTGGGCCGCCCGCCCGGAGGTGCCCGAGCTGCTGCCGGGGGAGGACCGCACGTTCGGGGCCGGCCTGTTCGTCGACCTCGTGCCCCGTTCGTGCTGGTTCACCAACGTCCGCTCGTGTGTCTCCGAGCAGGACTGGGAGCGGCTCCGCCGCCCGGTCCTGCGCCGCGCCGGGTACCGGTGCGAGGCGTGCGGGGACGGCGAGGACCGCGCCACGAGCCGACGACTGGAGGTCCACGAGCGCTGGCACTACAACAACGACACCGGCGTGCAGGCCCTGCGTCGTCTCATCTGCCTGTGCTCGCCGTGCCACCTGGTGACCCACCTCGGCTACGCCAACGTCACCGGCCGCGCCGAGGAGGCCCTCGCGCACCTGCGCCGCGTCAACGGCTGGGACGACGGCAAGACCTACGCACACGTCTACGCGTCGGAGCAACAGTGGCTCGACCGATCGGCCCGGACCTGGACGCTCGACCTCGGCATGTTGACCGACGCCGGCATCGCCGTCCGTCGCCCCCAGTCGGCGGCTGACCGCCCCGCAGCGGCCGAGCGCGCGCTCCAAGCCGCGAACGCGAACAACCCGCTGAGGCAGCATCGGCCGCCACCGGCGGCGGGGCCGACGCCTGTTCCGTCGCCCGCTACGCCGCCGGGCGCGGGAGGGTCCCGGGCCGGACTGTGGTCACGCCTGACGGGCCGTGGTCGTGCATGATCTCCACCGGGGCCCCTACTGAGCGGCAACAACCGCACGGCGGCCGCGGCTCACGGTCACGACACCCTCGGCCTTCAGCAGGCCGACGGCGCGGTTCGCTGTGCCGGCGGAGACGCCGTACCGGGCCCGGAGCGTCTCGACGGTGGGCAGCTCATCGCCCACGGCCAGGGCGCCGCAGCTGATCGCCGCGCGTAGATCGGACGCGATGCGGCGATACGGGCTGCTCTCCTCCGCGGTCGACGTCGGCGGTATCGCTGCTGCGTCGGCGGAGAACGGCGGCAGCGGCATGCGGACCCCGGACGACTTCATCGCCCGTTGGTCCGCCTCGGCGACCCAGGCGGTGTAGGCCCGCAGCGTCGTTGAGCCCCCGCCGCCGTGCCCGAGCCGACCGGCCACCGTCCGGACGTCGACACCCGCGGCGATGAGTTCGGTCGCCGAGTAGTGCCGGAGCTGGTGCAGGTTCATGTCCCAGCCCAGCCGGCGGCACATCCGGGCGTAGCGGTTGGAGACCGACGACGGCCGCAACCAGGTGCTGTGGTCGACCTCGGCCGAGAACAGCCGGCCGTCGGGTACAAGCGTGACGCCGATCGCGGCGGCGTTCTCCTCGCATTGCTGCCGGTAGGCGCGCAGGAGCGACACGGTGTTGGCGTCGAGCGCGATCCGGCGCTGCTGGTGCGACTTCGTGTCCTTCTCCCACGTCCGGGTGCCCTGCTGGGCGATGCTGGTCCTGATCGTGAGCACGGCGCGGTCGAGGTCGAGACGGTCCCAACGCATGGCGCACAGCTCGCCACGACGCGCACCGGTGGTCATGGCGAGCCAGAGCAGGCAGCCCCAGATGACGTCGGTGAACGCGGCGTTGAGGATCGCCGCCGCCTGCTCGGCGGACGGCGGGTCGGGGTCGAACGAGGAGCCCCGCGGCGGCTCCGCCTGGTCGAGCGGGTTGACCGTGATCCACCGCCAGCGGACCGCGCGGGCGAGAGCTCCGCTCAGGCAGAAGTAGACCTTCCGGATCGACGTCGACGCGAGCGGTCGGCAGACGTGCGGGCCGCAGCGCTCCCCGCACTCGTGCGGACCGTCGGCCGCATGCTCGACGAACGGTCGACCGTCGCAGTGGGCACGGCACCGACGGAGGATCGCCTGGTGCGCGTCCAGCGTCTCGCCGTCGAGCCGCGCGACGGGCAGGTGCCCGAGGAGCGGCCGGATGTGGATGCGGATGGCCTGCTCGTAGCGGTCGAGCGTCGTCTCCTCGACGTCCAGGAGTTCCAGGTACCGGTCCATGAGCTGGTTCACGGTGGCCTTCGTGCGGGGGTTGCGCTGCTCGTCGACCTGGTTCACCAGACGGCGGAGCACCTTCTCCGCCTCGGCGTCCGCTTTCGGCCCGGCCGGCACCGACTCCGTGAGGAAGTGCCGACGTCCGGTCAGCGCGTCGACGCCGGCGTAGACGCGGACCCGGAGGGAGCCGCTCGCCCGGGCCTCGATCTCGCCGCGTGGGCGGGTCTGCTTGCGCGCCACGGGGAGCAAGCTAGCACGCTCGCTCCCCGAATAGCTCCCCGTGATTCGTACTGACCCACGTTCCGAGCCTCTGAACTGCGTGCCCCCGGCAGGATTCGAACCTGCGGCACCCGCTTTAGGAGAGCGGTGCTCTATCCCCTGAGCTACGAGGGCTGGCGTCAGGCATCCTACCGGGGCGGTGTCCCCACCAGTTTGCGTCAGTGCCGCCCGATGGACGCTGTTGCCCGATCCCGACGAGCAGCTAGGTCCTTGCTGGCGGAAGGGGGAGCTGCGCGGCGTCCCCGAGGGGGCCTTGATCGTCACTCCGAAACGCTGAGCTGCGGATTTCGCGGTCGCGCGTTCCCCAATCGTTGACCATGGAGCGGATCGACTGAGCTACCTGGCCGGATCATCCCAACCCCGAAGCTCACCCTCGGGTGCCCGTCCCTCGCGTCACACCCACCCGCGCCCGCAGCGTCAGCAGCGTGATCTCCGGCGGCGACCCGACCCGTACCGGCGGCCCCCAGAACCCGGTGCCCCGCGTGACGTACAGCCAGGTCGGGCCGAACCGGACGAGCCCGGCCAGCACCGGCTGGTCGATCAGCGCGAGGTGCGTGAGCGGCCACAGCTGCCCGCCGTGGGTGTGACCGGAGATCTGCAGGTCCACCCCGGCGCGCGCGGCGCGGTCGACCAGCACCGGCTGGTGACACAGCAGTACGACCGGGCGTGACGGGTCGCGCCCGGCCAGCGCGGCGTCGAGATCGTAACCGTGACGAGGTACGCCGGAGGCTGCCGCGGTGCGGTCGTCGCATCCGGCGAGGTCCAGCGCCGCATCCCCGCGGCGGATCTCCACCCGCTCATTGCGCAGCACCCGCACCCCGACCGTGGGCAGGAACGCCACCCAGTCCGCTGCGTCGGAGAAGTACTCGTGGTTGCCGGTGACGAAGTAGGCGGGTGCGGTCAGGTCGCGTAGTTCGGCGACGGCCGGCCCGAGCTCGTCGACACCGCCGTCGACGAGATCCCCGACGATGGCCACGACGTCCGGTGCCGTCCCGTTGATCAGGGCGACGATCGACGCGAGGTCGGTGCCGTCGACCAGGGGGCCGAGGTGGATATCGGAGACCGCGGCGATCGTGAAACCGTCGAATGCGGGGTCGAGCCGGTCGAGCACCACCTCGCGCCGCTCGACCCGCGGTCGGCGGGCCATCACCGCCCCGTAGCCGACGATGCCGAGCGCGCCCAGCGCCGCCGCGGCGGCGATCATCCGGGACAGGAATCGTCGCCGCTGCGCGTCGGGTCGGCCGCGCACGAAGCGCAGCGCCAGGCGCACCAGCTCGCCGATGGCCAGCAGGAACGCGAGGTACAGCGCGATCGCCAGCCACAGGTAGCCGGTGTAGTGCAGCGTGCGGGCCGCGTCGGGGGAGAGCGAGCGTCGGGTGAGGAACGTGGCCAGCACGAGCAGCCCGAGCACGGCGACCGCGGACGCCCCGGCCAACCGTGCCCGCCGGCTCTCGAACACGGCGTGCACCATGCGCCGGTAGACATAGAGGTGTATGAGGACGACCACCGACAGGACCAGGACCAGGAACACCGCGAACCCCACCGACGTAGCCTCCCAGGCATGCCCGACAAACCCACTGTGGCACTGCTCGGAACCGGACGCATGGGTGCCGGTACGACCCGCGACATCGTCGCCGCCGAGCTGCCGTTTCGGGTGTGGAATCGCGGCACCGACAAGTTACTCAGTGCTTGATCGATGTTTGGGAACCGTCAGCCGTGCTAACTCGAAAATGAAGTCGGGTACGGGCATGCTTGAGCACCCGGTGACCGTGGCGGGCCGGGTCGTCTCGTCGGGCTGGCTGATTGTGGGTGGTTGACTTCTGCGGTCAGGGGGCTGCTGCGGGT
>JBOHEP010000188.1:0-1593 GCA_050701075.1 Pseudonocardia sp. | reverse complement strand
GGCCGGCTGACGGATCACATCTCGCTGGGGGTGCTGGCTTGCGCGGTGGGGCGGGATGCGGTGGATGCGGCGCTCGCCGCGGCGGGCAGGCAGGCGAAGCGGTCTGATAGCAGGCTCCCGCCGCACGTCATGGTCTACTTCGCGATGGCGATGGCGTTGTTCGCCGATGATGACTACGAGGAGGTCGCGGTCCGGCTGACCGAGACGCTCAGCTCGTGGGGGTGCTGGGACAGCCAGTGGGCGGCGCCGACGTCGGGCGGGATCACCCAGGCCCGCCAGCGGCTGGGATATGAGCCCGTTCGGGAGCTGTTCGCCGAGGTGGCGGTCCCGGTCGCCGGGGAGCTGACCCGGGGGGCGTTTTTGGGGCCCTGGCGGCTGATGGCGATCGACGGGTTCGAGTGGGACGCCCCGGCCACGGAGGAGAACCTCGCGGCGTTCGGCTCTGCCGGGACTGGTGAGGACCGGCCGGCGTTCGCGAAGGTGCGGGTGGTGTCGGTCAGCGAGTGCGCATCCCATGCCGTGGTGGACGCGGAGATGGGCCCGGTGGTGGGCAAGGGCGCCGGGGAGCAGTCCTTGGCTCGCCGGCTCTACCAGCGGCTGGGCTGCGACTGGCTGCTGATCGCCGACCGGAACTTCTACAATTGGGCGGACTGGTGCACGGCCTCGGACTCTGGTGCGCAGCTGCTGTGGCGGGTCAAAGCCGATCTGCGGCTGCCGGCGCTTGAAGTCCTATCCGAGGGGTCTTACCGCTCGGTGCTGATCGACCCCAAGATCCGCGGCAAGGCCCGGCAGGCGCTCCTCGAGGCCGCGCGCGACGCCCAGGAGCTGGACCCGGCACGGGCCAGGTACGTGCGGGTGGTGCAGTACACCGTGCCCGACCGCGACGGCGACGGCAACGACGAGCTGATCTGCCTGATCACCACGATCGGCGACCCGGCGGCGGCCCCGGCCCACGCCCTGGCCCAGGTTTATCACCAGCGGTGGGAGCACGAAACCGGGAACAACCAGCTCAAGACCCACCTGCGGGGGCCGGGACGCATCCTGCGGTCCAAGAGCCCCGACATGGTCCGCCAGGAGATCTACGGCTACCTGCTCACCCACTACGCGATCAGCGCACTGATCTGCCGAGCCGCGACCGAAGCCGACATCGACCCTGACCGGGTCAAGTTCAAGCGCACCGTGCGCATCGTCCACCGCCGGGTCGCTGACCCGGCGGCCTTTTCCCCCTGAGCAGCAGACACGTGTCATCGCGGCAGTAATGGCCGACATCACCCGCCGGCGCAACCTCAACCCCCGCCGCCGGCACCGCTCCTACCCACGCGTCATCAAGCGCGCCCGCCACAACTCCTACCGGGTGAAACGACCCGGCGACACAGGCATCCGCCACGACGGCCCCGCCACGATCCGGCTCGCGAACCCCGTCCTGACCGACACCGCAGCATGATCATCTTACGCTAAGTGGCATTGACCCCTGACTCACTCAGGCAGTACGAGTCGTGACGATTTCCATTGATCGGGTCGGAGATCCATGCGAGGTCGCCACTCAAGGTGCAGGCTACCTGCACGTTCATGCCGGTGGTCTTGTGTTTGCCC
>JBOHEP010000187.1:0-2520 GCA_050701075.1 Pseudonocardia sp. | reverse complement strand
ACCCGACCCCGCGCACCGTGTGCAGGTAGCGCGGCTCGCGGGCGCTGTCCCCGAGCTTGCGGCGCAGCCAGGACACGTGCACGTCGAGGGTCTTGTCGGCCTGGCTGTAGGGCAACCGCCACACCTCGACCAGCAGCTCCCGCTTCGTCACCACTTCGCCAGGGCGCTCGGCCAGGTAGCGCAGCAGGTCGAACTCCTTGGGCGCCAGCTGAAGCGGGCACCCGTTCAGCTCGGCGGTGCGGGCGGCCGGGTCGATCACCAGTCCGCCCACCTCCACCTTCGGTTTGCGGCCGCCGCCGGACACCCGACCACGGCGCAGCACCGCCCGGACCCTGGCCACCAGCTGGCCGCCGCCGAACGGCTTGACGAGGTAGTCGTCGGCGCCCGCGTCGAGCACGGCGACGATCTGGCGCTCCTCGTCGCAGGCGGTCGCCACGATGATCGGCACCTGGCTGATCGCGCGCAGCATCCGAAGCAGCTCGGTGCCGTGCACATCGGGCAGACCGAGGTCGAGCACGATCAGGTCCGGAGCTGCTTCGACGGCGGCCTGCAACCCGGCCACCCCCGTCGCCGCCGAGGTGGTGGCGAAGTCGTTCTCGACAAGCGCCTCCAACAATCCGCGCCGAACCTGCGGATCGTCCTCGATGACCAGGACGTGTGGCATCGGGGCAGACTAGTCCCGTCCCCTGGGCCCTCGGTCCGACGGCAGGTCGGGGAAACCAGCCGGAACGCGGCCCATGTAGCGCTCGACCAGCTCACGGGGGTCCGGAGCAGGCCTCTCACGCTGTTCACCGGTGGGGTCGGACGCATTCGACTCCGACGTCGGGACAGGGCGAGGCTGGGAGGACGGCGGTGGCACCACGCTGGGTGTGGTGGGGACGGCCGGCACGTCGGCCACGGCTTCCGGGGTAGGGCTGACGATCACCGGAGGGGGTTGGCCGACCGTTGAACCGTCGTCGATGAGCACCACGGCGAGCATCAGCACCGACAGCCCGAACAACCCACCCGCGAGGGCGATCAACCACGGCCGACGCCGGTCGAAGTCGTCGCCGGCGACCGCGGTCCACCGACGCCGTCCTGGCGTCAATGACTGCGTCGGCCGTTCACTGAGTCCAGTGCCAGGCATCCGTACCTCCTCCGGGGCGATCAGCGATCTCGGTCGTGCCTGCGCATCCACCGATCTCGTAGAGCCGAACGCCGCGATGCTAGTCCTGGGTCCGAATCGGTCTCCGAGGTGCCGCACCGATCTGAGCTACGCCGTCCCCCACCCTCCAGTGTGGACCATCGGCTGCGTCCACCTGGGACAGGACCGCGACGGCGGTGGCGAGTGCGGTGGGCGGGTCGCGATCCTGCGGGGTCGGCCCGCGATCATGACCACGGAGCAGGACAATGCCGATGACGCGGCCGGCGGGCGCCGCGACACGCGGCAACGATCAGCGACGACGTCCGGGTAGCGTTCGGGGAGTGAAAGCATGAGCGAGCTTGCGAAGCAATCATCGACCCAGCGTAAGCCTGCGAACGAATCATCGACCCAGCGCTCACCTGCGTTCCGCCGCATTGCGATCGTCAACCGGGGCGAGCCCGCGATGCGGCTGATCCACGCCGTCCGCGAATGGAACGCCGAGGGCAGGGCGCCGCTGCGCACGATCGCGCTGCACACAGCGGTCGACCGGCGCGCGATGTTCGTTCGCGAGGCCGACGAAGCCGTGCTCATCGGACCGGACGATCCGGACGACCTGGCGGCCAGTCCTTACCTCGACCTCGTCGAGCTGGAACGCGCCCTGCGGGCCGCCCGGGCCGACGCGGCCTGGCCGGGCTGGGGTTTCGTGTCGGAGAAGGCCCAGTTCGCCGAGCTGTGCGGCCGCCTCGACATCGTGTTCATCGGCCCACCGCCGGAGGCGATGCGCCGGCTCGGTGACAAGATCGCCGCCAAGCGACTGGCCGAGGCCGTCGGTGTCCCGCTCGCGGCGTGGAGCGGCGGGCCGGTCACCGACGTGGCGGCGGCCCGCGAGCACGCCGAGAAGATCGGTTATCCGCTGATGGTCAAGGCGACCGCTGGCGGGGGCGGACGCGGCATCCGGTTGGTCGGCTCACCTGACGAGCTG
This sequence comes from Pseudonocardia sp., assembly GCA_050701075.1. GTDB lineage: Bacteria > Actinomycetota > Actinomycetes > Mycobacteriales > Pseudonocardiaceae > Pseudonocardia. The sequence continues at coordinate 415 of JBOHEP010000187.1, read as the reverse complement.
GGCGAGGCCTTCGAGCGGGCCCGCTCGGAGGCAGCCAAGACCGCCGGGGACGCCACGATGTTCCTGGAACGCGCGGTGCGCGGCGGGCGCCACGTCGAGGTGCAGGTCGTCGCCGACACTGCCGGCGCGGTGTGGACCCTCGGGGTCCGGGACTGCAGTGTGCAGCGACGCAACCAGAAGGTGATCGAGGAGTCCGCATCCACCGCGTTGGACGCCGGGCAGGAGGAACTGCTGCGCAGCTCCGCGGCGGCGCTCGCCCGGGCCGCCGGCTACGTCAGCGCCGGCACAGTGGAGTTCCTCTACGAACCCGAGGAGCGCCTGCTGTCGTTCCTGGAGGTCAACACCCGGCTCCAGGTCGAGCACCCGGTCACGGAGATGACCACCGGGGTCGACATCGTCAAGTTGCAGCTGCACA
>JBOHEP010000186.1:0-1391 GCA_050701075.1 Pseudonocardia sp. | reverse complement strand
CACCGGAACGGAAGTATACGTTATCTCTTATGATGCAAGTTTTATCGCCGTCCGCTGAAGCCCGTGCCGTTAGACTTCATTTCAAGGAGATAACGGTGAAGAAAATCCTGTATTTCATGATTACTAGTACTACAGCGTTTACCTTAGCTCAACAGCCTATTTTTGCTCAGACTATGCCGAAAACTACGGAAGGCTATTTTTGGATTGAAAAAACAGCTTATGCTAAAGCAGGGGGGTTGATATGCTCTTTCGCAAATCGTGCGCATTTTGACATCTATAGGGCAATCAGATCGGCTGGAGATACTACGGTACAGGACATAACATCCTTTAAGAATCTAGGCACTTGCCCATTACCTGAATCAATCTTCTATAATTCTAAAGGCATTGGTTTTTACAGCTTTGGAGATGGTAGAGTCTGTGGATTTCCAAATTCAGCAAGACGAGATACGTATAGAACCCATTTGAGATCTAACAAGAGGTTGCAAGCCTCTTAATCATTAGCCTGACAAAACAAAGGTTGAGTTTAGCAGTTGCATTCGACAGGGTTCTCTCGAAGTTCTTCACGAGGATTTTGCATCGCTCCATCCAAGCATTGGAGCGCTCAATCACCCATCGGGCGACTGCTGGAACAAATCCAGACTTGCCTTGTGCTGCCATCTCTTGTTTCGAGGGTTTCGTCGAGAGTTCAAACTTGATTTTTCGCATAATCTGGGGATACACCTTGTTCAATTCCTGCGTCAGATGTTCTGGGTGATAACCGTGGTCCAGCAGAATGGTAATCTTCGGAATATTGACGGGTTTTGAGTGGAAATAGTCGATATGGTGTGTCAACATCTCAATCAAGCCCGCATCGTCCGAGACATTTGCTGGAGTGCAGTGAGTGAAGAAGGGAAACCCTAATGTATCCACCGCGAGATGCCGTTTAATCCCATTTGTCGCTTTGTAGAAACAAAACCATGCCCGAGTCCACACCAGCATTGCAGGTGTTTTGCACCGCTTGCGAGTCAATCATGATCAACGTCGTCCACTTGGCTTTTTTTTCACCTGTCCACGCACTTGTCCATGTAGGACACTCATCAGTTGCTCAATCACCCCCGCTTCCCGCCACTGCTTGTAGTGCCAATAAACGGTCGAATAAGGAGGCAGGTCTTTGGGTAAGTCTTGCCAATTGCAGCCATTTTTGAGTTGATAGAAGATGCCATCCAAGATTTCCCGCTTTGTCCAGTTAGTCGGTCTAGTCTGCTTTTTGTGAGGCAATATCTGAGGCAGGAGGGGTTCGAGGACTTCCCACTCTTGGTCTGTTAGGCTGCTAGAGTATGGCATGGCATCTGGATTGCGCTTTTGCGACAACGTTACTTCATGCCAGTAAAAGATGTCAAATGGGTTCTATA
>JBOHEP010000185.1:0-7193 GCA_050701075.1 Pseudonocardia sp. | reverse complement strand
CGACCGCGCGCAGCACCGAGTCGGGTTCGAGCAGGATGTCGTCGTCCATGAACAGGATCTGCTCGCAGTCGGTGCTGCCCAGCGCCTCGTACATCACGCGGGCATAGCCGCCGGACCCGCCGAGGTTGGGCTGGTCGATGATCCGCAGCCTGCCGCCGAGCCGGGCGGCGGCCGTCTCGAAACCGGCCTGGTCGCGCACCTTCTTCGTACCCTGGTCCGCGATGATCACATTCGTGACGGCGGCGAGCACCAGCGGATCCTCACCGATCGCGGTGAGGGTGGCGACGCAGTCCGCGGGGCGGTTGAACGTCGGCATCCCGATCGTCACCGCGGCCCGCCCGGCGCCCTCCTGCGCGGCGTACCAGCCGCCCTCGTGCAGCGTGAGCTCGCCGGCGTCGGTGGTGAGGTCGAACCAGTACCAGCCGCCGTCCTCGAACGGGCGCAGGTCCAACTCCAGGTCGAGCTCGTGGCGGCTGGCGCTGGCGGAGCGCGCATCGGCACCACGCCCCGCGCCGGGCAGCACCTCGCCGCGCTCGAAGATCTGCGACCCGTCGGCCTTGGTGCGGTAGACGTCGACGCGGCCGGTGCCGGACAGCGTGAGCCGCAGGTGCACCTCGGTGAGCGTCGACCAGTGCCGCCAGTAGCCGGCCGCGAACGCGTTGAAGTACGCCCCGAACGACACCTCGCTCTGCTCGGGGAGGACCGCCGTCGTCCGTGAGGTGGTGCGCAGCCGCCGCGCACTCCCGGCCGAGACCGTCAGGTTCAGCTCCCGCTCCAGGGGGAAGGCGAGGTCGGGCTCCAGCGGGGTGAGCCGCACGCCGACCCGCTCGTCCATGTACAGCGACCGGACGCTCATCGGGTCGCCCGAGCGGGGCAGGATCACCCGCTGCAGCAGGCTGCCCGACGGGGTCGGCTTCTCGACGCTCACGATGTGCTTCTCGACGGTCTGGGTCATCAGTCCTCAGTGCTCTCGGTGCCGGCAAGCGGCCGGCCCTGGGTGAAGTACGGCGCGACCCGGTTGTCGAACATCGTCAACGCCGACCCGATGGCCATGTGCATGTCCAGGTACTTGTACGTGCCCAGCCGGCCACCGAAGAGCACGCCACGGGCGTCGGTCTCCTTCCGCGCGAGCTCCCGGTAGCGGGCGAGCTTGGCGCGGTCGTCGGCGGTGTTGATCGGGTAGTAGGGCTCGTCGCCCGGCTGCGCGAAGCGCGAGTACTCCCGGACGATCACGGTCTTGTCGTTCGGATAGTTCCGCTCGGGGTGGAAGTGCCGGAACTCGTGGATCCGGGTGAACGGCACGTCGGCGTCGTTGTAGTTCATCACGGGGGTGCCCTGAAAATCACCCGTGGCGACGACCTCCTGCTCGAAGTCCAGCGTGCGCCACCCCAGCTCACCCTCCGCGAAGTCGAAGTAGCGATCCAGCGGACCGGTGTAGACGACCGGCGTGCCGTCGGGGATCTCGCCGCGGATGTCGAAGTAATCGGTGTCGAGCCGCACCTCGATGTTGGGATGGTCGGCCATCTTCGACAGCCACGCGGTGTATCCGTCGACCGGCAAGCCCTCGTAGGTGTCGTTGAAGTACCGGTTGTTGAAGTCGTAGCGCACGGGCAGCCGCGCGATGATCGACGCCCCGAGCTCCTTGGGGTCGGTCTGCCACTGCTTCGCGGTGTACCCGCGCACGAACGCCTCGTACAGCGGGCGACCGATCAGCGAGATCGCCTTCTCCTCGAGGTTCTGCGCGTCGGCGGTGTCGATCTCGCCGGCCTGCTCGGCGACCAGTGCGCGCGCCTCGGCCGGGGTGTGCGACCTGCCGAAGAACGAGTTGATCAATGCCAGGTTCATCGGGAAAGCGTAGACCTGGCCCTGGAACTTCGCGAACACCCGGTGCTGGTAGCCGGTGAAGTCGGTGAACCGGTTGACGTAGTCCCACACCCGTTTGTTGGACGTGTGGAACAGGTGCGCGCCGTAGCGGTGGATCTCGATTCCGGTCTCGGGTTCGGCCTCGGAGTAGGCGTTGCCGCCGATGTGGCGGCGCCGGTCGAGCACCAGCACGCGCTTGTCGAGCTCGGCCGCGGCCCGCTCGGCGATGGTCAGCCCGAAGAAGCCCGAGCCGACCACGACGAGGTCGAATCCTGGGTACGTCACGGCTCCCGAGGGTAGCGACGGCTGCGCGCATCGCTGGCCGCACCCCGGGATAACGGGTGCGCCGCACTCATCAGATGTATACGGCGAAGGCCAGCGTGGCGATCCACCCCAGCGCCAGCACCTGGAGCACCCGGTCGCCGAGCGCGATCTCCTCCGGCTCCCCGCCGTTGCCCCCGTCCACGTCCACGGCGTAGCGCAGCACCGCGATCACGAACGGCACGATCGAGATCACCGACCACACAGTGTTGTGCGGCTGCGCCTCGCGGATCTCGAACGCCCACAGGCAGTAAGTCATGATCAGCACGGTGGCGGACAGCGCCCAGACGAACCGCAGGTAGGACGCGGAGTACCGCTCGAGCGACTTGCGGATCTTCGCGCCGGTGCGCTCGGTCAGCATCATCTCCGCGTACCGCTTGCCGGCCACCATGAACAGCGATCCGAACCCGGCGGCGAGCAGGAACCACTGCGACAGCGGGATGCCAGTGGCGGCGCCACCGGCCACCGCACGCAGCAGGAAGCCCGAGGCGACGATGCAGATGTCGAGCACCGGTTGGTGTTTGAGCCAGAAGCAGTAGGACAGCTGCACCGCGATGTAGACACCGATCACGGCGGCGAGCTGCACGCTCGCCAGCGTGCTGATCGCCAATGCCCCGATCATCAGGATCGACGCGATCACCACCGCGAGCCGGGGGGGCACGATCCCCGCGGCGATCGGGCGGTTGCGTTTGGTGGGATGTGCCCGATCGGCGTCGACGTCCTTGGCGTCGTTGATCAGGTAGACACCGGACGCCGCGAGGGAGAACGCGACGAAGGCGACGGCCAGCTGGACCGCGACCTGCGCGTCGAACAGATCGCCCGCCGCGAAGGGCGCGGCCAACACCAGGACGTTCTTCACCCACTGCCGCGGCCGCATCGTCTTGAGCAGTCCGCGGGTGACTCCCAGGGGCGTGCGCGCCGGGACGGGCTCCTCGACCGGCAGGTCGGTACTCGTCACGTCCGGCCTGGTCATCGGGTGGCCTTCCGCCCGATACGCCGCGCGGCCACGACGACCGCCGCGCCGAGGGCCGATCCCGCCAGCACGTCACTGGGGTAGTGCACGCCGAGCACCAGCCGCGACAGCGCCATCGGGGGCACGAGCAGCGCGACCAGCGGTCGGTGCAGCAGCGCTCCGAACGCGATGGCAGCGGCGGTGGTGGAGGTGGCGTGCGCGGAGGGGAAGCTCAACCCGCTGGGTGTACCGGCCAGAACCCGCACCTGGGGATGGTCGGGGCGGGGGCGGCGCACCACACGCTTCACCCCGACCGAGGCCCCGTGGGCGAGGGCCACGGTGAGGGTGGCGGTGAGCCACTGGCGGCGCCGGGGGCGGTCGGTGAGTGCTCCGATCGTGCCGATCGCGAGCCACCCGGCGGCGTGCTCACCGAACAGTGACATCCCCAGGGCGACGCGCACCATCGCCGGTCCGCGAGCGGCGCGTTGCACGGCGGCCAGCGCGCGAACCTCGGCGGTGGGCACGGGGAGGACGGCAGTGGGCACGGGGAGGACGGCGTTGGGCACGGGAAGGACGGCGGGAGGGTCACTCGGGCCGATGCGGGCGGCGGTCTCGGCCACGGTGAAAAGGGCCTCCAGGGCGGCTACTCGGGGGGCGTGGCCCCGGCGCCGGTCGGCGGATGCAGGATCGGCCGGTCATGCTACGCCCGGCCTGATGCCGGCTCAAAACCAGCGCTCCAGGATCAGCGCCAACCCGTCCTCGTCGTTGCTGGCGGTGACCTCGTCGGCGATCTCGAGCAGCGCCGGATGAGCATTGCTCATCGCGACGCCGTGCCCGGCCCATCGCAGCATCTCCAGATCGTTGGGCATGTCGCCGAACGCCACGACGTCAGCCGCGCCAAGGCCCAGCCGGTGGGCCACCTCGGCCAGCCCGGTGGCCTTCGTGACCCCTGGTGGGGAGGCCTCGACCAGCCCCCCCGTGGGGTGGAGAAGGTCAGGTCCGCCACGCCGCCGACCATCGGGGTGAGTGCTGCCACCATTGCGTCGCTGGACAGTTCCGGGCAGCGGATCAGCAGCTTGACGGCGGGTCCGGCAAGCAGTTCCGCCCGGGGCGCGAGGCAGTGGTCGGTCGCCGGCCAGGCGGTCTGGAAGTTCGGTTCGGCGACGAACGAGGGCGTTGGGTCGAAGGCACGCGCGCAGACCCGCTCGACGGCGAGCCCACAGCCGGGTAATGCATCGGACGCCGCGACGGCCAGGTCGCGGAGGGTCGCGGGATCGAGCGTGCGCGACCACACCACGGCGTCCTCGGCGGCGTCGTACAGCACCGCGCCGTTCGCGCAGACGACTGTCCCGGCCATGCCGAGCTGCGCCACGACCGGCGGGATCCACCGCGGTGGCCGGCCGGTGACGAGCACGAACCCGACCCCGGCCGCGGCCAGCCTGCCGATGACCGCGGCGGAGCGCGGGCTCACCCGCTCGCCGGGATCGAGCAGGGTGCCGTCCACGTCGGTGGCGACCAAGCGGGGTGCCTGCACCGGACCCAGAATAGGCGTCACTATGTCCGGGCCGATGTCCACGAGCGTCCCACGCGAAGCCCGCGCCCTCCGCGTCACAGCAAACTCGGCTGTTGTGGGTCGGATCCCTGCTGTAGCGCGGAGAGTGCACTCGTTCAGATGCCTCAATCACCGCGTGAGACCCAGCAGCAACTCCAGTCACGAACACCAGCCTGGCCGCGTGCCTGACGACACCGCCCGTGCCGCCCCTGACGACAACCGCCCGCACCGCCGCCCGACTGATCGTCGAGTACTTGGAGGCCGAGGGCGTCGAGTACGTCTTCGGGATCCCCGGCGAGGAGAACATCCACCTGGTCGACGCGCTGCACCGCTCGTCGATCCGCTACGTCCTCACCCGGCACGAGCAGGCGGCGTCGTTCATGGCCGAGATCGTGGGACGGCTGACCGGCCGGGCCGGGGTGTGCTCGGCGACGCTCGGGCCCGGGGCGATCAACCTGCAGCTCGGGGTGGCCGATGCGCAGACCAACTCCACCCCGTTGGTCGCGCTGTCGGCCCAGGTGGGGCTCAACCGGATCTACAAGGAGTCGCATCAGGCCGTGGACCTGGTTGCGATGTTCCGGCCGATCACGAAGTGGGCCGACCTGGTGCTCTCGCCCGCCGCGGTGCCCGAGATGGTGCGCCGGGCGTTCAAGATGGCCGAGACCGAGCGGCCGGGCGCCACCTACCTGACCGTGCCCCAGGACGTGGAGGGGGCACCGGTGGATGCGCGCGCGACTGCGATGCCGGTCAATCTCCTGTCCGGTGGACTATCGGGAGAACATCCGGCTCGGGGAGCTGGCGGGGCCTTCTGACTTCGTCCGATGACAAGAGCGTCGGCGTGGTGCGAATCCGGTCAGATCCGAGCGGACAACGTGCCCCGATAGTGATCCTGGCCACTTGAGGGGTAGCTACACCGGTCCCGCTCGTGATCAGGCCGGTGCGGCGTATGACGAGGACCTCCTCGTCTGGCAGCGAAGCCGGTGTCGTTTGGGTGATCTTAGTGTCGGCACTGTTGCGGGTCCCCGGACACGTCCGCAAGATCGTGATCATGGGGGAGCGGGCCGAGCTGAACGTTGCCGGGTGTCCGACCATGGAACAAGGGCAGGGTAGTTGGGAGTTACTCTGCGATAAACGTCCACGCGGGCTGGCCGGACCGGCGTGGTCAGCGGTGACCCGTTCGACGGTCACGCGTTCCGTGGATGACCGGTCGATCACGGTCGTCGCAGATCACCGGGGAGCAGTCGACCTGCTCAGCAGCCCACTATGGTCTCGTGCCGCGGCACAGCATGACGTCGTCGGCCCTGCCTCAGTCATGTCGGTCACCGACATGGATCCGCCCCGGCACACCCGGTTTCGCGGGCTGATCGGCAACGCATTCTCGGCCCGCGCGGTCGAACGTCTACGGCCACACATCGCGCGACGAGCATCCGAACTGGTCGGCGAGCTCAGAGCCATCGGTCCTCCCGCCGACCTCGTCACACGCTTCTGCGTCCCGTTTGCCTTCGGTGTGCACTGCGACCTCCTGGGTATTCCCGACGACACCCGGTCGGCGCTCCTTTTCTGGTCGTTGGCCCGGTCCGGCCGGCCGGGAGCCAGTCCCGGACAGATCGCGGAGGTGGAACGGGGACTGGTCAGTGTCGTTACCCACGTGCTGGACCGACAGCGGCGGAGCGGTGACGGCGACGGACTGTTCCCGGTCCTGCTCCAGCACCATCGCGATGGTGAACTCAGCGACGACGAAATTGTTGGTCTGGCCGCCTCGCTTTTCTTCGACGGCCACATTCTTGCATCAGCGCAGATCGCCCACGCTGTGCTGTGCCTGTTGCTGCATCCCGAGCAACTGCGTCGAATTCGAATCGACCCCACGCTGATCCCCGCAGCCGCCGAAGAAGTGTTGCGTTTCAGTCCCGCGATCACCCTGGGGATGACCCGGATACCCATCTCGGTCGGAGCGAACGCCGCAAGTGTGGCATTCGGCCTGGTCAACCGCGACCCCGCGGTCTTCAGGCACCCGAACACTTTTTCGATCGACCGCCGGCCGAACCCCCACCTGTCGTTCGGCCGGGGCGTGCACCACTGCCTCGGTGCCTCCCTGATGCGGCAGGAATTACAAGTCGCGATCGAGGCGCTCCTGTGTTCACTGCCCCGGCTGAGCCTCGCCGAACCTGAGCATGCGATCGGGTGGTGGGCGAGCCTGGCCGTCCGGTCCCTCAAGACGCTAGTGCTGGATTGGCGGTCCTGATCCACCCGGCTCGGGAGGGAAGAGCAACGAAACCGATACTGGCGCACGCGCGGTCTCCCCCACGGAAGCTGCGCTCGCGGCGGCCTGCGCTGCGCGGGGGATCCAGGCCTGGTTACCCAGCGCACTCCGGGCGGCTCAGCTCCATGGTTGACAACCTTGCCGATGTGGATCACTCAGGCAGTCCGAGGCTCGACGCGAGGTCGACCGCAGTCTCGGTGTGCCACTGAGGACCGCGTGGTGCACGTACGTGCACGGCCTCCCTC
>JBOHEP010000184.1:0-1529 GCA_050701075.1 Pseudonocardia sp. | reverse complement strand
GCATCTGCCAGCCGATCCAGATCGGGACGCGGCGCACGTCGTTGTCCGCGACGACCGGGAGCGCCGGGCCCACCACCGTCTGGTAGTCGCCGGCCCGACCGACCAGCCGCTCGGTGTGCTCGTCGCTCGGGAGCTCGAACTGCTGCTCGCGCAGGAGCTGCCCCACCACCTGCGGCAGGACGTCGGCCGGGCCGTCGGCGGTGGCGCGCAGGTCGGCGATCCCGCTGTTCACGGCGGCGAGCCGAGCCCGCGACGCGCCGGTCACGGCCAACTGCAGGTGCAGGAACGTCAACTCGTCGAGCACCGTCATCGAGCAGGCGAGCACGCCGATCGCCGGGAACTGCCCGAGAAACGACAGGATCGCGTGCATCGACCCCGTCCGGGCCGGGCCGACGAGGGTGATGGGCAGGCATCCCTCCGCGGCGTTGCTCGCGCGCCGGTGGTCGGCGACACGCCGGTACTTGCCGCGGGCCTTGGACCGGTCGTGGGGGAGCACCAGGAACCAGTTGCCCATTCGGTAGCCCGGGCGGGTGTCGGCCAGCCACAGCCCGAGCCCGCGGTCCTCGCAGTGCCGGGCGAGCCGGTCGGCGATCTGCAGCCGGATGTCGGCGCCGGGTCGTTGCAGCGCGATCGAGAACCGGACCGCCATCGACGAGGAGCGGGCGGGCTCGATCGCGCGTCCGCCGATGCCGCCGCTCTCCTGAAACGAGTTCGTCGGGGGTAGCTGTACCGGGCACTGCAGGGTGAGCAGCGGCGCCTCGCCCGCGTGCAGCGCGGTCTCCGCGATGTGCTGGAGCGTGTCCAGCACCGCGAGGCCGTGCCGGAGCAGCATCCGCTTCGGTTCGTCCTCGATGGAGATCACGCCGTCGAACGTCTGCGCCGACTCGTGCTGGAACGTCAGGTTGGGCCGCTCGGAACCGCGGAAGGTGGTCAGGTCGTCGGCGGAGTGTTCGAGCTGGACCCAGGCCCCGTGCTGGTGCTCGCGCGAGCCCGGGTGGACCGGGGCGTCGCCGATCCGCGTCCCGATGACCAGACCCACCCCGTTGGCGCCCGACGACAGCGTCTCGACGAATGCGCTGCCCTCCGGATCGCGGGTGACGATCTCGGCCAGCCCACCGGGCCGGTCCACCAGGTGATGGATCTCGAACCCGACCTGCATCGACGGCTCGTGCAGCACCCGGTAGCCGGCGCGGGCCAGGTCAGCCAATGCGCGGGTGCTGGCTCCCGATCCGTCGCGGGCGGCGTCGGCGGAGCGCGTGTCGACGCCGCGCGCGGCGTCGATGAAGCCGCGCGCGGCGTCGATGAAGCGCGTGGTGAAGCGGCGTGGCCAGGGGGCGGTCATCGGCTGCGGCCGAGCGCTGAGAAGAACCGGGCGTCGCCCCGCACACGCGCCACGTCGACACCGTCCAGCCAGCGCGGTGCGCCCAGCCGGACGAGTTCGGCGGTCTCGCGGACCGTCCGCCTGCGGTACAGCAACGTCACGGCCCCGACCAGCGGCACCACGACCATGGTCGCGAACGCGAGCTGCA
>JBOHEP010000183.1:0-4505 GCA_050701075.1 Pseudonocardia sp. | reverse complement strand
CGTCGACCCGAACCGTGTACATCATCTTCGGGTTGTGCAAGAACATCAGTAGTTCCTCTCGGTCTGTCGCGTGGGGTGGGGAGCGCCTTGGCTTGGAGGTACCCGTCTGCGGGATCGGCACACCTGGGACCCGCGGCGTGTTCGACGCCGGCGCTGCTGCGCAGCCACCCTCCGCGCTGGAGCATCAGTTTGGTCCGCTGGGGGGAGAATTCATGGTGTAGAGCGGAGGGTGGCTGTTCGTGACCGAAGACCGAAGACCGAAGACCGAAGCCGGCGTCGAGCCGTGTCGGTCAGACAGCCCCGTGTGCGCCCGACCTCGACACGCCGCCGGGTGACCGCGGCGCGGTGAGTCAACCGCCGGCCATCGCCCCGACGACGAGGAACGGCTCCGTACCGTGGACGACCGCCTCAGGGAGCAGCGCGTCGGGGGCCTCGTGGGACAGGTCCGCCTCGCAGGCGAAGAACCGCACGAACGCTCGGCGCCGCCGCGTCTCGTGGTCGCGGATCGCCCCGCGCAGCACCGGGTAACGGGCCTCGATGGCGTCGAGGGCGGCGCCCAGCGTGACCGGGCCCTCCACGTCGAGCTGAGTCTCTCCATCAACCTGCGCGAGGCGACGCAGGTGCGTCGGCAGCTTCACCCTGATCTGCGTCATGGGAGGGTCTGCACCTCCACCGACAGCACCGCGGGAAGATCACGCACGATCGGCGCCCAGGTGTCCCCGGCGTCAGCCGAGGCGTACACCTGCCCACCGGTGGTGCCGAGGTAGACACCGCACTCGTCGAGTCCGTCGACACCCATCGCGTCATGCAGCACGTCGACGTAGCAGTGCTCCTGCGGCAGCCCGTTGCTGAGTGGCTCCCACTCGTGGCCGCCCGCCGTCCGCAGTCAAGACGAACGCGCCCCTACGCGTGCCCACGAGCGCCCGTACGCCAGTCATGCGACCTCCTCAGGTCATGCCCCAGCTCCCGGGTGAGGACTCCCCCTCGCGCCGGAAACTCATCGGTCACCCGCAGCACGGCGGCGACCATCTGGAGCACGGGCAAGGTCACACCGAGCTCAACCAGACGCGCCACGGCTCCCACGGACTCGTCGACCACCATGATCGAATCGGGCCGGAGGTCCGGATCGAACGGACAACCTACCGCCACATCGGGCGTCGCGACCGACACCCGCGCCGGGCTCGTATCAGCCACAATGGGACGACGCTCCTCTCGACGAACGGGTGTCCGATCGAGAGCAGATGGCGAGCCAGCCGACGAGCGGTGGGAGCGCGGTGCGTTTCGAGGCGACGGTCCACGCGACGACGAGGAGCGCGGAGCTACCCGCCGTCGACTCGCTCGACCTCGACAGGGTGCCCGATCCCGAGGGTGGGGTGCGGATGTCGGTCGATCCGCAGGACCTGGCACGGCTTGTCGCGGAGGGCTACGAGGTCGGGGTGCAGGCGGTCGCGCCACTCGCGCCACTCGACCCGAGCCTGGTCTCCGACGAGGCCGACGCGCGGGCGTACCAGCAACCTGTGGCCGGCGCGGCGTCGTCCCGGTTACGTCAACCGGCCAGGAGCTCGGCGAGCAGGGTGTTCACCCGGGCCGCCTCGATGAGGAACCCGTCGTGCCCGTACGGCGAGTCGATCACCCGCAGCTCCGACGCGCCGGGAATCCCTGCGGCCAGCTCAACCTGCTGCTCGAGGGGGTAGAGCCGATCGGAGCTCACGCCGGCAACGACGGTGCGCGCGGTGACCAGGTGCAGCCCCGCTGCCGTCCCGCCGCGGCCCCGGCCCACGTCGTGGGCGTTCATCATCTCGGTGAGTCGGACGTAGGAGCCGGCGTCGAAGCGCCGCACCAACTTCTCCGCGTGATGGTCCAGGTAGGACTCCACCGCATAGCGCCCGCCGTGCCAGGGGTGCTCGCCGTCCTGAGGTTCGCGCCCGAACCGCTCGGCGAGCTCGAACGCGCTGCGGTAGCTCAGATGCGCGATCCGGCGCGCGACCCCGAGTCCACGGTGGGGGCCCCGCCCCGGTGGCAGGTGGTGATAGTCGCCGCCGAGCCAACCCGGATCGCTGCGGATCGCCGCAAGCTGCGGGGCACACCAACCGATCTGTTCGGCCGAGCTCGCCGCCGGGCTGGCGAGCAGGAACAACCGCTCCACCCGTACGGGCTCGGTGGCCGCCCATTCCAGCGCCCGCATCCCACCCATCGAGCCACCCACCACGCAGGCCCAGCGCCGCACGCCCAGCGCGTCGGCCAGAGCTGTCTCCGCGGCCACCGCGTCACGCACGGTGACCAGCGGGAACCGGCTTCCCCACGGTCGCCCGTCGGGCGCGGTCGTGGACGGGCCTGTGCTGCCCTGGCAGCCGCCGACGACGTTGGGCGCCACGACGAACCAGCGCGCCGGGTCCAGCGCCCGTCCCGGCCCGACCACCGCCTCCCACCAGCCCGGCGTGGGGTGCCCCGGGCCGGCCGGGCCGGCGACATGGCTGTCGCCGGTCAACGCGTGCATCACCAGCACGGCGTTCGATGCGTCCGCGGCGAGCGAACCCCACGTCTCGTAGGCGAGACGCACCCCGGCCAGCTCGCCGCCGGCCTCGAGCCGCAGCGGTGCCGGGAGCGTCAGGAACCGCCGACGGCCGATGCCGTCCCCCTCCCGCCAGGCGCCGCTGGCGGGAGGGAGTTCGAGGGTCGTGCTCACCGACCGAGTATTGGCCCTCACGCCCCCTTGGCGGCGCGGAACCCGGCTTCGAGGTCTGCCTTGAGGTCCTCGATTCCCTCCAGACCCACCGAGAGCCGCACCAGGCCCGGGCTCACACCCGTGGACAGCTGCTCCTCCCCCGAGAGCTGGCTGTGCGTCGTGCTCGCCGGGTGGATCACCAGGCTGCGCACGTCGCCGATGTTGGCGAGGTGGCTGTGCAGCTCCAGGGCGTCGACGAACCTCTTGCCCGCCTCCACGCCGCCGGCGATGTCGAAGGCGACGACGGCGCCGGCCCCGTGTGGCAGATACTTCTGCCCCAGGGCGTGCCACTGGCTCGACGGCAGGCCCGCGTAGTAGACGCGTTCCACCTCGTCGCGCTGCTCGAGCCACTCGGCGATCGCCTGCGCGTTCTGGACGTGTCGCTCCATCCGCAACGACAGCGTCTCGATGCCCTGGATCAGGAGGAAGCTGTTGAGCGGGGCGATCGCCGGGCCGATGTCGCGCAGCATCTGTACGCGGAACTTGATCGCGAACGCCAGCGGGCCGAGCGCGTCCCAGTAGTTCAGACCGTGGTAGCTCGGGTCCGGGCTCGTCAGGCCGGGGAACCGGTCAGCGTGCTCGCCCCAGTTGAAGTTGCCGCTGTCGACCACGACGCCGCCGATCGCGGTGCCGTGGCCACCGAGGAACTTCGTGGCCGAGTGCAGCACGATGTCGGCGCCGTGCTCGATCGGGCGCAGCAGGTACGGGGTCGGGATCGTGTTGTCGACCACGAGCGGGACGCCCGCCTCGTGCGCGACGTCGGCGACCGCCCGGATGTCGAGCACGTTGCTGCGCGGGTTGCCGATCGTCTCGGCGAAGAACAGCTTGGTGTTGGGGCGCACCGCGGCGCGCCACCCGTCGAGGTTTTCCGAATCCTCCACGAATGTGACCTCGATACCCATCTTGGGTAGCGTGTAGTGAAAGAGGTTGTACGTACCGCCGTAGAGCGATGCGCTGGAGACCATGTGGTCCCCGGTCTGGGCGAGGTTGAGGATGGTGAGCGTCTCCGCGGCCTGGCCCGACGCCACCGCGACGGCGGCGACTCCGCCCTCCAGGGCCGCCACCCGCTGCTCGAGCACGTCCTGGGTCGGGTTCATGATCCGGGTGTAGATGTTGCCCAGCTCGGCCAGGCCGAACAGCGCTGCGGCGTGGTCGGTGTCGCGGAAGGTGTAGGACGTCGTCTGGTAGATGGGGGTGGCCCGGGCGCCGGTCGTCGGGTCGGACGTGGCGCCGGCGTGTACCTGCTTGGTCTCGAAGGACCATGCGGCAGTCGGGTCGGGTGTGTCGGACACAGTTCTCTCCCTGGAAGACGGCATTCGGGAACGGAGGTCGAGTCAGCGACTGGATCGACAGGCTGCAGCCGTGACCCGCATGAGGTCGACGTGCCGGCGCGCCACGAGGCAGATCACGTGGCGACGGTATTCCGGGCGGTACCCCCGGCACAACCGGCGTCGCTGGGCAGGAGCTCGTCATGGCTACTGTCCGGCCGTGCTCGTGCTGCTGCCGCCCTCGGAGACCAAGCCCGCCGGTGGTGACGGGCCCGCTGCGCCTCGACGCGCTGTCACACCCCGCGCTCGGGCCCGCTGCGCGGGGAGTTCGTCGAGCAACTGGTCACGCCGGCCGGCAATGCCGCGTCCAGCCGGGCGACGCTCGGGCTCTCCGCACGGCAGGACGACGAGGTGGCTCGCAACGCGGCGCTGTGGACCTCGCCGACCGTGCCCGCGCTGCGCCGCCACACCGGCGTGCTCCACGAGGCGCCCGACGCCGGGTCGTTCCGGGG
>JBOHEP010000182.1:0-5289 GCA_050701075.1 Pseudonocardia sp. | reverse complement strand
CACCCTGCAACTCCCAGAGCACGTCGACCAGGTCGTCCTTGCTCCCGACGGCGTCGACGAGTGGGCGGTACCGCTCCAGCTCCGCGGCCCAGTCGACCCCGGCCATGTCCTCGACCCAGTAGTGGTCACGCATCAGCCGGCCGGCCTCGTCGAACATCTGCCGCCACTCGACGGCCGGATCGATGGTGACGACGATCCGGCCCGTGTCGATCTCGAACTCGTCGGCTCCCCCATCCACCGGAGCCTCACCCGGCGCGCCGGAGCCGGAACGGTCGGTACGCAGCACTCGCAACGTCGAGCCGTCGCGCACGACCAACCGGGTGCCGTCCCCGCTCACGAAGTAGGCGGTGACCGGTTCGGCGATCACGTCGAGCTTGCGGCGCACCAGGTCGTAGCGCTCGAGGATCGGGCGCTCCGCCTTGTCCTCGGTGCCGGCGCGACCGTCGCCGAGCACGCCGGACACCGGCGACCTGAACCACAGCAGGCAGTCCTTGCCCGAACCCATCCCGCTGAACCGGCCCTCGCTCACCGGGATCGGGACGACCCGGGCGGCGAGGCCCTCGATGTCGACGACCACCTCGGGCGGGGTGTCCTTCTTCTTCGTCCCGCCCTTACCGGTGACGGCGGCTTCGGCGGCGGCGACCGTGTCCGCGGCGGCGGACGCGTCCGGTGCCGACGGATCGTCCGGCTCCGGCGCCGGCAGGTCGTCGGGGCCTTCGTCCGCGGGGGAGGTGGGCCGCCCGTCCGGGCTCGCCCCGAACGGCGACGGCGTGCGCGCGGCGAGTGGCACGAGGAACGGACGCCACGACGCCGGGAACGTCAGGGCGAAGGAGTGCTCGTCATAGATCGGGTCGAAGCTGCGCCGGGACAGGAACGCCAGGTACTTCCCGTCGGCGGTGAACACCGGGTTCACGTCGGCGAACCGCGGCTCGGTGACGGCGACGCGAGTGTCGTCCGACATGCGCACCATCATGATCCGGCTCAGCCCGGCCTCGACCGGGTCGCAGTAGGCCAGCCACGCGCTGTCCGGCGACCAGGCCAGGTCCCAGATCTCCCCGTCGGCGCCGCGGGCCAGCTCGCGCAGCTCCCCGGTGCCGGTGTCGAGCACGAGCAACCGCCCGTCGTGCACGGCCAATGCGACCGCGGACGCGTCCGGGGCGGCACTGAGCTCCAGCACCCGGCCGATCTCCCCCGCCCCGTACCGTCGCCGCGAGGCCGCCTCCGGAGCCCGGTCGTTCAGCGGCGCGACGCAAACGGCATCCTCGCCCTCGACGTCGTCCACCCAGACGGCGCGGTCATCGCCGAGGGGTCGGGCGAGCCGGGCCCGCACACCCGGCTCGGCGAGCAGGGTGCGGGCGGGACCGTCGCGGTGGGTCAGCCGGTGCACGGTGCCGCGGACCAGCGCGATGCTGGTGCGCCCGGTCCGATCCGGGACAACGGAGGTGAGCGAGCGGGCGGTGGACACCCGGACCGGGTCGCGGCCGGTGCGCGGGCCGCCCAGTGCGATGTCGAGCCGTCGCGGGGCAGCAGTGCCCTCCAGCGACTCCACCAGCCACAGCTCGCCGGCCGACTCGTACACCACCCGGGCACCATCGGTGCTCGCATGCCGAACATAGAACCTCGGCGCATCGGCCCCGCCGTGATCGGTGTGGCGGCGCAGCCCGGTGCCGTCGAGGGTGAGGGAGTAGAGGTTGCCCCAGCCCTCGTGGTCGGACAGGAACGCGATCCGGGCCCCATCACCGGCACCGACCAGCATCGGCGAATCGATCTGCCCGTCGAGGTCCGCGGCGAGTCGGACGAACTCCCCCGAGCCGGTCGCGTCCCACCACAACCTGCCGGCGGTACCGCCCCGGTAACGCTTCCACCAGGCCATGTCACGCGACATGGTGGTGCCGAGCAGCACGGCGGGAAGGCCGTCGGCTGCCAACGCCAGGTCAGAGACGGGTCCGTAGGGCAGCCGCCTCGGCGTCCCCCCCGTATTCGGCGCAGCCGGCACCGAGTAGGCCCAGGTGCGACGCGGCGACGGCTGTCCGGCCGCACTGACCGCGAGCACCTCCCCTTGGCGGGTCCAGCCGACCGTTCTCGCCCGCCAGTCGCCCCAGTAGGTCAGCCGCCGCGAACCCCCGCCGTCGACGTCGGTCACGAACGTCTCCGGTGCGCCGTCGCGGGAGGAGGTCCACGCCACCTGCGTGCCGTCCGGAGAGAGCCTGGGATTGGCGACGGCGACGTCGTCGGCGGTCAACCGGTAGGCGCGTCCGCCGGACAGCGGAGCGATCCACACGTCGTCCTCGGCGGCGAACACCAGGACGTCGTTGCACAGGTGCGGAAAGCGGAGGAAGCTACGCCGATCCTTTTCGGGGGCCATGAGGCGCAACGGTAGCGATCGACGGTTGACCCACGGCGCGCTCACCCGCAGAAGGAGCCAGTCCGTCCGGCCCGGCTCCTTAGTCCTGCGCGTGAGGGCCTCGGCATCGGGGCACTCAGGCCACCAGCTTCGTGATCATCGAACGGGAACACACAGCCGCATCCCGGGCGGCGCCCCGTACCGAGAGGCTGATCTTGAGACCCTGCTGGCCGATTTTGGTTCACGCGGCGGGGGACGTTGGTGCGCTCGGGCCCGCCCGGGCGGATGGTGGCGCCGAACCGGACCACCCTCGCGTCCGGCTCTTGGCGTCGCAGCGACCGGCACTTTCGCACGCTAGGTGCGTACGAAGGTGCCGTTCGCTGTGTTTATGGGCGACCGGCGGGAGCCTGGGAGGCTACGAGCTGTCGGCTCTGCGGTCGCGAGGGGGACAGCCGATCGCAGACGGGATCATGCCGTCAACAGGGTCCGGGCACACTGCACACTCACCCGGGCGACGCGAGGATGGGGCCATGCGGCACAGCTCGAACATCAGGCACCGCGGGTGGCGTTCCGGAGAACTGGCGGCCGCCCTGGTCGCCGTGACCGCCCTGGCACTCGCCGGATGCGGCGCCGACCCAGGCTCGGTGGCCGGCGGCGGCACCGGGAACGCCCCGGTCACCCCGAACCGGATGGACGCCCCGGCGCTGCGGGTCACGCCGGTCGCCGGCGGGCTGGAGCATGCGTGGGACCTCGGGTTCCTACCCGACGGGCAGATCCTGGTCACCGAGCGGGAGGGGCGCCTCGCCCTACTGTCCGGCGGGACCGCCCCGGCCACCGTGACGCCCGTCGTCGCCGATTTCGACGATGTGCTGGCCCGCGGCGAGGGCGGCCTGATGGGCCTGGTCGTGCACCCGGACTTCGCGCAGAGCCGTCGCTTCACCACCTGCCAGACCCACACCGAGGCCGGTTCTGCCGACGTCCGTCTGATCACCTGGCAGCTCGCCCCGGACGGTGCGTCGGCCACCCGCCAGCTCGACGCGCTTGTCGGGGGGCTACCGGTCAACCCCTCAGGGCGGCACTCGGGCTGCCGACCCGCTCTCGCCGCGGACGGGACACTGCTGGTCGGCACCGGGGACACCGCCCGCGGCGCCATCTCGCAGGACCGGACGTCGCTTGGCGGCAAGACACTCCGGATCGACCTGGCCACCGGCGGGCCCGCCCCCGGCAACCCGTTCGCCGACGCCGAGAACCCCGCGGAGCGGCTGATCTGGACCTACGGGCACCGCAATGTGCAGGGCGTCGCCGTGCGCCCCGGGACGGGCGAGGTGTACACCGCCGAACACGGCCCGAGCACCGACGATGAAGTCAACCGGCTGCAAGCCGGCGGGAACTACGGCTGGGACCCCGCGCAGGGGGGCACGGTCGGGGGTTACGACGAGTCCGTGCCGATGACCGATCTCGAACGTTTTCCGGACGCGGTATCCGCGGCATGGAGCTCGGGCAGCCCGGTGGAGGCGGTCGCGGGGGCGGCGTTCGTCAGCGGACCGCAGTGGGGCGCGCTCGACGGTGTCCTCGCGGTGGCCGCCCTGCGCGGCGAGAAGTTGATCCTCATGACCCTCGGGCAGGACGGTGCGGTGGCCGCGGTCGGGGTGCCGGAGCAGCTCGACGGCGAGTTCGGCCGCCTGCGCGCGGTGCGCACCGGTCCCGACGGCGCCCTGTACGTCACGACGTCCAACGGATCCGACGACCAGGTGTTGCGTATCGATCCCGTGTGACCGGGCTCGCGCCGCCCGCAGCGCAACAGGAATCCGTCCGCCGGCAGCCCGAACTCTTGCTGTACGGCGGAGGGCGGGCTGCTGGGGTCTAATCCGTCGGATCCGGCCCGAGGAGCGGCGCCACCCCGAGCACCAGCTTCGGGATGTGGAAGGCCTCGGCGTAACGGGCGTGGCACTGCACCCCGCGGATCCGGGCCAGTCCGGCGAACACCTCGGCGTCGAACCAGCTCCGGTCGCGCTGGGAGCCGTAGTGCTCGTGCAGCTTGGCCAGCTTCTCCCGCAGCACGGACTCGGCCAGCGGGAGGTAGGCCGTGGGTTGGGAGAGGTCGCAGTCCCACTTCAGGATCTCGTAGCCCAGCGTGAGGTGATCGCGGAATGCGGTCGGCACCAGGTCCGCGAGCGTGCGGTGATCCTGGTGGGCGTCGTTCGGGGACGGGGCCAGGATCAGGTCGGGACTGCCGTACGCGCGCAGCTCGTCGAGCGCGAGCTTTGCCCGTTCCCATCCGGTGTGCACCCGGTCGCCCGGCAGGTCCAGGACCGTCACCTCGAGCCGCGCTCCCGGACAGAACGCGGCCAGGGCCGACCGCTCCTCCTCCTCGCGCAGTGACCCCCCACCGGTGAGCACGAGTGCCCGCACGGCGACACCGGGGTGCGCCCGGCACAGTTCGAGCAGGGCACCGCCGGCACCGACCGCGATGTCGTCGCTGTGCGCGCCGAGCAGCAGCATCTGGTCCAACCGCTCCGGCAGCAGGCTCAGCACCCTCGGATCCGCCCGTCCGTGGCGGACACGGGCCGAAGTATCACGCTAAGCACAAGCGACAGTGTCCCACGTTCGGTCAACGATCACGTGAGGCGCCCAAATGGGCGCACAACACCAACAGCCATTACTGGAGGCTGTAGAACGTCAGACCCGAGCGACGATCTTCGCCAGCCGCTGGGTGGTCGGCCAGCGCACCTCGTGGGCCCAGCCGAACTTCTCGAAGATCCAGATGACCCGCGCCGAGACATCGATCTGCCCCGGGAGAACGCCGTGTCGGGCGCATGTCGGGTCGGCATGGTGCAGGTTGTGCCAGGCCTCGCCCATGGACAGGATCGCCAGCGGCCAGAAGTTGCGGGACCGGTCCCGCGATCGGAACGGCTGCGCCCCGATCATGTGGCAGATCGAGTTGA
>JBOHEP010000181.1:0-2230 GCA_050701075.1 Pseudonocardia sp. | reverse complement strand
GCCGAGATCTCCAAGAACCGGCAGGCCGACGTGCCGATCGTCGGGGACTGCCGCGAGGTGATCGTCGAGATGATCGAGGCGGTGCGGGCCGAGCGGGCCGAGCACGGGTCCGCCGACCTCGCGCCGTGGTGGGGCTACCTGGACAACGCCCGGCAGACCTACCCGCTGGGCTACGACTGGCCGGCCGACGGCTCGCTGTCCCCGGAGTACGTGATCGAGCGGATCGGGCAGATCGCCGGGCCGGACGCGGTGTACACGGCCGGCGTCGGGCAGCACCAGATGTGGGCGGCCCAGTTCATCCGCTACGAGAAGCCGCGCACCTGGCTCAACTCGGGCGGGCTGGGCACGATGGGCTACGCGGTGCCCGCCGCGATGGGCGCCAAGATGGCCCGCCCGGACGCCGTGGTCTGGTGCATCGACGGCGACGGCTGCTTCCAGATGACCAACCAGGAGCTCGCCACCTGCGCCGTCGAGAACATCCCGATCAAGGTCGCTGTGATCAACAACGGCAACCTGGGCATGGTCCGGCAGTGGCAGAACCTGTTCTACAAGCAGCGCTACTCCAACACGAACCTGGGCACGCACCGCCGGATCCCCGACTTCAAGCTGCTCGCCGAGGCGATGGGCTGCGTGGGGCTGCGCGCGGAGGCCAAGGACGAGGTCGACGAGGTCATCCACCAGGCGATGGTGATCAACGACCAGACCGTCGTCATCGACTTCGTGGTCGGCGCCGACGCACAGGTGTGGCCGATGGTCGCGGCCGGCACCGGCAACGACCAGATCATGGCGGCGCGCAACATCCGCCCGCTCTACGACATCGACGACGTCGTGGAGGTCGACGAGGTGACCCGCGCCGAGATCCAGGGCGCTGATCGGCCTGAGAGGGGCAACCGATGATCGAGCGCCATACCCTGTCGGTGCTCGTGGAGGACAAGCCCGGGGTGCTCGCTCGCGTCTCGGGGCTGTTCTCCCGGCGCGGGTTCAACATCTCCTCGCTCGCGGTCGGCCCGACCGAGCACCCTGAGATCTCCCGGATGACCATCGTGGTCGCCGTCGACGACCTCCCGCTCGAGCAGGTAACCAAGCAGCTCAACAAGCTGATCAATGTGATCAAGATCGTCGAACTGGAACCGGACGCGTCAGTGCAGCGTGAGCTGCTGCTGGTCAAGGTCCGGGCCGACGCGACGGTGCGCAGCTCGGTGCTGGAGATCGTCGAGCTGTTCCGGGCCAAGGCGATCGACGTCTCCCCGGAGGCGCTCACCATCGAGGCCACCGGCACGGTCGAGAAGCTCGCCGCGCTGCTGCGCATGCTCGAGCCGTTCGGTATCCGCGAGATGGTGCAGTCCGGCATGGTCGCCATGGGCCGAGGGCCCCGGTCGATCATCGCCACCGCCGTCCGATGAACAGGCATTCCACCCCCTCCGAGAGGACGATCCACCCGCTATGAGCGTGAACATCTACTACGACGACGACGCCGATCTGTCGATCATCCAGGGGCGCAAGGTGGCGGTGATCGGCTACGGCAGCCAGGGCCACGCGCACGCGCTGAGCCTGCGCGACTCGGGCGTCGATGTGCGGGTCGGCCTGCCCGAGGGCTCCACGTCCCGGGCGAAGGCCGCCGACGAGGGGCTGCGGGTCCGCACGGCGGCCGAGACCGCCGCCGAAGCCGACCTGATCATGATCCTCGCACCGGACACCAAGCAGCGCCACATCTACGCCGACGACATCGCGCCGAGCCTCAAGCCCGGCGACGCGATCTTCTTCGGCCACGGCTTCAACATCCGCTACGAGCTGATCAAGCCCCCGGCCGACGTGGACGTGGCAATGGTGGCGCCCAAGGGCCCGGGGCACCTGGTGCGCCGTCAGTTCGTCGACGGCAAGGGCGTGCCGTGCCTGATCGCGGTCGACCAGGACCCGACCGGGGGCGCGAAGGCGCTCGCGCTCTCCTACGCCGCGGCGATCGGTGGCGCCCGCGCCGGCGTCATCGAGACGACCTTCAAGGAGGAGACCGAGACCGACCTGTTCGGCGAGCAGGCCGTGCTCTGCGGCGGCGCGGCGGCGTTGGTGCAGACCGGGTTCGAGGTACTCACCGAGGCCGGGTATGCCCCGGAGATCGCCTACTTCGAGTGCCTGCACGAGCTCAAGCTGATCGTCGACCTGATGTACGAGGGCGGCATCGCCAACGAGCGCTTCTCCATCTCCGACACCGCCGAGTACGGCGACCTCACCC
>JBOHEP010000180.1:0-2629 GCA_050701075.1 Pseudonocardia sp. | reverse complement strand
TCACCGTCCCGGGTCTTCCTCCTCACCGGGCCACCGGGGAGTGGAAAGACGACCCTCGGGTTCCGGCTGGCCGCCCACGTGAGCGACCTCGCGGACGTCCAGGTGCACACGGTGGGTTCCTGGGCTGCACTCGACGACAGCCTGCCCGGGGAGATCCTGCGGTACGCGTCGCTGCCCGATCGGGGCGACGCCGCCCTGCGGCTGGAGCAGTTGTGCTCGGCTCTGACGCGGCCGTGCGTGGTGGTCGTCGACGGTGTCGCGGCCCAGGGCGAGATGGACCGGGTGTCCAGTGCGGTCGACCGGGTGCTTCGCCAGGTGCTCACCGGCCGACTGCGGTTCGTGTTGCTGGCCCGCACCCCGCCGGAGCTGGACATGACGAGCGCGCCGCTCGTCTCCGCGACGCTCTACCGCAGTCACCCCGTGAGTGTGGGGCCGTCCCATCATCTGGACGCGTGGGACCCGGCCACCACCGCCCGCGCTTGGGACGAATCGCCCGGGGCTGTCCGTCCGTTCTCCCAGCTTCCGGCCGCCGTCCGGGAGTTGGCGCGGCTCCCGCTCTACATGCGACTGCTGCACACCGCCGGCGACACCGCGACGACCCACGCCAACGCCTTTGACCTGGTCGGCTTCTGCGTGCGTTCGGCGCTGCGAACCGCGGGCGGCGACAGCGGCGCGGTCGAGCGCAGCCTCACCGCGCTGGCCAGGCACCAGCTGCCAGAGCTCGAGCAGATCTGGACCAGCGCCGGTGCCCCGGAATGGGACGCCGGTGCGCCCCGGACACGGTTACCACTCGTCCGTGACTCGCCGGCGGGCCCCGTCTTCGATCACGACATCCTCGGTGAGTATGTCGCGGCGACCGCACTCGGGGAGTACCTCCGGGAATCCGGTCGGTCGGCCGTCACGGTGGGGACTCTCAACCGGATCGCCGAGACGGCGGCGTCCTCCGCGTCGGTCCGGGGCGTGTTCACGTTCCTCGTGTTCGGCCTGGACCGGTCCGCGCCCGATCTGCTGGCGGCGGTGGCCGTCGCACCGACCATGGCGTTGCGGACCACCCTGCCGCTGCTGCTCGACACGGCCGCCGACGGCGGTCTCATCTTCGCGACCGATGACGTGCTCCGCGCCTGCGCACGCCGCTGCCATCAGGAGGGCTCCGTCGAGCTGACGCGGTCACTGCTGGCCCATCCGGCACTGATGCGGGCGCTTACCGGTGAGTACCCGCGCTGGGTGAACGAGATGCTGCGCAGTTTCGGTGCAGAGGTATGGCCCGACGTCGCAGGGGCGGTCGAGCGGACTCTCGATGCGCAGACCGCACGCGAGATGCTCGACGGTGCAGACTTCGGCGACCCACGCGCCGCGATGTTCTTCGCGCGGCACTTCTTCCTGTTCTTCGGCGCGGACACCGCGCTCGACGGCCCGTTCGCCGACCTGCTCGGGCATACTGACTGGCGGGTGCGTGCGGCGCTCGCCGAGGGAGCGCGGGACGCCGGCGCCACCGGTCCGGTCGAGCGAATCGTTGATGTCCTGGCCCGAGACGCCGACTACAAGGTACGGGCCGCGGTGGCCCGGACGGTAGATCACGGCCCGGGGACGACCGACCGGAATCTGCTCGCCGAACTCCTGGTGGACGAGAACTGGCACGTTCGCGGCTGCGCGTTGCTCGGTGTCCTGTCCGGTGACTTCACGACGTCCGCCCGACGGTCGTTGATCGCCATCGCGGGTGCCGTGCTCACAGACGAGGCGTCGTGGCGGCAGCCGCCCGCGCACATCGCTCCACTCGTGGCGCGGATGACGCTCTTGCACGGCAGGCCGGACCCGAGTACCCGCGCCCCGTCGCAACCCGCGGAGCACGCGCTGTTCGGCCTGCTCCGCGAGATCCGGACCGGATGGATCACCGTGGCGCCTCGGACCAGGTCGGCCCTGCTGGAGCAGGGTCGGCGCTCGCCGAGCTGGGTGGTGCAGCGTGAGGCGATGGCCGCCGCCGACCCGTCCGACGATCTCGCACAGCGCCGCGAGGTGTTCCGGAGACTCCGTGGCGGCCGTGCCGTGCAGGTGGCCCTCGACCTGCAGGACATCGAGCACGCGACTCGGGTGGCCACTGCGGCGGCCGCCGCCGGGGTCGACTTCATCGAGGTCGGCGATCCGCTGATCAAGCGGCTCGGGCTCGCCGCCGTCACCGAGATCAAACGCCTCGTCCCGCACACGCAGGTCGTCGCGGAGATGATGTCGGCGGACTGGGGACGTGACCAGGTGGAGCACGCCGCGGCGGCAGGAGCTGACGTCGTCTTGCTGATCGGCCTGTCGACGGCCACCAGCGTCGCGTCCGCGGTGGAGGCCGGCCGCCGGCTGGGCATCCCGATCATGCTCGACACCCCGCACGAAGGGCTCGACGCGGGATGGGTCCGCGCCATGGAGCGGGAGGGTGTGGACGCGTTCGTCGTCACCACGAACGTCGACCTTGGTCTTCGCGGAGGGCACCCACTCGACAGAGCACGACTGCTACGAGCGTGGACCGAGCTGCCCGTCGCTGTCTCCGGTGGCTTTGGACCCACTGACCGCGCCGTGCTCAGCAGCACTGACTGGGACATCCTGATCATTGGCCGCAGCGTCGCCGAAGCCATCGAACCAGCTG
>JBOHEP010000179.1:0-1604 GCA_050701075.1 Pseudonocardia sp. | reverse complement strand
CAATGCCACGTAGCATAAGTTGATCATGCTGCTGGTCTGGGCTTTAGCTCGCGGATGTTGATCGTGGCCGGTGCTCGGTGGCGGGTGCTGGCCGGCTCGCCGAGCTTCTTGACCCGGTAGCTGTTGTGTCGGGCACGTTTGACCGCTCGCGGGCAGGTGCGTTCCCGCCGCGGCGGGATGAGCAGAGCGGCGATCTGGGTCAGGTGGGCCGGGAGACGGTCAGCCCAGTCCTGAGGGGGGGATGTCCGCCGTCCCGGTGGCGGTGCGGCGGATCAGGCGTAGTGCCTTGGCGAAGGAGATCCGGTCGGGATCGAGATCGGCGGCGGTGGAGGCCTGCGCGGTCAGTGCGCTGATGGCGTGGTGGGTGATCAGGTAGGCCCAGATCTCCTGGTGCACCAGTTCGGGTAGCCGCGAGCGCAGCACCCGCCCGGGGCCGCGCAGGTGGGTCTTGAGCTGGTCGTTCGCGGTCTCTTCTTCCCAGCGCTGGTGGTAGGCGTCGGCGAGTTCATCGGCTCGGGCATCGTCGGGGTCGGTGATCGTGGACAGCAAAACGATCAGCTCGCCGGTGCCGCTACCGGCCCGGTCGGGCACCTCGTACTCGATGACCCGGGCCAGGTGGGCGGCGAGACGCCCCTTGTCGTCGAGGGCGTCGGGGAACTCGGTGAGGTCCTCGCCGCGGCGGGCGGCCGCGAGGATGCGCTCCCGGCGGGCGCCGCGGATCGAGGGCTTGATCAGCACGGTCAGGTAGGTGCCGTCGGGCAACACTCCCACGATAGGCAACTCAAGTTGGGTCGGGGCCCGCCACAACAACGCCGCCCCGGTGCCCGCGGCGTCGTCCCAGGCCTGCCAGGAGTACAAACCCCGGTCCGCGGTCAGCAGCTCATCAGCGCGTAGCCGCGGATACAACCTGGCGGCGAGGGTCTTCTCCCCGACCCGGTAGGCGTCGACCTCGGCGGCGACGAAGGCGTGGGTGCCGCACTCGGCCAACGCCACCACCCGCGCCTTCGGGAACGCCGACCGGTGGGCCCCCGAGCCGGCATAGCCGAACTCGGCGGCGTTCGCCTCGGTATCGGGCACGTCGACCTCGAACCCGTCGATCGCCAGCAACCGCCACCGGCGCAGCCACGCCCCCCGTGCAGTGCCCTGCGGATAGAACCCGGCTGCTGGCGGGAGGTCCCCAGCGACCGGGCCACAGGTCCGCTCGAACAGCTCGGGAAACAGGTTCCGGCCCAGCCGCTTGCGGGCCTGGGTGATCGCCGACGCGGTCGGCACCGTCCACGCCGCGTCCCAGCAACCCCACCGGTCCAGCGACCCCGTAACCCGGGTCGCGACCTCGGCGTAGTCGTCCTCCGGGAACAGGCACAACCCCAACGTCAAATACGTGATCACATGCGCGGGCAGCTTGCCGTCCGAGCGCTTCTCCCGCACCCCACACACCGCGACCGCGACATCGACCGCATCCCGCGGCACCGCATTGACCAGCACCCCCAGCGACACCTGATCCGGCCGCACCACCACACCCTCGCCCATGATCGCCGACCGTGCCAGCCTCCCCACCCGAAACGATCACGCCACGCCGAACCAAACAAGAAGTACCAGACCAG
>JBOHEP010000178.1:0-1715 GCA_050701075.1 Pseudonocardia sp. | reverse complement strand
GGGTGGCGGCGTGGGCCGCCACCCTCCGCTCTGCGGCATGAATCCGGCTCCGAGCGGCCACAGTTCCCGCTGTACCGCGCAGGGTGCTCGGCTCCAGGCCACGATGATCACCGGTTCGGCGCGATTCCGGCCGGATCCGGCCGGAGAACGCCAGACTGACGATCTTGAGCTCGAGGTTGCCGGCGTGAGCCGGACAGGGCTTCTGCGGCGCATCACTCAGCTCGCGTTCGCGGGGATCACCGGGGCGGCCGGACCGGATCGGTGCGCCACCTGGAAATGTGAGTTCGGTGAACGCCGATCTCGAGCTCGCCCTTCGTCTGGCCGACGCCGCCGACGCGATCACCCTCGACCGGTTCCGCGCGGCCGACCTGCGGGTCACCCGCAAGCCCGACCGCACCCCGGTCACCGACGCCGACACCGCAGCCGAGGACGCGTTGCGGGCTCTGATCGCCGCCGAGCGCCCTGACGACGCCGTGCTCGGCGAGGAGCGCGGCGGCGCGGCGTCGGCGAGCGACCGGGGCTGGGTGCTCGACCCGATCGACGGCACGAAGAACTTCTCCCGCGGCATGCCGGTCTGGGCCACTCTCGTCGGTCTCACCGTGCACGGCACACCCGTGGTCGGGGAGTCGAGTGCGCCCGCTCTGGGGCGGCGGTGGTGGGCCGGCGCCGGGCAGGGGGCGTGGACGTCCGACCTCGGCGGTGGCGCCCCGCGCCGGATCGCCGTGTCCGGGGTGAGCGAGCTGGCCGACGCCTACCTCTCGACCACCGACCTGCGGACCTTCGCCCATCAGGGGCGGCTCGACCACTATCTGCGGCTCGTCGACGTCTGCTGGGAGACCCGGGCCTTCGGCGACTTCTGGCAGCACTGCCTGGTTGCCGAGGGCGTGCTCGACGTGGCCATCGACGCCGCCGCCAACCCCTGGGACCTGGCCGCGCTCGTACCGATCGTCACCGAGGCCGGCGGCCGGCTCACCGACCTGTCGGGCGCGGACACCTTCGCCGGTGGCCACGGACTGTCCACGAACGGCGCGCTGCACGAGGCGGCGCTGGCGCACGTTCGCAGGAGTCGCTAGCCGTTCGACGCGCGACGAGGACGTCAATGTGGAGCCCGAAGGGCTCGGCGACCACCAGCACCCCGTGGCCGTCTGGCTCTCGGTATGTCCCGGCACCGACAGTCCTCGTGGACGCGCCCGATCCGGAGCCGCATCTCCTGCTCAGGACGGTGTCAGGACGGCGGCCGACGTCGCCATCAGCACCTCAGGACTCACCGGCGACCTCCTGGTAGAGCAGGGCGTGCACCCGCTCGACGTTCGGCACGTCGTCGAACTCCAGCGGCTCGTCGGAGGCTGACTCGATCACGAGCGTGCCACAGCCGAGGACCCGTTCGGTGATGGTGTGGCGGAACTGCACGCTGTTGATCCGGCTCATCGGGATGTCGATGCCGTGGCGGGACAGCACCCCCTCGCGCACCAGCACGCGGCGCGACGTCACCACGAAGTGGGTGGTCCGCCAGCGCACGACCGGGGCCAGGGTGAACCACACGACGGCGACCAGACCCAGCACGCCAAGGGCCGACCAACCCCACACTGCCCAGCTCTGATCCCGGATCAGCGCGGCCAGGTACGAACCCAGCGCGACGGTGGCCAGGAAGGCGAGCACCGGCACCACGAGCATCTTCCAGTGCGGGTGCTTGTGCATGATGATCCGCTCGCCCT
>JBOHEP010000177.1:0-2452 GCA_050701075.1 Pseudonocardia sp. | reverse complement strand
CCGACCTTGCGATCGAGGTGCTTTCCCCCAGCACCCGGGCCTTCGACGTGGTGCGCAAGCGCGCCGACTACGCGCGGGTCGGCGTGGGCGAGCTGTGGCTGATCGACCCGGAGGGCCCGGCCGCGCTGATCCTCCGCCCGCTGGCCGAGGCGACGACGCCGGGTGAGTTCGTCGTCGTCGACGACCTGGATGCGGCTGGGGAGCTCACCAGCCCGCAGCTGCCCGGCCTGGCGATCCGGGTGGGCGGGCTCCTCGCCCGCTGATCGAGCATTACCGAGCCGGTCCCACACCTCGTATGCCGCCGCGCCGCGTACCCGTCCAGCGCCGACGGATCCCCCGCCCCTGCCGGATGAGGGATTTCCCGGGTAACGCCACCGGATCCGGCCACCCGACCTGGCCCCGTGGCCGGAATCGGGATGCGTGCTGTGCGCAGTCGACCGACACAACGATAGAGTGTCTGACATGAGCCCCGACCAGCTCGTACCCAGCCCTCGGCGGCCTGAGCGCGAGGTTTCCATCCGCGAGCTCCGCAACGCCGGCAAGGTCATGTCCGAACTCGCGCGCGCCGGAGCGATCGGCCGGGTCACCAGCAGCGGCACGCTCGTCGGCTGGCTGGTGCCAGCCACCCCTTCCGAGCAGCGCACCCAGGAGCTGACCGACCTGGGACGCCTGCGTCCGGGACGGCCCGGGGGGCTCGCCGGCCATAGGCCGCTCCGACGCCGCACCGACGTCCCGCCTCTGAGCGAGACCCTGGCCGCGCTGCGCACCGACGAACAACGGTGATCTACTTGGACTCCTGCGCCCTGGTGAAGCTTGTGCGGGACGAGGACGATTCCGTTGCGTTGCAGAGCTGGCTCGACGAGCGGCCGGACGAGCTGGCCATCACCTCAGAGCTGGCCCGCACCGAGCTGCTCCGGGTGATCCGTCGCAACAACCACACCGATCAGGGTATCGTCATCGATCCAGACGCGCTTGCCGCCGAGCTGGCAGCTGCGGCAGAGATCATCGATGGGATGTCGATGCTCGCGGTGACGACCGAGATCCTCGACGGGGCGGGCGCCATCGAATCGCCGATGCTCCGCACTCTGGACGCCATCCACCTGGCATCCGCCACCGAACTCGACCCCTCTGACCTCCGGGTGGTGACCTACGACCGGCGCCTGGCGGAGTGCGTGCGTGCCGCCGGCCTGAAGATCGAGGCCCCCCGCTGATGACTCGGTCCAGCGCCGTCCGAAATCAGGCCTTCAGCAGCTCCCGCACCGCACCCAGCAACGTGACGACCGAACGCTCGGTGGCTGCGTGCCCCATCAGCCCGATTCGCCATGTTCGCCCGGCGAACGCGCCCAGCCCGCCCCCGACCTCGATGTCGAACTCGGCGAGCAGCCGCTTGCGCGCGGGGCCGTCCTCCAACCCGTCCGGCAACAGCGCCGCAGTGAGCTGCGGCAAGCGCGCCCCGTCGGCGGCCACGAGCTCGAAACCCAGCTCTGGCAGCTGGGCCTGCAACATCGCGCCGATCCGGGCATGCCGCTCCCAGACCTGCTCGACCCCCTCCTCGAGCAACCGTCCGAGCCCGGCATGAAGTGAGTAGGCCAGCGTGGACGACGCCGTGTGGTGATACATCGGCGGGCTGGCCAGGAAGTAGTCATGCAGCAGGCCCAGATCGAGATAGAACGAACGGATCGGCGTGGTGCGCCCCCGCATCCGCGCCACGGCCCGCGGCGAGAGCGTGACCGGCGCCAGCCCGGGGGGCGCACCGAGGCACTTCTGCGATGCCGAGTAGCAGGCGTCGATCTGCCAGGCGTCGACCTCCAGGCGGGTGCCACCGAGCGCAGTGACGGCGTCGACGAGCAGTAGCGAGTCGGTCTGCGCGAGCTCCGGTCCGAGCGGGGCGACGTCGTTGCGAACTCCGGTGGAGGTCTCCGCGGCCACCACCGCCACCACCGCGGCCCGTGGGTTGGCCCGCTGCGCGTCGAGGAGATCGGCCGGGTCCAGGGCGGTGCCCCACGGAGCCTCGACGCGCACAACGTGGGCGCCGCCACGACGAGCGACTTCGCAGAGCCGCTCGCCGAAGTACCCGTTGACCCCGACGATGATCGTCTCGTCGGGTTCGAGCAAGGACGTCAGGCACGCCTCCATCCCGGCCGAACCGGTGCCGCTGACCGGCAGCGTCAGGGCGTTCTCGGTGCGGAACACCGCCCGCAGCCGGTCGCCGATCCCGGCAATCACCCCGAGGTACTCGGGATCGAGGTGCCCGAGCACCGGTCGGGTCAACGCCTCGACGGCCTCCGGGTACAGGACGGACGGGCCGGGGCCCAGGAGCAGGCGATCTCCGTGCATGGCGCGCACACTACGCGGACCGGGACCAAACGAGAACTGTGATCATCATCCATGAGGACGTGTCGCACCCAGTCCTCCCGGGCTTGCGCAGCGTGGCGTCAACCATGAGGTCGAC
>JBOHEP010000176.1:0-1881 GCA_050701075.1 Pseudonocardia sp. | reverse complement strand
TCGTCACGCTCCAGGTCCGGGTAGTCGTCGAGCACCTCGTCGATCGTCATACCCGACGACAGCAGCTCCAACAGACTCTCGACCGGATAACGCAACCCGCGCACCGTTGGCTGGCCGTGACAGATCGGCACTATGGCAATGATCTAACCCCGACCGTTCGTCAGCGCCTAGCGGTCCGACGGCCATACCCCAGGCCGGAGGTTGAGGGGCGGGCGACTGGCCAGCGTAGCTGGCCCGCATGCCAGTTGAGGCGGCGCCTTGGTTCGCTAAGGAGCCGGATTCGCCAGCACCATGGGCACTTGGTCCGTAGTTGGGGCGCTTGATGCCCACATGGCAGGCGACCAGGCGTTTCGCTGGCCCGACAGGCGCAGAACCGGGGGCTACCGGCACCAGTGCTCGGCCGTTCGTGGATCAGTTCGTGGATCGTGATCAACAAGGTGGCTCTCGCCAGCCTGGTGAGATCGACGTGCCGGACGTCCGCCGCGGGTGGGTGTGAGCGTGTCAGACTCTCCGCGTGCCGGTCTCGTTGCTCGATCGCCGGGTCTACGCCCTCGCTGACGTCGACCGGCTCCTTACGCTGCCCGGCGGTACCGCGCGTCGTTGGATCGACGGGTACGACCGGGTCTTGGGAAGCTGCTGGCGCGAGTCCGGGACGACGTCGTGTACGCAGGGCACTCCGACGTACCCGATGTTCGGCTGGGGACGCTCGACGTGGTGTGGATGCCGTTGGTCGCTGCCTGGTGGCGTTCCGGCGTGACCGACGCATCCACACCCGTCCGGCAGAGGTGCGTGTGTTCACGCGGCCAGCCGGCAGTCAACCAGTTTTCTCAGCTCACGCTGTTTCCGCAGCCAGAGCAGAAGCGTGCTGACGATGCCTGGGGTGTGCCGCACAGGGAACAGGCCTTGGTGATGGTCGGGGTGATGCCGCCGGAACCTTCGGACGCACCGCCCGTGGGCATCGGGTAGCCACCGGCCGGTATCGCCGTGTAGCCACCAGTCGGAGTCGCAGGGAAGCCACTGCCGGCCGACACCCGGGGTCCGCCCATCCCCGTCACCGGACCACCCCACGGCGCCGAGCCCGGGTATCCGGTCGCGGCACCCGCGAACCGCGGGGCATCGAAGGCCGGTGACGTCGGCCCGCGCCCGCGCCCGCGTCGAAGGAGTACGACCACGAGGACGATCCCCCCGGTCAGCAGGACCGCGCTGCCCCCGATGAGGTACCAGATCGGATCGATGCCGGCATCGCCGAACTCGGTGCGGGCGCGAACCGCGTTGGTCCTGACCTCCTGGGCCTGGCGGAACTGCGGTGACAGGCCGAGTGCCTCGTCGAACTTGGCGATGGCGTCGGAGTACTCGCCCGCGTAGTACAGCTCCAGCCCCTCGCGATAGATCAGGTCCACCGGGCCGAGTTCGGCTGTGACGTTGTTCCGGCCGAGCAACTCGCCCAGTCGGGCCGCCGTCGCGATGGAGTTGACGGTTTCCGTCTCACCGGCGCCGAAGCTGTTGATGCCGACCACCCGGCCGTCCAGGCCCACCGTCGGGCCGCCGCTCATGCGCGGCGACACGGCCGCGCCCACCTCGTAGACGGGCACCGCACCGTTCGTCGTCCGGCTGCTGATCTGGCCGTCCGTGAACGTAGGCTCCAGCGACGCGTCGATGACCGCTTTCCGGTTGCCGGGTAGCCGATCGACACGACCGGGATGCCCGGCTGAACGTCCGCGTCCGGGGCCAGCTCGACCGAGGGTAGGTCGGTGGCCGGGATCTTCACCAGCGCGACGTCGCCCTCGCTGAACGCCTGGAGGTCGACGACCTCGGCGCTGGCCGTCTCACCCCGCAGACTGTTGCCGGTGGTGACCGTGACCGTTCGATCGATGGGGGAGC
>JBOHEP010000175.1:0-10503 GCA_050701075.1 Pseudonocardia sp. | reverse complement strand
GGTGCGTCGCACCGCTGAGCAGGTGTTCATCCCGCTCACCGTCGGCGGTGGGATCCGCAGCACCGACGACGTGGACCGGCTGCTCCGCGCCGGCGCGGACAAGGTCAGCATCAACACCGCGGCCATCATCCGCCCGGAGCTGCTGCACGAGTGCAGCCGCCGGTTCGGGGCGCAGTGCATCGTGCTGTCGGTCGACGCGCGCACGGTGCCGGCCGGTGGCGAGCCGACGTCGTCGGGCTGGGAGGTCACCACTCACGGGGGCCGGCGCGGCACCGGGATCGACGCCGTCGAGTGGGCCACTCGGGGCCAGCAGCTCGGGGTGGGGGAGATCCTGCTCAACTCGATGGACGCCGACGGTACCCGAGCCGGCTTCGACCTCAAGATGATCTCCGCGGTACGGGCGACCGTGGACGTCCCGGTGATCGCCTCCGGTGGCGCCGGCGCGCTCGAACACTTCCCGCCCGCGGTCCGAGCGGGGGCCGACGCGGTGCTGGCGGCCACGGTGTTCCACTTCGGGCAGCTGCGCATCGGTGAGGTCAAGGACGCCCTGCGCGCCGCTGATGTGGAGATCCGTTGAACAGGTCATCGACACAGCGCCGGGTCGGGGAGTCGCGGCTCGATCCGGCGATCGCCGCCCGGCTCAAGCGCAGCTCCGACGGCCTGGTCTGCGCGGTCGCGCAGGCCCGCGGCACCGGGGAGGTGCTGATGGTCGGGTGGATGGACGACGAGGCACTGCACCGCACGCTGACCACCGGCCGGGCCACCTACTGGTCGCGCTCCCGGAGCGAGTACTGGGTGAAGGGGGAGAGCTCCGGGCACGCCCAGCATGTGCACGAGGTGCGCCTGGACTGCGACGGCGACGCGCTGCTCGTCGTCGTCGAGCAGGTCGGTCCGGCCTGCCACACCGGCACCCACACGTGCTTCGACACCGACGTCCTGCTCTCAAGGGGCTGCGGGTAGATCAGTCGGCCGGCGCGGACATGGCCCACCGGATCGCCGAGGTGATGCCGTGGCCGGCCAGCCGTACCACCGTGGCCTCGGTCACCGGGAGGTTCGGCATGCCCAACGGCTGTCGGGTCCACCGGGGCAGCAGACCCACCGCGGCCGCACCCAGCAACGCATACGGCACCCGCGCGACGAGCGGCAGTGGCGGGTGCAGCAACAGGAACCGCGCGGTGACGCGGGCCTCGGGCGTGCCGGCCAGCTCCGGGCGGTACCCGGCAAGTTGGGCGGCGAGCTGGGCCTCGGTTTCCGGCGGGTCGAGCACGCCGAGCTCGCGGGCGACCCGGGCGGTGTCCCGGACGTAGCCGTCGCGGCCGGTCTGGTCGAGCGGATCGGTGCCGTAGCGCTGGTGGGCGCGCAGGAAGCTGTCGATCTCCGCGAGGTGCACCCACCGCAGCAGGTGCGGGTCGGACGCGGCGTAGGGACGGCCGTCGGGGGCGTGGCCGCGGACCCGTTCGTGCACGGCCTTGATGTGCGCCACGGTCTCGGCGGCGTCGGCGGCCGCGCCGAAAGTGGTGACGGCGAGGAAGTAGCTGGTGCGTTGCAGCCTGCCCCAGGGGTCGCCGCGATAGCCGGAGTGGCCTGCGACACCGGCCATCGCGAGCGGGTGCAGCGACTGGAGCAACAACGCCCGCAGCCCGCCCACGAACATCGACGCGTCGGCATGCACCCGCCGGATCGGCCGGTCGGGCGCGAACCAGCGCGGCCCGGGTGTGGAATGGATGCGGGCCCGCCGGTCGTGGCCCTCGGTCCCGGCGACCCGTTCGAACACGACTGCGCCCAGCCGGGATCGAAGGTCGGTGGCGCTCATCTGCCCATCATGCGGTCGTCTCGCCGCAACGGCCACCCGTGCCGGTCAGGGCAGCGCGCCGGTGAGGTAGCGCTGCATGTTCGGCGCCACCATCGCGACGACGGTTGGGTGGTCGGCCGAGGCGAGCGGCTCGAGCTTGAGCACGTAGCGGATCATGCCCAGTCCGATCAGCTGCGTGGCGCACAGGGCAGCACGCAGGTCGGGTTGATCAGGGGCCACCGGATGCACCACCCGGCTGAGGATCACCCGCACGATGAACTCGCGGATCAGCCGTGCGGCGTCCTCGTGCCCGGCGACGCTGCGGATCAACGCGATCAGCGCGCCACCCGCTGTGGGGTCCCAGACCCGCAGGAACATCCCGACGATTCGCCCGCCGAGCTGCTCCGGGTCGCCGGGCAGCACCTGGGCAAGGACGACATCCGGCTCGACGGGGAACGCCAGCGACGCGGTGAACAGGGCTTCCTTGCCACCGAACCAGTGGTTGACCATCGCCGGGTCCACCCCGGCCCGGTCGGCGATCACCCGCACGGTGGCGCCGCCGTAGCCGCGCTCGGCGAACTCCACCCGGGCGGCCGCGAGCAGCTCGGCGCGGGTGTCGGTGCCACCGGGGCGGCGACCCCGGCGCCGACCCCGGCCGGGGCCCGTCGCGTCCGGGCTGGTCTCCAAGGGTGCTGCCACACCGCCATCTTCCCCGGCGGTCCGGCTGCCGCCACCGCGGCGCCCGCAGAACGCCTGGGATGATGTCGCCATGTCCGTCGATTCCCCGACCGCAGGCAGCACCACCGGAGCGCTCGGCACGGTCACCCCCAGCCGCGCGGAGTTCCGCGAGCTGGCCACGGCGCACCGGGTGATCCCGGTGGCCCGGCGCCTGCTCGCCGACGACGAGACTCCCGTCGGCGTGTACCGCAAGCTCGCCGGCGACAGCCCCGGCACGTTCCTGTTCGAGTCGGCGGAGAACGGGCGGTCGTGGTCGCGCTGGTCGTTCGTGGGTGCCCGCAGCGCCGCGGCGCTCACGGCCGTGGACGGCGAGCTCGTCTGGACCGGCGAGGTCCCGGCCGGGATGCCGATCGGCGGCGATCCGCTGGCCGCGCTGCGCACGGTGGTGGAGGAGCTGCGCAGCGAGCAGCTGCCCGGGCTGCCGCCGCTGACCGGCGGCATGGTCGGCTACCTCGGCTACGACGTGGTGCGGCGTCTGGAGCGGCTGCCGTCGCTCGCCGTCGACGACCTCCGGCTCCCCGAGCTGGTGATGCTGCTGGCCACCGACCTGGCCGCGGTGGACCACCACGAGGGCACGATCACCCTGATCGCCAACGCCATGCTCGAGTCTGATGTCGCGCATCCGCGCGGGGGAGACGCCCGCGACGATCAGCGCGTCGACGAGGCCTACGACGACGCGGTGGCCCGGCTGAATCGGATGACCGCCGAGTTGGCCGCGCCGGCCCCGTCCACCGTGGCCGTGTACCGGCCCGTCGAGCCGCACTTCACCCGCCGGCGCAGCCCCGCGGAGCACCACGCCGCCGTCGAGATCGCGAAGGAGCAGATCCGGGCGGGTGAGGCGTTCCAGGTGGTCGTGTCGCAGCGGTTCGAGACCGACTGCGACGCCGACCCGCTCGATGTCTACCGGGTGCTGCGGGCGACGAACCCGAGTCCGTACATGTACCTGCTGCGGCTGCAAGGGGCCGGTGCCGCTGCTGCGCCGTTCAGCATCGTCGGCTCCAGTCCCGAGGCGCTGGTCACGGTGCGCGACGGCATGGCGACCACCCATCCGATCGCCGGAACGCGCTGGCGCGGCGCCACCGAGGAGGAGGACCTGCTGCTGGAGAAGGAGCTGCGCACCGACGAGAAGGAGCGCGCCGAGCACGTCATGCTCGTCGACCTGGGCCGCAACGACCTCGGCCGGGTCTGCGAGCCGGGCACCGTCAAGGTGCACAGCTTCTTCTCCGTGGAGCGCTACAGCCACGTCATGCACCTCGTCTCGACGGTCACCGGCCGGCTGCGAACGGGATGCAACGCCTACGACGCCGTGGTCGCGTGCTTCCCGGCCGGCACGCTCTCGGGCGCGCCGAAGCCACGCGCGATGGAGATCATCGAGGAGCTGGAGCCGACGCGGCGCGGGCTCTACGGTGGCATCGTCGGGTACCTGGACTTCGCCGGCAACGCCGACACCGCCATCGCCATCCGCACCGCACTGATCCGCGACGGCGTCGCATACGTGCAGGCGGGCGGGGGCATCGTGGCCGACTCCGACCCGGTCGCGGAGGACGTCGAGTCGCTCAACAAGGCCCGCGCGGTGCTGTCTGCGGTGGCCACGGCGGCGACGCTCGGTCCGCCGTGGGGCAGCCCTGCGGAGGCTGGGACAAGGCCGCCGGGCGCTCGGACCGCGGTGGAGCGGCCGGTGAAGTCATGACGGAGCCGTGAAGCCCGCGCGTCGGATGTTGTCGATCTGCGCCGCTCTGCTCGCCGCGTCGGGGGCGCTGACGGCTTCCTCGGCGCTGACCTGGTTCACTGCCGCCGTCCCCACCGCCAGGCGAGGTCCGGTGCCGGTAACGGTCTCGGGAGCCGACCTGGAACCGGCGTTGGGTGGCGTGGCGCTGCTCGCCGTGGCGGGAGTGGCCGCCGCCCTTGCACTCGCCGGGCCGGTGCGGCGCCTGCTCGGTGTGCTGCTCGCCGCGGCCGGGGGGTGGGTCGGGCTGGTGGTGGTCGACCGGGTGCTGGCACCGCCGTCCGGAGTCGAGATCGCGGAGCTTCCCGGCGCGGGGCGGGACGTGGCCGTGTCGCAAGCCACGACCGCACCGCCGGGGGACGTCATCATGACGCCGGCACCCCTTCTCGCGGGGTTGGGGGTGGCGCTGCTGCTGGCCGCGGCCTCGGGTCTGTTGCTCGCCGAGCGGGGCCTGCCGCGTTTCGGTGCCCGGTACGCCGCAAGGGGCTCCCGTCCCGCCGTGACGGACCCGGCCCGGGCGGCCTGGGACGACCTCGACGCCGGCCGTGACCCCACCGAGAAGTAGTGGAGCGCTCCCTCGTCGACGCCGCTGGTTCGCTCGTGGACGACGTCGCTCGTGGACGACGTCGCTCGTGGACGACACCGTGCCTCCCCGGGCCGGGCAGACGCATTCCACCGGAGGATTCGGCCTTAGCGCGTTAGGACTCCCTTAAGCGAGGCAATGTATGCGAACTCCCGCCACTGCTGTCACGCTGGATGTGTGGCCCGTCACGCCCGCCCACCGAGGTACCGGCTGCGGCTGGCGGGCGGCTTGGTAGGGGCCGTGCTACTGCTGGTGGCCGCGACACTGCTGCTGCGGGCCGTCCCGAACCAACCAGGTCCGGCACCGGGACCCAACGGGTCGGCGGCTGCCACCTCCGCCACCTCCGCCACTACCTCCGCCGGTTCATCCACCACGGTGGCGCCGCTACGCACGGTCACCGTCCGGTACGAGGTCACCGGCCCGGGGTCGGCGACGATGGCGTTCACCGATGGGACGTCTCGGCAGGTGGAGCTGGCGTCGATGGATCTACCGTGGGTGCACGAGGAGTTGGTCGAGCCGAGCTTCACGGCGGCCGCGGTGTCGGGGGCCAGTGACGATCCGAAGGTGCGGTTGGCCTGCCGCATCCATGTCGACGGGAAACGGGTCGCCGGGATGACGGGCCTCGGGTCGGTCAGCTGCGTCCCGGGCGACTGACCGCGCTCGGCCGGCAGAGCCGAAGACCTGGCCGAGGAGCCGGTGGCCGACCGGGGGCGAGTACCGGCCGCCGCATCCAGGTCCGGGATCCGGTCGATCGTCGTGGCCGGGGCATGGGTACGGACGTCCTGACCGCGAGGGCCTGATCGGGTCTGTCTAGCATGACCGGGGTCCTCTGGTGGGCCAAGCCGCCTTCACCGAGGTGTCCGAGCCGAAAGGGGGGCCACCGTGGGCGAGTACGACGGCAGTGTCCTCGAGTCCATCGTGGAGGGTGTCCGGGCCGACCTCGCGCTCCGCGAGGCCGAGGTGGACTTCGCCGAGGTCAAGCGGCGCTCCGCCGCGGCCGCTCCGCCGCGTGATGTGCTGGCGGCGCTGCGACCCGCTGGCATCGGAGTGATCGCCGAGATCAAGCGCCGCAGCCCGTCCAAGGGCGATCTGGCCGCGATCGCCGATCCCGCCGACCTGGCCGCGTCCTACGCCGAGGGCGGCGCGCGGGTGATCAGCGTGCTCACCGAGGGACGGCGATTCGGCGGCTCGCTCGCAGACCTGTCCGCGGTCCGCGCCGCGGTGGACATACCGGTTCTGCGCAAGGATTTCGTGGTCAGCCCCTACCAGGTGCACGAGTCACGCGCCTTCGGTGCCGACCTGGTGCTGCTCATCGTCGCCGCGCTCGAGCAGAACGTCCTGGATGCGCTGCTCGATCGCGTGGAGTCGCTCGGGATGACCGCGCTGGTCGAGGTGCACACCGAGGAGGAGGCCGACCGCGCCCTGGAGGCGGGTGCTCGGGTGATCGGGGTCAACGCGCGCAACCTGCACACCCTCGAGGTCAACCGGTCGCTCTTCGGCCAGATCGCGCCCGGTCTGCCCAACGACGTGCTGCGGGTGGCCGAGTCGGGTGTCCGCGGTCCCGGCGACCTGCTCACCTACGCCGGCTGGGGCGCCGACGCGGTGCTCGTCGGTGAGGGCCTGGTGACCAGTGGTGACCCCCGGGCGGCGGTGCGCAAGCTGGTGGCCGCAGGCTTCCACCCGTCGTGTTCGAGAATGGCGCGGTGAGGGAGCGTGCGAGCGAACGATCGAGACAGTGCGAGCGAACGATCGATACAGTGATGAGTGTGCGAGCGAGTGATCGAACAGCGTGAGTGTGCGAGCGAACCATCCGACATCGCGGGTCCAGGCGAGCGACGGTATCGCGACGCCGTCCGGTCATGAGCCCGACGAGCGTGGCCACTTCGGCCGCTACGGTGGGCGTTTCGTCCCGGAGGCGCTGATCGCAGCGCTCGACGAGCTGACGCTCGTGTACGAGAAGGCGCGCACAGATCGCACGTTCCTCGACGAGCTCGACCGGTTGCACCGCGAGTACTCCGGCCGCCCCTCACCGCTCACCGACGCGCCCAAGCTCGGTGAGCACGCGGGCGGGGCACGTATCCTGCTCAAGCGCGAGGACCTCAACCACACCGGCTCCCACAAGATCAACAATGTGCTGGGCCAAGCTCTGCTCACCAAGCGGATGGGCAAGTCGCGGGTGATCGCGGAGACCGGCGCCGGGCAGCACGGCGTCGCCACCGCCACCGCGTGCGCGCTGCTCGGCCTGGACTGCGTCATCTACATGGGCGAGGTCGACACCGGCCGCCAGGCGCTCAACGTCGCCCGCATGCGCCTGCTCGGGGCCCGGGTCGTGCCGGTGACCACCGGCTCGCGCACGCTCAAGGACGCGATCAACGAGGCACTGCGCGACTGGGTCACCAACGTCGAGGACACCCACTACCTGCTCGGCACGGTCGCCGGGCCGCACCCGTTCCCGGTGATGGTCCGCGACTTCCACCGGGTCATCGGGCTGGAGGCCCGCGAGCAGGTGCTGGAGCGCACCGGGCGGCTGCCCGACGCGGTGGCGGCGTGCGTCGGCGGTGGATCGAACGCGATCGGGATCTTCCACGCCTTCCTCGACGACCCGGACGTCCGGCTGGTGGGTTTCGAGCCCGGCGGCGCCGGCGTGGAGACCGGGCGCCACGGCGCCACCCTCACCGCCGGCACCCCGGGGGCCCTGCACGGGGCGATGTCCTACCTGCTCCAGGACGGCGACGGCCAGACCTGCGAGTCCTACTCGATCTCCGCGGGTTTGGACTACCCCGGCGTCGGCCCGGAGCATGCGCTGCTCAAGGACATCGGGCGGGCGGAGTACCAGCCGGTCACCGACGCCGAGGCGATGGACGCGTTCGCGCTGCTGTGCCGCACCGAGGGGATCATCCCGGCGATCGAGTCGGCGCACGCGATCGCCGGGACGTTGCGGTTGGGGCGCGAGCTCGGGTCGTCCGGGATCGTCATGGTCAACCTCTCCGGGCGCGGGGACAAGGACGTGGACACGGCGGCCAGGTGGTTCGGCATGATCGCCGAAGGGCAGAGCGCGCAGGACGCGGACGGCACCGCGATCGCCGAGGGGTCGTTGCGGTCGGTTCCTCAGGATCGGGCCGGCGGCGGCGCGCGTGAGTGATCCCGGAGGCCTCGCCCGTTGAACGACATGATCAAGATCGCCGATTCGGGGCGAATCCGGCGCCGGATGTGGCCGCAGAACGCGCCGAGCCGGTGATCACGGGAGTTTCGGAGGTGTTCGAGCGCTGCCGGGCGCAGGGTCGAGGGGCGCTGATCGGCTACCTGCCGGCGGGATATCCGACCGTCGACGACTCGGTGGGTCTGCTGAACGCGATGGTCGAGGGCGGATGTGACCTGCTGGAGGTCGGGATTCCCTACTCCGACCCGGTGCTGGACGGCCCCACCATCCAGGCCGCCGCTGAAGTCGCGCTGCGCAACGGCACCCGGTTGCGCGACGTGCTGTCGGTCGTCGAGCGGGTGAGCGCGGCCGGCGGCTCGGCGGTGGTCATGACCTACTACAACCCGGTTATGCGCTACGGCGTCGACGCGTTCGCCCGGGATCTCGCGGCCGCAGGCGGTCTCGGGGTGATCACCCCGGACCTCATCCCGGACGAGGCCGACGAGTGGCTCGCCGCGTCCACCGCATCCGGGCTGGACCGGATCTTCCTGGTGGCGCCCTCCTCAACGGCAGAGCGGATCGCGGCGACCGCGGCGGCGAGCAGCGGCTTCCTCTACGCCACCTCGATCATGGGTGTCACCGGTGCCCGCGAGAGCGTGGCCAGCGCTGCGCCCCGGATCGTGGCGCGCTGCCGCCCGCACACCACACTGCCGATCGGGGTGGGACTGGGTGTGCATTCCGCTGACCAGGCCGCCGAGGTCGCGTCCTTCGCCGACGGGGTGATCGTCGGCTCGGCGTTCGTCACCGCCGCGAAGCGTGGCGGGGTGCCCGGGGTGCGTGCTCTGGCGGCCGAGCTGGCCGAGGGAGTGCGCCGCGCAGGGGTTGTGCAGCAGGTCTGAGCCGACCGCCCCCCGCGCATGGGCAGGAACGTGTCGTCGGTCGACCTTCCAGTGATCCACACTTTGGAACGCGCGGGGGTGGTGGGCACGGGTGCGAGTGCCGAATCGGTGATCACCGCCGCCGTCCGCCCCCGGATCGTCCGCCGCCGCCCGTCCCGGATCGCCCGCCGCCGTCCGCCCCGGATCGTGCGCCGCCGTCCGCCCCCGGATCGTCCGCCGCCGTCCGCCCCGGATCGTGCGCCGCCGTCCGCCCCGGATCGCCCGTTACCGCCGACCCCGCGACCCCGAGATCAGTGGCTGGGAACGCAGAGCCGGGTCGGG
Source organism: Pseudonocardia sp. (assembly GCA_050701075.1). GTDB lineage: Bacteria > Actinomycetota > Actinomycetes > Mycobacteriales > Pseudonocardiaceae > Pseudonocardia. The sequence continues at coordinate 1,305 of JBOHEP010000175.1, read as the reverse complement.
TGCGGTTCTGCGTTCCCGAACTCCGTTCATGGTCAGTCCGGTCAGAGGCTCGGGCGTCCTCGCCGCGGGCGGGAACCGCCTTCCCTCTCCAGGCCGCTACCGTGGCGCCGTGAGTTCTGCCGTAACACTCCCCTCGCTGACGAGCACGGTGCTGGCCTATCTCCCGAGCCCGGAGCAGGGTGTCTGGACGCTCGGGCCGGTCCCGATCCGCGCGTACGCGCTGTGCATCATCGCCGGAATCGTCGTCGCGGTCATGTGGGGCGATCGCCGCTTCGTCGCCCGCGGCGGCGCGCCCGGGATCGTTGCCGACGTCGCGGTGTTCGCGGTGCCGTTCGGCCTGGTGGGTGGGCGCCTGTACCACGTCGCTACCGACTGGCAGACCTACTTCGGTCCCGCCGGCGACCCGATTGACGCGTTGAAGATCTGGCAGGGCGGCCTCGGCATCTGGGGTGCCGTCGCGCTCGGTGGGGTCGGGGCCTGGATCGGCTGTCGACGACGCGGCGTGCCACTGTCGGTCTTCGCCGACGCGGTGGCACCGGGCATCGTCGTGGCGCAGGCGATCGGGCGGCTGGGCAACTGGTTCAACCAGGAGCTCTACGGCGGCCCGACGACGCTGCCATGGGGGCTGGAGATCTACCGGCGAGTGGACCCGCTCACCGGCGCTCCGGATCCCCTCGGCGGGATCGCACTGGACCCCACCCCGATCGCGGTCGTGCACCCCACGTTCCTCTACGAACTGCTGTGGAACCTCGGTGTCGCGGTGCTCGTGGTGTGGGCCGACCGGCGGTTCCGGCTCGGGCACGGCCGAGCGTTCGCCGTCTACGTCGTCGGCTACACCGCAGGTCGCTTCTGGATCGAGATGATGCGTACCGACGCGGCCACGCGCGTGTTCGGCGACATCCGGATCAACGTCGTCGTCGCCGCGGTCGTCTTCATCGGTGCCGTGCTGTACATCGCCGTTGCTCCCAAGGGCCGCGAGGTGATGAGCAGATCCGATTCGGCGCTCGACGCCTGGATGTCGCTCGGCGTTCCCGCCGGGGTCCGGGGCGGTGAGGTTCGGGACGGTGAGGTTCGGGACGCCGACGCCGATTCCCGTGACACCCCCTCGGGTGGCTCCGGCTCCCGTGACCCTCAGGACTCCGGCTCCCGCGACTCCGGCTCTCGCGACTCCGGCTCTCGCGACTCCGGCTCTCGCGACTCCGGCTCTCGCGACTCCGGCTCTCGCGACTCCGGCTCTCGCGACTCCGGCTCCCGCGACTCCGGCTCCCGCGACTCCGGCTCCCATGACTCCGGCTCCCGCGACTC
>JBOHEP010000174.1:0-12054 GCA_050701075.1 Pseudonocardia sp. | reverse complement strand
CGCGTTGGCGCAGCCCGAGCAGCCCGAAGATGAGCCCGGCGACGACGGCGCCCACCACCGCGCCGATCCCCACCCCGATGCCGATCAGCAGCGCCGCGGCACCGCCGGTGAAGGCGAGCTCGGCCGTTCCGTGCACGGCGAACGACATCCCGCGGGCCACGATCAACGGGGCCAACGCGCCCGAGATCAGCCCGAGCACCGCGCAGGCGACGAGTGCGCTCTGCACGAACGGCAGCGCCAGCAGCTCCGCGATGCCGTCGAAGGTGAAGAGCCGTTCGATCAATGTGGTCATCCCTGCACCTCGCAGTGACTGTGCGCGTCGGCCCCGACGACCACCAGCCGATCCCGCACCCGGAGCACGTCCACCTCGGTCCGGTACAGCTCGGAGAGCACCTCGGAGGTCATCACCTCCTCGGTCGGCCCGATCCGGAACCGGCCGTCGACGAGGTACAGGATCCGGTCCACGATCGGCAGCACGGGGTTGATCTCGTGGGTCACGAACATCACCGCGGTCCCTGCGGCGCGCCGACGCTCGTCGATCAGCCGGATGACCGTCCGTTGGTGGGCGAGGTCGAGCGACAGCAGCGGCTCGTCGCAGAGCAGCACGTCGGGATCACCGACCAGGGCCTGGGCCACGCGCAACCGCTGCTGTTCGCCACCGGACAGCCGCCCGACCGGGGCGTCCGCGTAAGCAGTGCCGTCGACTGCGGCGAGTGCGGCGTTCACCCGGATCCGGCGGCGGTGTCGTCCTCGCAACCCCAACCCGGGTCGGTGCCCGTCGAGGCCGAGACCGACCAGGTCACGCCCACGTAACGGCAGGTCGGGATCGAGGGCCTTCTGCTGCGGCACGTACCCGATACTCGGGCTGCCCCGCCGCGGCGGGCGTCCGGCGATGCGGACCTCGCCCGCGGAGAGGGGCAGCAGGCCGAGTAGGACCCTGACCAGGGTGGTCTTGCCCGAACCGTTCGGCCCCAGCACCGCGACGAACTCACCCGGAGCGACCTCGAGATCGAGGCCGCTCCACAGCGTGCGCTCGCCGAAGCTGAAGGCTGCGCGGCGCAGTGCGAGCGCGGGGTGAGCGCCGTCACGCTGGCGCGGCACACGCGCGGACGTGATGGGTGTGGCCATGCCGGATCAGGCCCGCGCCACGGCGTCGGCCAGCTCGTCGATCTGGGCGCTCATCCAGCCCGTGTACTCGGTCTGGCCCGCGGGCAGGGTCTCCGTCATCTCGACGACGGGCACGCCGGCCGCCTCGGCGGCCTGTCGGACCTGGTCGGTGGTGGGAGTCTGGGTCTGACCGTTGAGAATCAGGGCCCGCACCGGGTCGTCCGCGAACAGGGCGAGGGTCTCCTGCAGCACGGCTGCGGGTGGGTCGGTGTCCTCCTCGATCGCCTCGGCGAACTCGTCCGGAGTGGCGTTCATCAGGCCGGCGGTCTCGATGAGGTAGCCGGGTACGGGCTCGGTGACGGCCACCCGGGCGCCGGGAGTGGCTGCGCCGATCGCCTCGGCCTTCTCGATCAGGCCGTCGACCTGCTCGTTGAACTGCTTGGCGTTGACGGTGTACTCGGCCGCGTAGGCCGGGTCGGCGGTACCGAGGTCGGCGGCGAGCTGGGTGGCGACCTTCTGTGTGGTCGGCAGGCTGTACCAGAAGTGCTCGTTGAACTCGTCCTCGGCCGGCTCGAGACCGGACAGCCCGGAGACGTCGATGACGGTGCGCCGGCCGCCCGCCGACTCAGTGAGCCTCGACACCCAGTCGTCGTATCCACCCCCGTTGAACACCACGATCGTGGCCTCGGTGATCGTCACGGCATCGGCCGGGGTGCTCTCGTAAGAGTGCGGATCGGCGGCCGGATCGGTGATCAGGGAGATGACCTTGGCCCGGTCGCCACCGACCGCCGCCGCGATGCTGCCGTAGACGTTCGTCGAGGCGACCACCGTCAGTGCTGGTTGAAGGGGGTCAGCGCCGACATCTGCGGTGTCGCCTGGTGAGCCGCAGGCGGTCAGGACGAGTACGGTCGCGGCAGTGACCGAGCCCAGGAACGGGCGGTGCGGCAACATTGACTGGACTCCCCAGAGACTTTGATAACCGTTGTCGATTCACTCTAGCGTGGATGTGTCAGCTACGGAACACGCACTGTTCGCGACGACTCTGAACCGTTACGGTTTCCCGATGGTCCGACTTCCGAACGTCCGCAGGGCGGCCACCCTGGCCTCGCTGGCCGCGGAGCTCGGGGTCTCCCGCACGACGGTCTCCAACGCTTACAACCGTCCCGACCAGCTGTCCGCGCCGCTGCGCGCCCGCGTGCTCGAAGCCGCCCGGAGGTTGGGCTACCCCGGGCCCGACCCGGTCGCCCGATCGCTGCGCACCCGCCGAGCCGGTGCCGTCGGGTTGCTGCTCACCGAGGCGCTGTCCTACGCCTTCCGCGACCCGGCCGCCACCGGGTTCCTGGAAGGGCTGGCCCTGGCGTGCGAGCACGCCGGCCAGGGTCTGCTCCTCGTGCCGGTCAGCCCCGAGCAGGCCGACGTCACGGCCGTGCACCAGGCCGGGGTGGACGGTTTCGTCGTTTACTCGGTGCGCGAGGACGACCCGCACTTCATGGCCGTGCTGGAGCGGCCCGTGCCGATCGTCGTCTGTGACCAGCCCACCTGCGTCGAGGGTGTGGACCGGGTCGGGGTCGACGACCACGCGGCAATGCTCGGACTGGCACGCCATCTCATGGGGCTCGGCCACCGCCGGATCGGGGTCCTCTGCATGCGGCTGAGCGCCACCCGCCACGACGGCCCGGCCGACCTGGCGCGCCAGGTCGGCACCACCTACCCGGTGCAGCGCGACCGGCTGGTCGGGCTACGCGACGGGCTCACCGAGGCCGGGGTGGACTGGGCGGACGTCCCGGTCGTCGAGCGTTTCGTGCACAGCGTGAACGCCGGGCAGGCCGCCACGGCCGAGCTCCTGGCCGCGCATTCCGGACTCACCGCCGTCGTGTGCACCTCGGACATCCTCGCGTTGGGGGCGTTGCGCCACGCCGCCGAGCGCGGGCTGGCAGTGCCCGAGGACCTGACGGTCACCGGCTTCGACGGGATACCCGAAGCCGAGCGCGCCGGGCTCACCACCATCCGCCAGCCCATGCGGGAGAAGGGCCTGGTGGCCGGCGAGCTCCTGCTCGATCGCGGCGAGCGGAGCCATCCGAGGCAGCTCGTGCTGCCGACGGAACTCGTGCTGGGTACAACGAGCAGAGAGCCTCGGGTGGCCCAGCGCTTCTTCTCGGGCTGGTAGAGCCACCGCGCGCAAGGTTTGTGGCGCGGTGGGCGATCAGGGTGGCGGGGCACGTGACGCCGTTCGGGAACGCGCAGCCGTGCGGGGGCGCAGCCGTGCGTGGGCACGCAGCCGTGCGGGAACGCGCAGCCGTGCGGGAACGCGCAGCCGTGCGTGGGCGCGCAGCCGTGCGGGGGCTCGCTGCCCGCCGGTGGGCGATCAGGGTTGCGGTACGGTGATCGCCGTTCGGGAACGCGCAGCCGTGTGCAAGCCGCTCCGCCGTTCCGAGACGGCGATCATGTCACCCCGGCACGGGCGGATGTGGCCTGCCTCGACCGTTGATCACCAGCTCGGCACGCACAGCCGGTCGTCATGCGGCGGCTCGTGCCAAGATGGTGATCTTCCTCGTTTGAAGGCGATCACGACCCCGTTGGCCAAGTCTGTGCCTGGGGCAGTGGACGCCGAATCGTGGATCTTCCAGGACGGCATGACCCGTCTGCGATTGGCTGTTCCCCATCGCAACCGCAGAGTCGACGGCCCATGTAGCCCCCCAGGGTCCCACCCGTCGCCCAGAACACATCGAACGGCACTTTCGCACGCACGTACGCGTGAGCCAACAGGATCGATCACCGCCGGGTCTCGTACAGGTCCTTCAGCAGCTCGGCCACGTCTTCCGGGATGGCCACTCTATGGGTCGCGGCCGTGGGGCCGTCGCCGACCTTGATCCCGACATCCCCGGGCCGGAGCCGGGCGAACGCGGTCTCGTCGGTGACGTCATCGCCGACGAAGAGCACCGCGTCAACCTGGAGTTGCTCGCGCAGCACGTCCAGTGCCGCTCCCTTGCTCACGTGGACGACAGTAAGGTCGAGAACGGCCTTACCGGCAGTCGCATCGACCCCGGGCCAGCTGCCGGGGCCGGCTCGCACCGCGTCGAGCACCTGGGCGCCGACTTCCGGCTCGGCGTTGCGGACGTGCACCGCCATGCCGGCGGGTTTGTCCTCCAGCGACACCCCGGCGACGCCGTCCACCAGGCTAGTCAACTCTTGGGTGAGCTCGTCCTTCAAAGCGCGTTGCTGATCGTTCAGCCTCGCTGCGCCGTCGTCGAACTCCCCCCCGTGGCTGCCGATCAGTCGGATCGGGAGCCCGAATCCGGATACTGCGGCCAGATCGGCCAACCCCCGCCCGGAGACGAGCGCGACGGTGGTGTGCGGCAGCGTGGCCAGCGTCGTGATGGCTGTGGTCGCGGCCGGCAGCGGTCGCGCCGCCGAGGGCACCTCGACGATGGGCGCGAGCACGCCGTCGAAGTCGAGTGCAACGAGCAGTCTCGGCATCCGGGCCAGCGATCGAATCGCGCGGCGGAGCACGGACTCAGCCACCGGCGGCCGCCGGCTCCTCGACGGGCGCGTCCGGTGGTGGCAGCCCGAGAGCATCGAGGAAAGAACGGGCCCAGCGGTCCACGTCGTGGCGCATGACCTGCCGGCGCAGCGCTCCCATCCGCCGCCGACCCTCGGCCGGGGAGATCGTCAGCGCCGCATGCAGGGCGTTCTTGACACCGTCGGTGTCGTGCGGGTTCACCAGCAACGCTTCCTTGAGCTCCAGCGCCGCGCCGGCGAACTCCGAGAGCACGAGCACCCCCGCCAGGTCGTGCCGGCAGGCGACGTACTCCTTGGCGACGAGGTTCATCCCGTCCCGCAGCGGTGTGACCAGCATGACGTCCGCGACGAGGAAGAACGCGGCCAGCTCACCGCGGGACAGTGACTGGTGCAGGTAGTGCACGGCCGGGTGGCCGACCCGGGCGTACTCGCCGTTGATCCGCCCGACGGACTGCTCTATGCCGTTGCGCATCTCCTGGTAGTGCTCGACCCGCTCCCGGCTGGGTGTGGCGAGCTGGATCATGACGGTGTCCTCGGCGTCGGCGCGTCCTTCGACCAGCAGCTCCTCGAACGCGCGCAGCCGCACGTTGATGCCCTTGGTGTAGTCGAGCCGGTCCACGCCGAGGATGACCTGTTTTGGATCACCGAGGTCGGTGCGGATCTGCTTGGCCCTTTCCTGCACCTGCGGGGTGTGGGCGAGCCGATCGAGCGCCGCGGAGTCGATGGAGATCGGGAATGCGCCCAACCGGACGGTGTGACCGTCGATCATGACCTCGTTGCGGGACCCACCAGCAACAGCCCCCGCGAGACGCATGGCGAGCCAGCGGAAGTTGCGGGTGCAGCCGGGGGTGTGGAAGCCGACGAGGTCGGCGCCCAGCAAGCCTTCGACGATCTCCCTGCGCCACGGCAGCTGCATGTACAGCTCTGTGGGAGGGAAGGGGATGTGCAGGAAGAACCCGATCCGCAGATCGGGGCGCAGGGCGCGGAGCGCGGTGGGAAGCAGCTGGAGCTGGTAGTCCTGAATCCAGATCGTCGCGCCGGGCGCAGCGACTGCGGCGACTACCTCGGCGAAGCGCTGGTTGACCCGCACGTAGGCCTGCCACCAGTGGCGGTGGTAGGCCGGGGTCGCGACCACGTCGTGGTAGAGCGGCCACAGAGTGCCGTTGGAGAAGCCCTCGTAATACTCCTCGATCTCTTGGGCGCTCAGCCGCACCGGGTGCAGCTGCAGCCCGTCTTCAATGAGAGGGTCGACGTCGACGTCGGCCAGCCCCGGCCATCCCACCCAGGCGCCCTCGCGGCTGCGCAGCATCGGCTCCAATGCCGTGACCAACCCGCCAGGGCTGCGCTTCCAGCGCTGGGTGCCGTCGGGGAGCTTCTCCAGGTCGACCGGGAGCCGGTTGGCCACCACCACGAACTCGGCCGCACCCAGCTCGATGTGGTGGTCGGCCATCTGCTGATCGGCTATCTGCTCGGTATCGCCGGCAGCCAAGGATCCTCCTCGCGTAGCCACGGGTCTTTCCGCGGATCCGCCACTGGAGCCTACTGCCGCTCGGCGTTCAGCGCGGGGTCGGCGGCCGGGTGGGGCAGGCTAGGATTGACCGTGTCGGCCGGTGTAGCTCAGCGGTAGAGCAACCGCCTTGTAAGCGGTAGGTCGTCGGTTCGATCCCGACCCCCGGCTCCACGTCTGACCAGCGAGTATCCGCTCACCAGACTTCATCCGTGACTGAGCATGACACGAGTGCGGTATGTTCGCGTGGTGCCGGTGACCAGGAATGCCAGGTCAGGGCGCCAACGCGGCAGCATCGACGAGCTGCCCAGTGGCGCGCTACGGGTACGCGTCTACGCCGGTGTCGACCCCGTCACCAAGCGTCGGCACGACCTGATCGAGATCGTCCCGCCTGGCCCGAAGGTGTGGGCGGGCGGAGGACACCCGGGACCGCCATGTCCGGGAGGTAGCCGAACGACGAACCCGCGCACAAGCGCAACGGTCGACCAGCTGCTAGACCGCTACCTCGACCAGTTCGACGGCTCCCCGAGCACCCCCCTCACCCTGTACCGCGGCTGCATCCGCAACCACATCTCGCCGCTGCTCGGAGCTGCGAAGGTCGGGCGGCTCGATGCGGAGATGCTGGATGCGTCTACGCCGAGCTCCGCCGGTGCCGGAAACGCTACTCGGGCCGCAAGGGCATCGATCACCGGAGGACCGGCCGGCCCACACGAGTGCGATGAGCGCTGCCGGTCGCACGAATGCAAGCCGCTCGGAGCGACGACGGTGCGGCACATGCACTTCATCCTGTCCGGCGCGTTCAAGAAGGCCGTGCATTGGCGGTGGGTGGCGGTGAGCCCGCTCGCGCAGGGTGAGCCGCCGGCGGCGCCCAAGGAGAACCCCGATCCGCCTACGCCAGCGGAGGCGGCGTGGATCGTCACCGAGGCATGGCGCGATCCTGACTGGGACACTCAGATCTGGCTCGCGATGACGACCGGTGCCCGCCGCGGCGAGATCTGTTCGATCCGGTGGCCGGCCGTGATCCTCGACGAGGGCCGGGAATCGGCGTGGTTGCGGCACGGGATCCGCAAGAACGGCCGGGGTGGCTGGGTCGAGGCCGAGCTGAAGACTCACCAGCAGCGGCGCCTGGCGCTCGACATCGAGACGGTGACTGCATTGCGGGATCACCGCCAGCGGTGCGAGCACGAAGCAGCTTGGACTCAGGTGACCGAATTGCGCGCCGATTTGGAAGCGTTGCGCAAACTCTTGCTGCAGTATACTGAAGTATTGGCGACTGTCTGTGAGGCCCCGGCCCTTATTGACGCAACCTATCAAATAGTGAAACCAGCTTCACCAGTCGAGCGATGATGCGACCTCGTCGTAGATTGGTCGGATGAACCGCTCAAGTGGACATACCTCGCTACCGAAGGTAGAGGAACTTGACAGTTGCAGTCATCGGTGGAGGGGTATCCGGGGTGACGACCGCGCTCCTGCTGCAGATCGCCGGTCATCCGGTTACTCTGTACACAAGGAACAGGCCGGATGATCACTTCGGAGGACCAAGGCGACCCCCTGAATTCGCTTCCATTCACGCCGCTGCGTCTATTGTTCCACACTCGGTCGCTCGGTCGCTCGGTCGACTCGATACAGGCCCCGCAGTGGACGTCAATCTCGCCACACTACTTGCGTGCTCTCAACTTTACTGGGCGGTGCGGCGTTCGCGAGCAAGTGCACTACGAAATCTTCGAGGGCGAGGTCTCCCCACCCGCATATTGGCAGTATCTCCGCAATTTCGAGCTGGTGGAGTCTGGCGCGCCGGGCAACCCAGGAGTTCCCAGGAGATCCGGCGCCAAGTCCACTAGTGGATGGCGATTTGATGCCATGTTCTGCGAGGCTCCGGTATCTGAAATCGTTGTACGATATCTTTCAAGCAGCAGGTGGCCAGGTCAGGCTCGAGCCGGAGCCCAGTGCAACTATTGCAGCGTATTTGAACCTCGACCACCGCGTGTTTGTTAACTGCACCGGTCAGTGGGCGGGTGACTTCTTAAATGGTGAGGCTGCTCTACAGATAGACGATCGTCCAGCCGAAACAAACTTCGAACCACTATTCGATAACCACAAGCCAAAGTACCTGCGCGGACACTACTTGCAGGTCGATATAAAGCGGCAATTCGCCGACTCTAGTGGCAAATTCTTCTCCTACAATTACACCCCGACACCGGACGTATACGGCACGCCTCAGGACAGGCATGCGATGTCTATTGCTACCCCGGCAGTGACTCGTGGCTTCTTGGCGGAAGTAGGCAACTCTACGAGGGACCCCTTGGATTCTGGAGGTGACTGGCCAGGCGAGCAGACGTCAGTCCCAGAAGAGGTATTTGTCGACGCTGATGGTCGGGCGGTTCGGGTGCCTGGCCCCATATTGAGTCTGAATGCAGATCTCCTTACCGAGATGACCGGCGGAGAGCTAGATCTTTTGCGCCTACGGCGAGAGCAGCCGGACAGGTTCCGCGCCGGCATTGGCCTCCGTTTTCAGCGTGGGGGACTGGGTTCTGGCGTGCGGCTAGCCTGTTCCAGGGTGTTCAACCGTGCCGAAAAGTTTGTCTTTCACAACTATGGTCATGGCGGATCGGGTTTTGCCCTTTCTTGGGGCTGCGGATTAGACATTCTGGAGCGACTAAATGGCCTAACTGGTGGCTCGCTAATCGAAAACTCCGAGCCGGCCAAGCTACGCTTCTCTGGCGGTTTGGAATCGACTATACTGATCCTCAGGGATTTGACACATCGACTTCTGGTGAGTGGAATGACAACGTGAAGCATATCTTTCGCCAACATTTGAGACGATTTGGCCGTGAATTCGAGGGTCGATGATGTCGACGTCTAGGAAGATCCTGATCGTTACGACGGGTGGAACGATATCGGGTAACGTCGGCTCATCTACTGCCGATAGCCACAAACGGTCTGACGTGCCCTCTCTACTCGGGAGCCTTGATACTGTGCGAGAACAGATTTGTAGGGAATCTAGTGAAAAAATAGACGAGATCCAACTCTCAACCCATGCGGTGACGGACGTAGATAGTTCGTAGCTGTTCAGCCCAGGTGGTTGGGCGTGTCGTCGCGGGGTCGTGTGGGTGATCCACTAGCGTCGCGGTCGTGGAGGGCGATTGGGGAGCGGCGGGTGGGGATGCCTCGTCGTTGCTGGACGCCAAGGACGCCGAGATCGCCGCTCTGGCGGCGCGGAACGCGGTGTTCGCGAGCCGAATCGCCGAGCTGGAGGGCCTGGTCGCGGCGTTGCGGGCGCAGTTGGGGCGGGACTCGTCCAACAGCGGCAGGCCCCCGTCGTCGGACTCGCCGTTCGTGAAGCGGCCCGCGCCCAAGCGGTCCTCGCGCGGGCGGTCGGGAAAGGGCAGGGGCGGGCAGCACGGTGCTGCGGGCGCCACGCTGCGCCTGGTCGAGGACCCCGACGAGACGGTCGTGCACGAGCCCCCGGCGTGTCGGGGCTGCGGGAACCCCCTGCACGACGCGGAGGTCTTCGGGGTGCGCCGCCACCAGATCCTCGACGTCGCGCCCGCCCCGCCGCGCCCGCACGTCGTCGAGCATCGGGTGGTGGCCCGGACCTGCGGGACCTGCGGGATCACGACCGAGGGCCCGACCAACGGGGTGCCGGCGGGGCGGGTCCAGTACGGGCCGGGGATCGGGGCCAGGGCGGCGTGGCTGACCAGCGCCCACTTCCTGCCGGTGCGCCGGGCCCGGTCGGTGCTCAACGCGCTGTGCGGGCTCGCGGTGTCCGACGGGTGGGTCGCCGGGGTGCGCGGGCAGGCCGCGCGGCTGCTGGAGCAGCAGTTCCTGCCCCAGGTCCGCGAGCTGATCGCCGCCGCGCCGGTCGCGCACGCCGACGAGACCACCGCCCGCGCCGACGGGGCGCTGCGCTACCTGCACGTCGCGGCCACCGAGCACCTGACCGCGATGCACGCCGGGGACCGCACGAAGGAGACCATCGACGCCGCCGGGATCTGGCCCGCCTTCACCGGGGTCCTCGTGCGCGACGGCTACGCCGGCTACGAACACCTCACCGGCGTCGAGCACGCCTGGTGCGGCATCCACCTGGTCCGCGACCTGCGCTCGGTCCACGACCCCGACCCCACCGGGCAGACCGGGGCCGACGCCATGGTCACCACCCTGCTCGCCGCCAACACGACAGCGCACACCGCCCGCGCCCAGGGCCGCGACACCCTCACCGAGCAGGAGCTAACCACGATCCGGGCCCGCTACGCCGGGGCGATCGCCGCCGGGTGGGACGAGAACCGCACCGGCCGCGACCCCCTGCACACCCAGGCCCGGACACTGCTGCGGCGCTTCCACCGACATCGCAACATGATCCTGCGCTTCGCGGCGGACCTCGCGGTGCCCTTCACCAACAACACCGCCGAGTTGCCCGCACGCTCGGCCAAGGTCCAGCAACGAACCTCGGGCGGCTGCTGGCGCACCATCGCGGGCCTGGTCGACTTCGCCGTCGTCCAGTCCTACCTGTCCACCGCCACCAAATGGGGCATCAACACCCTCGACGCCATGACCCAACTGTTCACCACCGGCGCCTGGATCCCCACCGGGCTCACCCCGACCCAGCCCACAGCAGCCTGACCAGGCCTTACCCGCTCACCTGAGCTGAACAGCTACGATAGTTCAGACATTGAGCCGCACCATACCGCGTGGAGCTCAACGAGAAGAGCCTGGAGACCTACACGTACAGGTTCCGGCAGGCGACCGAGATGTACCTGAACTTCCTCGACGGGAACGACTGGAACAACATCAAGTCGCGGGTCGCGACGCCGAAGACGCGTACCAACGGCTCCACGCCGAGCCCGAAGATGGAGACGGTGTCGGCGGAGCCTCGCCACGAGGTCTCCACTCCGCCCGCATTGCCGGGTCGGATGATGATCCCGGTGCCGCTGCGGCCGGGGCGGCGGGCGATGCTGGACCTGCCCGAAGACCTGACGGAGCAGGAGGCCGAGAAGGTGGGGAGGGTCGTGGCGGCCCTGGCGACCGGCGGGCAGTTGGCCATCACTGCCGGCGCGCCGCAGGAGTAGCACGCAGCGGAGCCCGGAGCACCGAGATGTTTCAGCCACCTCGGTTCTCCGGGCTCTCGTCTATCCTCTCGCACTCCAACTGGTCCGGCTAGAGCAGACCGCCCAGGTCACGGCCGTCACCGCGCTCTCAGCCGCGCCGGGCTGCGCCAGAACCCGCAGGCACCAGCCGGCCAGCTCCGGGTTGGGCTCGCCGTGTACGAGCATCAGCACGCAGACCTCCCGCAGCAGGGCCACCTCCGCGTCCATCACGACGGACGGCGCTTCCGGCGCTTCCCCGAGCGCGCGCCCCGAGCGGAGGGAGCCCCGGAGATCGACGCTGCCGCGCGCGTTGGAGCCGTGGCGCCCGCGACGGTGGAGCGCCCGGAGCCACCGCCGGAAGAAGTTGATCACGAGCGGGGACGCTACCCCGGAATGGTCACGTTCCGTGACGATCGAGCACGCTCCGTCGCCGAGCGGTGTACCGGCACTTCGGTACGCCCGGACGCACCGCCGGTACGCGACCGGTACGTCAGCGGGTTGTGCGAAGCGGCAAGATCGCCGAGAAGGGCTTCTACCAGGCGTTTCGTGGAGCCGCCTTGGGGAGTCGAACCCCAGACCTACGCATTACGAGTGCGTCGCTCTAACCAACTGAGCTAAGGCGGCGGATGGTGCGGGCGCCAGTGTAGCGACCCACCCGGCCACACCCCGCGACCCACCTATGATCAACCGGCCTCACCTGGACCTGCCCCGATCAACTCACCCCCGATGCAACGCCACCATCATCGCCTCCACAGCGATCTCCGGCTTGACGTTCTGCTCCAGCGCCGCCCGACACGCAAGCACCGCCTCCAACCGCCGCAGCACCGACTCGGCCGG
>JBOHEP010000173.1:0-4311 GCA_050701075.1 Pseudonocardia sp. | reverse complement strand
TCACCCCGTACGTCGTCGGCGGCAAGATCGGCCTGTTCGGGGGTGCCGGCGTCGGCAAGACGGTGTTGATCCAGGAGATGATCCAGCGCGTCGCGAAGAACTTCGGTGGCACCTCGGTGTTCGCCGGTGTCGGGGAGCGCACCCGTGAGGGCAACGACCTCATCACGGAGATGACCGAGGCCGACGTCATCAAGGACACCGCGCTGGTGTTCGGTCAGATGGACGAGCCGCCCGGCACGCGGATGCGGGTCGCACTGTCCGCGCTGACGATGGCGGAGTACTTCCGCGACGAGCAGAACCAGGACGTGCTGCTGTTCATCGACAACATCTTCCGGTTCACCCAGGCCGGTTCCGAGGTCTCCACGCTGCTCGGCCGGATGCCGTCCGCGGTGGGGTACCAGCCCACCCTGGCCGACGAGATGGGCGAGCTGCAGGAGCGGATCACCTCCACCCGTGGCCGCTCGATCACCTCGATGCAGGCGATCTACGTGCCCGCCGACGACTACACCGACCCGGCGCCTGCCACCACCTTCGCCCACCTTGACGCGACCACCGAGCTCTCCCGGCCGATCTCCCAGAAGGGCATCTACCCCGCGGTGGACCCACTGACCTCGACGTCGCGGATCCTCGACCCGCAGTACGTCGGCGACGAGCACTTCCGGGTGGCCAACGAGGTCAAGCGGATCCTGCAGAAGTACTCCGACCTCCAGGACATCATCGCGATCCTCGGTATCGACGAGCTGTCCGAGGAGGACCGGCAGCTGGTCGGCAGGGCCCGGCGGATCGAACGCTTCCTGTCGCAGAACCTGCTGGTGGCCGAGCAGTTCACCAGCCAGGAGGGTTCGACGGTCCCGCTGAAGGAGACCATCGAGTCCTTCGACAAGATTGCCAAGGGCGAGTTCGACGACGTCCCCGAGCAGGCGTTCTTCCTGTGCGGTGGCCTCGAGGACCTGGACCGTAACCGCAAGCGGATCCAGGGCTGATGTCTGTGGGAACGAGGGCGCAATGGCAGAGATGACGGTTGAGGTCGTCGCGGTCGACCGACGGATCTGGTCGGGGGAGGCGAGCTTCATGTTCGCCCGTACCACGGTCGGTGAGATCGGGGTGCTGCCCGGTCACGAACCGACGCTGGCACAGCTCGAGGACGCCGGGATCGTTCGGGTGGACACGACCGACGGCAACTCGATCACAGCCGCGGTGCACGGCGGGTTCCTGTCGATCACCCCGGAAGGTGTCACCGTGCTCGCCGAGACCGCCGAGCTGTCCGGTGACATCGACGTGAGCCGAGCCCGCGAGGCGCTCAGCCGCGCGGACGGGTCCGATCCGGCCGGCGTAGCGGCGAAGGCGCGGGCGGAGGCCCGGCTGAAGGCCGCCGACGCTGCCGGTTAGCCAGGGCTGCACGTAGTGGGAACGGCCGCGGGAGTCCTCACTGCCCTGCTGCTCGTAGTGTGCCTGCTCCTGGGCCGGTTGGCGGTTCGACGGGTACGGCTGATGCGGGGCGGCGGCGTGGATGTGTGTCTTCGTCGCCGTCCCGCAGTCTTCGCCGCCGGCCGGTCCGGCGCAGGTTGGCATTTCGGAGTCGGTCGGTATCGGGGTGACGACCTGGTCTGGTACCGGCTGACGACCTTGCGACCCGGCCCGACGGTGGTCATCGATCGCACCGAGCTCGAGATCGTCGGACGGCGCCTGCCCACCGGAGAGGAGGGATACGCCATCCCCGATGCCCTGGTGGTGTTGCGTTGCCGGGCCGGTGGCGAGGATGTCGAAGTGGCGATGGCGCCCGGTGTGCTCACCGGGTTCCTGTCGTGGCTGGAGGCGTCGCCGCCGGGTCGCGGCACGGGCTACCGCCAGGCCTCCTGACCGCGGTCACTGGATGGGTGGGAGCTTGGGGATGGCATTGGTGGCGAGTTCGGTCGCGATTCGGCACAGTTCGGTCGAGGGCACGGTGCCGGTGTGGTAGATCTGCAGTGTCTCCACCCGCTGCTGTCCGGTCGAAGCGAGGAATCGCCGGTGGGGCACCTGCACCAAGCAGAGGTCTGGGCTCGTGTTGTATCCGCCGGGCTTGATCAGCGCCGGGCGGCCGGCCACGGTGGTCTGCTCGCCGTCGTCGGCGGTGATCTCGCCCATCCGGCGCAGGTAGACCTCGACCAGTGGGGTGTCACCCCATGTGCATGACCAGTTCGCGTAACCGGGTGTCGAGGTGGGGGCGGGTATGCCCGCGGCGGTCAGCGCGGTCGGGTCGAGGAGTGCGCAGGTGTCGAGCAGCGCGAGCGAGCCGGGGGTGTCGGGTGCGGGACGCTGCCCGACGCCGGTGGTGGTCAGTTTCGTGAGCGCCGTCTGGGTGGCGGTCTCCGCGATCGCGCAGGTGTCGACGGCGGCCCCGTCCGTCCGGTTGGCTGAGACGAGGACCCGGGTGCGGTCGAGGAGCAGGATGGTTCGATCGCAGTACCCGTTGCTTTCGGTTCCCCTCCCGATTCCGAGGCCGTCCGGACGAATCTCACGGGCGCCGGGGAGTCCGTCATTCGGGTCGAGTCGGGAGTCGAACTTCGCGGCGACGACCACGTACTCGTCGTTCGGCGGATCCACGTCGATCTGGCATTCGGAGAAATCGCCGTAGTCGGGGTCGAGTGTCGATTCACCGAACGCGGCGAGGGGCACCGGATCCATGAGCGAGCACGGGTCGGCGGTGCGCGGTCAGCACCGGGGATCAGGCCGGTGGTGGGCGATGGGGAGGTTGTGGGTGGCGGGGCTGCTTGGGTCGTGGGGGTCGGGCTCGGTGACTCGGCGGTGTCGGAGCCACCGCCTCGTTCCAGGCCGATGAGCAGCGCGGCGGTGATGGTCAGGACGGCGGCGATCGACCCGGCGACGAGCAGGCGGCGCCGCCGGGGGCGCGGTGGATCGGGCCGGGGGGCTGTCCGGTCAGCTGTCGGACCGGATGGGGGCCCGATGATGCGGATCGGCGGGGTGATGGGATCGGCGATCCGACGGAGCATCTCGCGGGCGGCGATGGCGCCCGGCCGGGCGGCCGGACTGTTGTCCAGGAGTTGTCGCAGCACCGATGTGAGCGGACCTGCGCGGGTCGGTGGGGGTGCCTGTTCGGAGGAGATGCGCCGGATGAGCTGCAGGATGTTGTCGTGGCCGTCGCCGAACGGGGGTGTGCCCTCGACGGCGGCGTAGAGGGTGGCGCCGAGGGAGTAGATGTCCGAGGCGTTCCCGCCGGGTTCGCCCCGGCAC
The DNA here is from genome assembly GCA_050701075.1 of Pseudonocardia sp. GTDB lineage: Bacteria > Actinomycetota > Actinomycetes > Mycobacteriales > Pseudonocardiaceae > Pseudonocardia. Next base: position 1,077 of record JBOHEP010000173.1, on the reverse strand, counting down.
ACCTCGGGGGCGAGGTAGGCCGGTGTGCCGGTGATCAGGCCGGTGGTGGTCAGCGTCGTGTCTCCGGCGGCGCGGGCGATACCGAAGTCGGTCAGTTTGACCTCACCGGTCCGGCTGAGCAGGACGTTGCCCGGTTTGACGTCACGGTGGACGATCCCTCTGGCGTGGGCGGCGACAAGGGCGTCGACGATCCGTACGCCGATCACTGCGACCTGCCCTGGTGGCAGGGGGCCGCGGTCGATGACGTCGGACAGGCTCTCCGACGGGAGGTACTCCATGACGAGCCAGGGTTCGTCCTCCACGGTGAGCACGTCGAAGATCGAAACGATGTGCGGATGGTGCAGTCTGGCGGCGATCCGTGCCTCGCGGAGCATGCGTTGGCGGGTGAGCCCGGCCGGATCCCCGTCCAGACGGTCGAGACGGATGCGTTTGATCGCGACCTGACGGTCGAGCAGTTCGTCGGTGGCCCGCCACACCACGCCCATGCCACCGGAGCCGAGCTGCTCGTGCAGCCGGTAACGACCACCGCCCAGGCGGCCGTCAGTGATCATCGCGAGTTCCCGCCGCCGCAACCACAAGCGCATTCAACCAACGAAACCGGGAACGCGCTGCGGCCGGTCAGTGTGGTCTGTCTGTCGTCGCCGGCTTCGAGCTCGCGCTGTCGGTTCGCGGGGCTTCCGGAATGGGTGCGGAGCCCTGGGCGCGGCCGAGGCCGATGGTGAGCGCGACGGTGATGGCCAGAACGCAGGTGAGTGCCGCGGCGATGAGCCGGCCACGGCGGCGGGGACGTGAAGGCGGTGGGATGGGCCAGGAATGGATGGACTCGACGGGAGTCGACGGCGCTGTGGTGTCGTTGGCGACATCGCGGCACAGCTCGCGTGCGTCCAGGGCGTTCGGGCGGGCGGCCGGGTCACTGTCCAGGAGCCGTTGCAGCACTGGTGCGAGCGGACCTGCGCGATCGGCCGAGCGGGCCTGGTCGGAGTCGATGAGCCGGGTCGGGTGACGGGTGTCGCCGTGACCGTCGCCGAACGGAGGAGCGCCTTCGACGGCGGCATAGAGCGTGGCGCCGAGGGAGTA
>JBOHEP010000172.1:0-42137 GCA_050701075.1 Pseudonocardia sp. | reverse complement strand
CATCGCCGAAGGACGCCGCGCAGCCGCCTGGGACCGCAACCGCCTCGCACTCGACATCCTCGGACTATGACCAAGGACACATCATGTGAACGGCATCACATATAGGCGACTTTGGTCAGGTCCCTGGCTTGCAGCCAGGGACGACATCCGATCTCGCGCTGGGCTCGGATGGCGAACAAGCCATGAACACGCGGAACTGCCACCGACCGTTAGCGACCCGCTTCGCGAAGCGTTAGAAAGAGTCAAGACCTACGAACAGGACGGGCTTCTCCACGCCCGTATGGTCGAGGAAATCCAAGTCATCCTTCTGAAACACCACCTAATCAACGACGAAAGAGACACGTGAACCCGGCTCGACGACGCTGCCGGCAGCGCCAGCCGCGGGTGAGGTGAGACCAGGTGCAGCGGATGGTGATAGCGCGGGCGCTGGTTGCCGTAGTGGTCACCGTGGTTCGTGTCGGGCGATCCGAAGGCCAGGCTCTCGGCCAGCTCTCGGCGGGTCAGGTTGAGCCGACAGCCATGACGTCACTCGCGGCCCGGAGCGCGGCCATAGAGCTCGTCCGGGCCGACGAGCACGACATCGCAGGCGAGCTGCGCCGCACGCAGCTCGGGGGTGAAGCCCCCGGTAGCCACCAGGACGAACGTCGCGTCCCGTACAGCAAGTTTCCGGCGCAGGAGCAGTTCGTGGATGTGGCGGAGCCTGTGGAGATGCTCGACACCGAGCGGCTCGCAGCGGTGCTTCACCTCGCCGAGCAGGACCGCCCGCTGCCCACTGCCGGGTGGGCCGATCCCCACGATGTCGATCTCGTGAGCGGCCCGACCGGCAGCATCGGCGACCACTGCGCTCGCGACAGTCCCGAGCCCGTCCCCGACAAGTTCAGCCGCGTGATCCGCCACCCATTCGCGGGCCAGCCCCTCGAGGTGCGGACCCAGGATCTGGGACAGCCAAACCGGTTGGGCATCTCGCCACACCTGCTCGGCCCGACCTGCCTCCAGCCGCGTCCAGTCAAGACGCATGACGACGGTGTAGAAGCGCAACAAAGGGTCGGCGATGTGCCAGGTCGGGCGTCGGCGGCGCAGCGCGTCGTCCCGACGGGTCACGAGCCGCATATCGGCCAAGGCCGCCAACGGGTGCGCCACGGCGGGTGCGCTGCGGCCGACGCGCCCGGCGATCGCACCGCTGGTGGTGGCGCCCTCGGCGATCGCGGCGAGAACCGACAACAGCGCAGCCTTGTCGCGAACACCTGGCTCGTCGTCGAGCAGGTGGCGTGCTTCGTACAGCAGCGGGCGGGTCCGGCTCAGTGGACCTCGCAGCATCCAGGCGTCGAAATCGGTGGGGTTGTCCGGCAGGTCACCGCCCAACATGTCAACGTAGTACCCAGGGATCCCGCCGCAGACCGCATGGACGTCGATCGCCAGGCGAGGCCGGGTGTCCAGCTCCGTGAAGCGAGCCGCGTCGAGGTACGTGAACGGTCCGATGGGCACCTCGGTGCTCGCGCGCCCGCGTAGCGGGGCCTGCGCGGACAACAGCGATGTCATGACAGTCAGGGCCGACCCGCACAGGATCACGCGCACCCTCGGGCCCCGACCTCGTGCGGCATCGAGAGCCCGCTGCAGCCGCGAAGGCAGACTGGGTGACGCCGCCACCAAATAGGGGAACTCGTCGAGCACCACTGCGGTCGGACCAGCGTCGTCACGCAGAGCCAGCAACGCCTCGATCGCTTGATCCCACCCGTCGAAGGCGGGAACAGCGGGAAGCCGCGCGTGCCGAGCGTAGGCCCGGCCGAAATCCCGAAGCTGCTCCGCCGCCGCTCCTTCGACCGCTTGGTAATAGAAGCCTCCCGTCACGTCCGTCATACCCCGCAGGAGCGCCGACTTGCCGTGCCGGCGGCGACCGTGCACCACGGCCAAGGTCGGACCGGCCACGGGAGCGGCGACGAAGCGGGCCAGTGCGTTCCACTCCTGGTCCCGGCCGAACAGCTCGGATGGCTTCGTCACCCGGCATATACTAAACTATGATTTAGTAAATCACGTTCGGGTAGTCAGGGCAGGCTCACCCCAGCAGGTGGTCCCGCAGCAACGCCTCGGCCACCCCCCGGCGGCCCCCACCGATCAGCAACCCGGCGGGGGTGACGGTGAACTCGCTGTCCACCACCACCGGCGCACCACCCAGCGCCGGCGCCAGCTCCGGGTCGGCGCGCAGGGTCGACATGACGGCCGCGAGCCCGCCTGCGGGGTCATACCGGCGGAACACCCCACCGGAGAGCACGACGAGCCCGACGTCGTGAGCTGTGCCGGGGTGAGCCCGCAGATGCCGGCGCACCGCGATGACGGCGGCCAGCGCGGCGATCCGCCGGTCCTCGGCCGCGCTACCGGCATCACGGGGCACGTAGCCGACCTCGCTGGCCATCCGGGCGACGGTCGGCCCGAGCAGGTCGGCCTCCACCGGGTCGACCACGCCCTCGGCCTGGCCTTCGACGAGTACCCCGCCCGCGGCGGCGCGCACCCCGAGGTCGCCCTCGACGGTTCGCACCAACCAACCGCTGACCCCACCGGCCGAGTGCACGTCTGTGGTGGCGCAGCCGACGTCGACGACCAGCACGCGCGCCCCGTGGATGCGCGCCAGCTCGGCCGCGGCATGCCCCACCGCGTCCGGGGTGACCACCCGGACCAGCCGCCGGAACCGCGGTGCCACGCTGGGGCCCCGACCACCGAGAACGTGCCGCAGGTACAGCTGGGTCACCGCCGCCCGAGCCGGTCCGGGGACCACCTCGCCGCGCCGGGGCAGCACATTGTCACACGTCACCACCGTGCGACCGGTGGCCTGCAGCAGAGCCAGTGCGTCATCACGGCTGGCGGCGTTGCCGGCGAGCACGATCGGGTACCGAATTCGTGCCCGGGCCAGATGCCCGGCGTTGTGCAGAAGTGCCGCGGGATCATCGCCGTCGGCGCCGCCGATGAGCAGCACGACACCGGGGCGGGCGCTGCGCAGCCTGCGCACGTCGGTCGGCTCGAGCGGTCCGGCGTGCACGTGCACGACACGGCAACCCGCCGAGATGGCCACCCGGTGCGCGGCCTCGGTGGACGCCAGCCGGTCCACGCCGACCACCGCCAACCGGAGCCCACCGCCTGCCGACGAACACGCAAAGAGCTCCGGCTCCCCGGGCGTTCCGCGCAGGCCTGCGGCGACGACCGCGCCGACGGCGGCGTCCATGCCGGTCAGGACGTCAGCGGTGGTGGTGGGATGCTCGGCGAACCCGGCGAGCGTGCCGTCGGCGCGCACGAGAACGGCCTTGGTCCAGGTGGAGCCCACGTCGAGGCAGACCGAGGCGGTCCGGTCTGCGGGGGGCACCATGGCAGAGGACCCTATCCGCCGCCGGTACCGTCCCGGGTGACGCAGCGCTCACTCACCGCCGGGAGATCCCATGCTCGGGCTCATGCAGGACCGCCCTCTCGCCCTGCCGCACGTGTTCCACCGCGCCGAGCAGTACTTCGGCCACAAACGGATCATCACCGCGACCGCGGCCGGCGAGACCACCATGACGGTCGCGGAGTGGGCAGGGCGGGTGCGCCGGCTGGCGACCGTGCTGGACACGCTCGGGATCAGCGCGGACGGCCGGGTCGGCACGTTCTGCTGGAACACCGGGGGGCACCTCGAGCTCTACCTGGCCGCGCCCTGCACCGGACGGGTCTTGCACACGCTCAACATCCGCCTGTTCCCCGAGCAGCTGGTCTATGTGGCGGGCCATGCCGAGGACGAGATCGTCTTCGTGGACCGGTCGCTGCTGCCGCTGCTGTGGCCGCTGGTCGACAGGCTCGACACGGTGCGGCACTACGTGGTGATCGACGACGGCGCCGACGTGCCGATCCCGGACGATCCTCGGGTGCACGACTACGACGAGCTGCTGAGTGCCGCGAGCCCGTTCGAGGGCCGGTTCGAGGTCTTCGACGAGAACACCGCCGCGGCCATGTGCTACACCTCCGGCACCACCGGCAACCCCAAGGGCGTGGTCTACAGCCACCGCTCCGCAGTGCTTCACTCGCTCATCTCGCTGGTCGCCGACGGTGCCGCACTCTCCGAACGCGACATCGTGCTGCCGGTCGTGCCGATGTTCCACGCCAACGCCTGGGGCCTGCCCTACGGCTGTCTGCTGGCCGGCTCCGACATGGTGTTCCCGGGGCCGAACATGAATCCGGCCGCCGTTGTGGAGCTGCTCGAGCGGCACCGCGTCACCGTCACCGGCGGTGTACCGTCGATCTGGATGGGTATGTTGCCGCTGCTTCGCGACCACGACCTGTCCGCGCTGCGGGTTGTCCTGTGCGGTGGGTCGGCTGTGCCGCGGTCGCTCTCGGAGGGCTACCGCGAGGCGATCGGAGTGCCGATTCTGCACGCCTGGGGCATGACCGAGACCTCCCCGATCGCCACCGTCTCCACTCCCCGTTCGCACCACGACGCGATGACCGAGGACGAACGCGCCGCCGTCCGGGCCCGCCAGGGTCAGGCCGTGCCGCTGGTCGACCTGCGCCTCGTCGACCCCGACTCGGGCGAGCTCCGACCCTGGGATGACGTCGCGACCGGCGAGATCCAGGCCTCCGGCCCGTGGATCGCCGCCGAGTACTACCGCGGCGAGGGCGGCGGCGCGCAGTACACCACCGACGGCTGGCTGCGCACCGGCGACGTCGCCTCGGTGGACCGCTACGGCTTCGTCGCGCTGGTCGACCGCACCAAGGACCTGATTAAGTCCGGTGGCGAGTGGATCGGCTCGGTGGAGCTGGAGAACGAGATCATGGCCCACCCCAAGGTCGCCGAGGCCGCGGTGATCGCGATCCCGCACGAGAGATGGGTGGAGCGCCCGCTGGCGTGTGTCGTGGTGAAGCCCGGGGAGACGCTCACCGCCGAGGAGGTCATCGCGCACCTCGGGCCGCGGGTGGCGAAGTGGTGGATTCCCGATGCGGTCGAGTTCATCGACGAGGTGCCGAAGACGAGCGTCGGCAAGTTCTCGAAGAGGACACTCCGCGAGAAGTTCGCCGGGTACGAGCTGCCGGGGGCGAAGGGCTAGGGCAGCGCCGCGGAAGTTCTTCGGGGGTTGACCCGAGTCGACATCACGCGTCGAGGCCGTGCAGTGCCGGGCGGCGTCAGGGTGCGGCCGTGAGCCGCCACCCTCCGCGTCGCGGCATGAGTCCGGTCCCCAGCGGCCATGGTTCCCGCTGTACTGCGTAGGGCGCTCGGCTCCAGGCCGCCATGATCACCGGTTTGGTGCGTTTCCGGCCAGATCCGGGAGGAGAACGCACCAGGGTGGTGATCTTGAGCTTGGCCGAGGCTGCCGACGTGCTCCACACCCCCGAAGGACTTTGCGGCTGCCCTAGCTAGCTAGACGCCTCGCAGGCACGGGCCGCACCAACGACACCAATCCTCCTGCCGGTTTCCGGCTCCTCGCTCAGGGGTACCACGCTCGGGGGATTCTTCGCGACGCCGCGGCACGGATCATGCGATCAGCGTTGACGAACCCGACGGTGAAGTAGCGTCGGTGCCAGCTCGACATCAGGAGGCGTCATGAGCCGCTCGTTCGACATCCAGGCCTTCATCGATGCCCTCGACTCGGATCTCGGCCAGACCCCGGACGAGATCGACGACATCGGTTTCGGCTCCGGCTCCAACCAGGCGGACGCGATCGACCACGACTTCGGTGATGGCGCTGACGCCGACGGCGTCAGGGTGGATGGTCCCAGCGCAGCGAATGGATTCGGCGACGACGCCTCACAGTCCTTCCACCGGGAGTCCGAGCGCCACCTCGATCACGGATCCGACCAGGATCCGGACAACGATCAGGATGCGGACGCCGACCTCGACTTCACACCCTTCACGTGACCGGGGTCAGGGGCAGCGGCCGACCGGCTGAGGCTCAGCGACCGGCGATCCGGCCTTTCAACCCCGTGACCACGATGTCGAGACCCTCGTCCAGGTCACGTGCCCCGTCGTAGGTCGCGAGCGCCGACGCCAACGAGCGCAGCCGCGGGAACTCCTGCGCCGGCAGACGATGCAGGCCCAGCCGGTGGATGTCGTCGGTCTCGTCCGGGTCCAGGACGCGCTCCTGCAGCTCGTTGAGCACATGTCCGTGCAGGAAACCCATGTAGAGCCGGTAGGCGTACAGCGCACCCCGCTCGTCGAACCCCGCACCGACGAACAGCTCGAGCAGTGCCTCCAGCGGGCGCAGTGTGCCGAGCGGACGCAGGGCCAACGGCGTGGCCAGCGGGCGCGTCACCAGCAGTGACACGATGTGCGGATGCGCCACCGCGATGGACCGATAGGTGTGCGCCGTCTGCCGCAACGCGAACTCCCAGTCCCCGTCAAGGACGGGCGGCACCCGCAGCTCAGCGATCGCAAGCTCGACGACGCCGTCCAGCAGCGCGTCCTTGCTCTCGGCGTGCCGGTAGAGCCGCATGGGGTCGCGGTCGAGTGCCTTGCCCAGCCGGCGCATCGACAGGGCTTCCACCCCTTCTGCATCGATGAGCTGTAACGCGACGGCGAACACCTGCTCACGGATGAGAGCGGGTCGGCGCCGCACCCGTACCCGGGGGACCGGTTCCCGATCGGCTTCGTCGACCTGCACCTGTGCGGCTCCCCTCACCTCACCTCACGTGTGATCACAGTCATCACCGGGTTCCATAGCTCGACGCACAGCGCGCTACACCGTAGAGTCTACACCGTAGCGCTTTCATCCCTCACATCCGAAGGAGACGCATCCCGACGTGACCGCATCCATCGCACCTGACGCCCCTGTCCGCGGCGCCAAACCCGTCATCGAGGGGCGGCGCCCGGTCGGCGAGCAGTTCCTGGTGAACGTGTTCGTCATCGTCCCGATGCTCGCCCTGATCGCCGCCGTGCCCCTGGCCTGGAGTTGGGGAGCACTCAGCTGGCTCGACGTCGGTATCGCCCTCGTCTTCTACGTGATCAGCGGGCTCGGGGTGACCGTCGGGTTCCACCGGTACCTCACCCACCGCGCCTTCACCGCCAACCGCGCCCTGCGCAACGGGCTGGCCATCGCCGGCAGCATGGCCCTGCAGGGCGACGTCATCACCTGGGTGGCCGACCATCGTCGTCACCACGCCTTTTCCGACAAGGAGGGCGACCCGCACTCGCCGTGGCTCTTCGGCACCGGGCCGGTCGCTCTCGCGCGCGGGTTCTGGCACGCACACACCGGATGGCTGTTCGAGCCCGCTCGCACCAACGCCGACCGGTTCACCCCCGACCTGCTCGCGGACCGCGACATCGCCCGCATCAGCCGCCAGTTCCCGCTCTGGACGGTGGTCAGCCTGCTGACCCCGGCCCTGCTCGGCGGCCTGATCAGCTGGTCCTGGTGGGGCGCGCTCACCGCTTTCTTCTGGGCCGGACTGGTGCGCGTCGCGGTGCTGCATCACATCACCTGGTCGATCAACTCGATCTGCCACATGATCGGCGACCGGCCGTTCCTGTCCCGCGACCAGTCGCGCAACGTATGGCCGCTGGCCGTGCTGAGCTTCGGTGAGTCGTGGCACAACCTGCACCACGCCGACCCCACCTGCGCCCGCCACGGCGTCGGCCGGGGGCAGGTCGACATCTCGGCGCGCACCATCTGGATCCTCGAGAAGCTCGGCTGGGCCGGCAACGTCCGCTGGCCCACCAAGCAGCGGCTGGCCCGGCTTCGCGCGAGCTGAAGATCGTTCGGTGGCCGCAGAAGCACGTCGTCCGGACCCCACCTGCTCTCTTCGTCGTGGCGGCCCCGTCACTCACCGGTCGGTGTCGACCTCGTCCGAACCCTCTGCGTTGCGGTCGGGGTCGAGCTGGGAGGCCAGCAGCCGGGTGTAGGCGCCGCCGGCGGCGATCAGCTCCTCGTGGGTGCCGGTCTGCACGACCCGGCCTGATTCGAGGACGACGATACGATCCGCGGCGCGGATGGTGGACAGCCGGTGCGCGATGACCAGCGTGGTACGGCCCGTGCGGGCGCGGGCCATCGCCGCGGCGACCTCGCGTTCGCTGGTGGTGTCGAGGTTGGACACCGCCTCGTCCATGACCAGGATCGGGGCGTCCTTGAGCAGCGCCCGGGCGATGGCGACGCGTTGACGTTGCCCGCCGGACATGCGCGCGCCCAGCTCCCCGGCGATCGTGTCGTAGCCGTCGGGCAGGGCGGTGATGAAGTCCTCCAGCAACGCGGTCCGCGCCGCCGCCCGCACCTGCTCGTCGGTCGCCTCAGGCCGGCCCAGCCGGATGTTCTCGGCCACGGAGACATTGAACAGGAACACGTCCTGGGGAACGAGGGTCAGCAGCCGGCGCAGGTCGTCCTGGGGGAAGTCACGGATGTCGTGACCGCCGATGCTGATCCCGCCGCGGCGCACGTCCCACAGGCGCAGCAGCAGGCTCGCGCAGGTGGACTTGCCGGCACCGGAGTGCCCGACCAGGGCGACGGTCTCCCCGGGCGCGACCTCGAAGCTGATATCGGTGACGGCGTCGGCGAGAGCGGTGGAGTATCCGAAGCTCACGTCCTGGAAGCGGATCCGCGCCTCGATCGACCCGGCGGGTGGGGTGTCGACCCGGTCCGTGACCGGCGTGGGCGCCTCGACCAAGCGCAGGACCCGGGCCGCCGCGGCGATCATCGGGCCGAGCTCCTGGGCGTATCGGGTGGCCTGGATGAACGGGACCATGGACACCGCGGCGACCACGACCGCAACAGGGAACCAGATCGTCGACAGGGAACCGGAGCTCACCAGGCTCGCGCCGGTGAGCAGGATCGCGAGCACGCCGGCTACGGCGATCGTGTCGGTAGCCGCCGCCTCCAGTCCCGTGCGTCGCCCGTGGGCGATGTTGGCCGCGCGCAGGCGGGCACCGCGTGCGCGCAGCAGCCCCAGCCGGTGGGTCTGGCTGCCGAAGGAGACGATCTCCCGCAGGCCCTGGACGGTGTCGATGACCTCCGCGCTGAGCTCGCCGAGGCTCTCCCGCAGCTCGTGACCCTGGGCTTCGGCGCGTCGGCGCAGCCACGCCGGCACCGTGGCCAGCAGCACCAGGACCGGAAGGAACACCAGCAGCAGTGACCAGTGCAGGACCCCGAGCCCGGCCGCGGCGACCAGCGGGACGGTGGACGCGACGACGACGGGGCCGAGGGTGTGGGCGAAGAGCAGCTCGATCTTCTCGATGTCCGCGATGACGACGGCGCCCAGGTCGCCCGAGCGGCGCTCGAGCAGGTAACCCGGCGAGAGCCGTTCGAAGGCCGCGTAGACCCGCCCACGGATGTCGGCCATCGTCCGGAACCCGGCGACGTGGGCGTAGTAGGACTCGACGAGCCGCCCGACGGCGGCCGGGACGGCCAACGCCAGCAGCACGACCACGCCGGTTCGCAGCTCCGTCGCGGGCGCGCCGGCGGCCGCCTCGGCCACCAGCCAGGCCCCGAGCCCGGCCGCGACGACCAACGTCGTCTGGTACGCGATCCCGAGGAGCACGGCGGCGCTCATCACCAGGCGGTGCCGGCGCAACATGGCCAGCATCGACCAGATCGGCCGCAAGGACTCCCGCAGCCCCATCGGCTGCGTGCTCTCGACCGGCTCAGCCGAGCCGGCCTGCGCGGTGGCGAGCTCGCCAGCGCTCATCGGACATCCCCCTCCTGCGCGGCGACCAGCTCGGCGTAGGCGCCGTGGCTGTCCATCAGCGACTCGTGCCGGCCGGACTCCAGCACCCGCCCATTGTCGAGCACGACGATCCGGTCGGCATGGCGCACCGTGGACAACCGGTGCGCGATCACCAGCGTGGTCCGCCCGCGGGTCAGGCCCTCCAGCGCGCGTTGGATCTCAGCCTCGTTGGCGGCGTCGACGCTGGAGGTCGGTTCGTCGAGCACCAGCACGGGCGGGTCCTTGAGCAGCGCCCGCGCGATCGAGATCCGTTGACGTTCCCCGCCGGACAGCTTCAGACCCCGCTCGCCGATCACCGTGTCGTAACCCCGCGGCAGGGCGCAGATGAACTCGTGCGCGCAGGCCGCCCGGGCGGCGGCCTCGATCTGGGAGACCGCCACCCCTTCCCGGCCGAGCACGAGGTTGTCGCGGACCGTGCCGTGGAACAGGTAGGTGTCCTGGGCGACCACCCCGACCAGCTCTCGCAGGTCGGTCAGCGTCAGCCGGCTGATGTCGACACCGTCCAGGCGAATCTCGCCCGCGTCCCGTTCGAAGTAACGCAGCAGCAGCGAGGTCACCGTCGTCTTTCCCGCACCCGAGCGCCCGACGATCGCGACCCGCTCTCCGGCCGCCACCCGCATCGAGAAGCCGTCGAGAGCGCGCTCGGTGCGGCCCGTATAGCCGAAGCTGACCTCGCGGAACTCCAGAACGGGTGGGCGGGTAACCGTGGTGGCGGGTACCGGATCGTCGGGGTCGACGACGTCGGGCCGGCGGGCCAGCAGGTCGAAGATCTCGCGGCTGGCCGGCAGCGAGCTGTAACTACCGTGGTAGGCCGCCTCCAGGTCGGTCAGCGGCCGAAAGCACTCGCGCGCGAGCAACAGGAGCACGAACAGCTCGGCGAGCGTGATAGCACCGCCTGCGTACTGCAGCGCGGCGAGGCCGACCGCAGCGGCGGTGCCGATGGGGATGGCGAACGCCGCGACCGAGGCGGACGCGGAGTAGGCGATCATCAGCTTGATCGAGTATCGGCAGAACTCCTCCGCACGCTCGTGCAGCTGCGCACCGCGCCGCCGGCTGGCGTTGAACGCCTTCAACGTCGCCATGCCCTGCACCGCGTCGAGGTTCTCCGCGTACAGGCCTCGCAACGCCGTCGTCCACGCCTCCCCGCTGCGCTTCATCAGCCGCGATCCCAGGAGATAGGTGACCGGAGCCGCGGCGGCGCACACGACGATGAGCGACCCCACCAGTGGGTCGATCGTGATCACCACCGCGCCCGCCAAGGCGGTCCCGATCATCGAGGCGAACACCTGCGGAAGGAACCGGCCGACCAACGGGTCCAGCAGTTCCACCGCGTCCACCGCGGTCGCCTGCACACCGCCGCTGCGCGAACGTTGCAAGGCACCCGGTCCCAGCTCGAACAGCTTGCGCACAAGCCGATCCCGCACCGCGTCCTTGACCGCACCGGACACGCGTAGCGCCGCGGCCTCGCGCACGGTCAGCAGCCCCGCCCGCAGCACCTGCAGCACCACGACACCGGCCGCCGGCCACAGCGCGGACCCGACGTCAGACCCGGTGAACACCTGGACCAGGATCTGCGCGATCAGCACACCCTGCGCGAGGTAGGTCGCGGTGACCAGCAGCGAGACCAGGACCAGACCCACGATCCGGCTACGGGAGGCCGGCGCGATCGCGAACACCCGCCCGATCAGCTCCAGCAACGCCCTCATCGCCCCACACCCTCTGTTCGGCGTGCGTCTGACCTGCTGTCGATCCGCCGCGACTCAAGGCAGGTCTGCATCTCGCCGGTCACCCCTTGTCGGTCACGGCGCGGCACCGACTCTCCGGGAGGCCGCACCGAGTCTTAGCTCAATGGGTATCGTTGTCGATTGCGAAGAGGCTGCGCGAACGCTCTGTAGCGGCACGTCGAGCAACCATCACCTTTCTGGATGACAAGACATGAGCCATACGTTAATAGCAGTGTTAAGCAACAACAAGACTGTGGCGAAATTCCGCCGCGCGGATGCTCGAGGGTTCCCCGAGCGTCAACACAGAGCCGCCGCATCCCGTGCGGCCCCCGCACCGACACGCTGATCTTGGCAGGTCACTGCGGCTCCGGTGTGCCATGACCATCGGTTGGGAACCCGGAACCGCACTCGGCACGGCTGACGGTGCCCAGACAACGATCAAACGCCCGGCACCATCCGCCCACCGGACCCCACCTCGGCGATCCGACCGACCGCGACCACCGAGCCGGACCGCGGCACGTAGAGCCGGCCGCAGTGACCGGCGGCGAGGTTCAGGTCGTGCATCGCGGCAACGGTGGTGACCCCGAGGCCGCGAACGAGGTCGAGGCCGGCGCCGAGCTCCGACGGGGTGGGTCGTCGACGTCCACGGCGACGCGGGCCGGATCGCTCTCCAGGCAGCCGGAGTCGATGAGCAGCGGTTCGACCATCACGCGGTAGTCGCCGTCGTAAGGCCCCCTGACCTCCGGACCATCGCGGTGAGCGAAGGGCGTCGGCCGCGCGCGTCCCGGAGCAGGGCGGAGGGTCGTGTGCCGCCACGTCTGACCATAGACGCCCCTGCAGCGGCTCTTGCAAATATCTTTCATCTAATCCAGCATCACTCGAAAGAGTGAACAGAGTCGAAGGTGGTCCAACCATGCGCGGACGACGTGTCTCCCGAGCCCTCGGCGCAGTGTCGGCGCTGCTGGCACTCGCGGCCTGCGGCGGTGCCGCCGAGGAGTCCACGGGCTCTGCCACGTTCCCGCTCACCGTCGCGAACTGCGACCGGCAGGTCAGCATCAAGGAGAAGCCCGAACGGATCCTCACCAACGGCCCGGACGCACTGAACCTCGTCGCGGCAGCGGGTGGAGCCGAACGGGTGGTGGCCCGGGCCAGCGAGTTCGGTCAGGAACTGCGCGGGCCGGCGCGCGAGGCAGCGCAAGCCCCGCTTCTCGATGCGCAACATGATCTGTCCACGGAAGTGGTCATCAACACCCGGGCGCAGCTTCTGGTGAGCAACCCGGACTACCTGGCGGATCCCGCCGTGGTCGACCAGCTCTCCCAGGCCGGCATCGCGACCCTGTTCGGGTCCGGCTACTGCGAGGGCCAGCGCGCCGACTTCGAGGACGTCTACGCCGACATCGAGCTCCTCGGGCGCCTCCTCAGCACCGAGGACCGCGCCGCGAGCTCCGTCGCAGACCTTCGGAGTCGTGTTGCGGCATTCCAGGCCGGGCGAGGGGATCGGCCCCGACGGACCGCGGTCCAGGTGCAGATCTACGAGAACGTGATCTATGCCGCGGCTGCCAGGTCGATGGAACAGACCCAGCTGGAGATCCTCGGTCTGGACAACATCTTCGCCGACTCCGATGACCAGTTCATCGAACCCGTTCTCGAGGAGCTCATCAAGCGCGATCCCGAGGTGCTGATCCTGCAGTACGGCTTCTCCGTCGGTGACGGGCCGCCCAAGACCTTCGAGCAGGCTCGGCAGGAGTTCCTCGCCCTGCCCGGGATCAGCGGCATCCGAGCGGTCCGGGACGGGGCCGTGGTGGGAATCCCGTTCTACGAGACCGCGGCCGATCCGGTGGCGGTGGACGGCTTGGCCACGATCGAGGAGGCACTGCGCGCCGCGCGCCCGCAGAGCTGACGGCGGCGTCCCGGACGCCGGTCATCGGATCGCGGTCAGCAGCCGACGATCCATCACCTGGGTCAGCGTGGCGACCTCGACGAAGCCGGCCGCGCGCAGCGCCCGCGCCAGCACGTCGAACATCAGCGCGAACGACTCCTCGCGGTCGGGGATGTAGCCGGTCTGCTGGACGTCCCAGCAGGCGGATCCAGTCTGGCCAGGCGACGTCGCGGACGGCCTCGTTCACGCCGTGCCCCCGACCAGCTGCGCCTGGCTGCCCAGCGGGGCGAACACGAGCTGGACGCACCCCGGTACGGGCAGCACCTGCACGCCGACGCGGTAGACCGGTTGGAGAACCTCCGGGGTGAGCACGTCCTCGGGCGCGCCGGCGCAGACGACCCGGCCGCGGTCGAGCAGCACGAGCCGGTCGCAGTAGCGGGCGGCGAGATTGAGGTCGTGCAGCACGACGAGCGTGCTCACCGCGAGCGTGCGCACCAGCTGGAGGACCTCGTGCTGGTAGCCGATGTCGAGGTGGTTGGTCGGCTCGTCGAGCAGCAGGTGGTCGGCCTCCTGGGCGAGCGTCCGCGCGATGAGCACCCGCTGCTTCTCCCCGCCCGACAGCGTCGCGAACGCCCGCTCGGCGAGGTGCCGCACGCCCACCCGGCGCAGGGCCGCCGCGGCGATCACGTGGTCGTCGGTGGTGTAGCGCTGCAGCGAGCCGCGGTGTGGAGAGCGCCCGAGCAGGGCCATCTCCGCCACCGTGACGGGCAGGTCGGCCGCACCGTCCTGCGTCACCACCCCGACGCGCCGGGCCAGCTCGCCGGGCGTGAGCGACATCGCCGGGTCGTCGTCGATGCGGACGAGACCGGCATGGGGTCGCAGCGCGGTGAAGACGGTGCGCAGCAGCGACGTCTTGCCGCTGCCGTTCGGGCCGATGAGGCCGACGACCTGGCGCGCCCCGACGGTGAGGCGCACGCCGTCGACCACCACCGACCCGTCGTAGGCGACGGAGACGTCCTCGACCGAGATCACCGGTAGGCCGCCAGGTCCCGCGCGATGATCTCCAGGCCGTCCACGACGCCGGCGCTGGGCCGCAGGTAGGTGCTCTGCAAGGCCATGACCTGGTTCCTCTTCAAGGCCGTGACCTCCCCGATCCCCGGGATCAGCCTCAGGTTCTCGATCGCGCGCGCGTTGTCGTCGCCGAACAGGTACAGGATGATCACGTCGGGGTTGCGGTCGATCAGCTCCTCCTTGCTGATCTCGCGACCGAACCCGGACACGTCGTCGAAGACGTTGCGCATCCCGAGGGTGGCCAGCATCGTCTGGGTCATGCTCGCCGTGCCGTAGCCGTACGGGAGCCCGCCGTCGCCCGGCCAGATGACGGCCGCCGAGCGCGGCGGGTTGGCGGCCGCCGCCTGTTGGACGGCCTGCACGCGCGAGCTGAGGTCGGCGACGAACTTGTCGGCCTGGTCGGTGGTGCCGAACAGTCGGCCGTAGAGTTGGAGATCGCCGTAGACGTCGTCGAAGTCGACGTCGCCGTCGACGTTCGTGCCGTCGTCGTGGGTGCCGCACATGCCGGTGAGGACCAGGGACGAGATCCCGGCGGTGCCGAGCGTCTCCGGGTCGGTGTTCGACAGCCCGTAGCTGACGACCAGGTCAGGTCGCTCGGCGATGATCGTCTCGGTGCCCGGCGGATCGTCCACCGGTAGCTGCCTCACGCCGGCGAACTGGGCTTCCGCGCCGCTCGGCAGCCCGCCCTGCGTGGCGACGACCTTGTCGAGCCCGCCGGCGGCCTCCACCATCGTCAGCGACTCCGGCCCGATCGTGAGGACGCGCTCGGGCGGGCGGTCGATCGTCACCTGACGGCCGCAGTTCTCCACCGTGACGGGGAAGCCCGCAGCACCGCCCTGCGCACCGCCTCCGGCGCTGCAGCCGGCGACGAGGACGGCGACCGCGACCGTCGCGACGGCAGCCGTGGTAGATCGGGACATGGGGTCCTCCTTCTGGCGCGGCTCAGGTCGCCGCTGCGTGGAAGCGCCGGATCAACACGATCAGGAACGGGGCGCCGACGATCGCCGTGACGATCCCCAGCGGCAGCTCGGCCGGCTGGGCGACCACCCGGGCGACGACGTCGGCCCACACCAGGAAGACCGCGCCGATCAGCGCCGACACGCCGTACACCCGCCGGTGCTCGCCCCCGACGAACCGCCGCGCGACGTGCGGCACGATGAGCCCGACGAACCCGACGCCTCCGGACACGGCGACCATCGCCCCGATCATCAGTGACACGACGACGAGCGCCCGCAGCCGGAACCGGGTGGGCGAGGTGCCGAGCGCGACGGCGGTGTCCTCGCCGATCGCAATGGCGTCGAAGCGCCTGCTCCAGGCCATGAGGAGAGCGAACCCGACCACGAAGACCACCACCGGAATGATCACTGCCGCCCAGGTGGTGCGGGTCAGCGATCCGAGCAGGAAGAACAGCACCGCCTGGATGCCGTCCTGCGGTCCGGCGACGAAGAGCAGGAAGCTGGTGACGGCGGACAGGACGAACCCGACGGCGACGCCCGCGAGCAGCAGCCGGATCGAGGTGACGCGGCCGCCGGACTGCGCGATGAGGAAGACCCCCACGCCGGCGCCGATCGCCCCGACGAAGGCCGTGCCCGTGAGGGAGGTGATCCCGAGCACACCGACCGCGGCGATCGAGGCGCCGAACAGGATCGCGGAGGCGGCGCCGACCGACGCGCCCGCGGTGATGCCGAGGATGGAGGGGTCGGCGAGCACGTTGCGGACCATCGCCTGCAGCGCCACGCCGGTCACCGCCAGCGCCGCACCCGCCACGGCGCCCAGCAGCACCCGTGGGAGCCGGACCAGCCAGACGATGCTGTCGTCGGTGGCCGCCCACGTGACCTCGGCGGGCCAGCCCGCCAGGTGGTGGCCGACGATGCGCACCACGGTGCCGGGCGAGATGGGCACCGGCCCGATTCCGGTGGCGACGGTGATCGTCACGAGCAGCCCGGCCCCCAGGCCGCCGACCCAGACGAGGTTGTGACGGCGGCGCGCGGCCCGCCCGAGGTCGTCGACCTCAGGCTCACCCGCGGTGCGCGGTGGCACTGCAGTGGTCGTCATGGCCACCCCGCGTTTCTTTTCGCCGACAAATTGCAGTTGCATGTCCTGGCAAGTGTGTGACCAACACTCGATCGTGTCAAGAACCGGTCGCGCTCCGCACAAGGCGCGAGGAGGCTGGGCGGCACGTCAGCCCGGGCTAGCGGCTAGCGGCTAGCGGCGCGCGCGGCGCCACCGTCATCCCGCTGGGACTGCGCGGTCGAGGTCGAGCTGGGGGGCCACAGCCGGTGTAGGCGCCGCCGGCGGCGATCAGCTCCTGGTCTGCACGACCCCGGCCCCCTCGAGGAGCTCATCAAACGCGATCCCGAGGTACTGATCCTGCAGCACGGCTTCTTCGTCAGTGACAGGCCACCCAAGCCCTTCGAGCAGGCTCGGCAGGAGTTCCTCGCCCTGCCCGGGGTCGCCGGCATGCGAGCGGTCCGGGATGGGGCCGTGGGTGGGAATTCCCTTCTACGAGACCGCAGCCGATCCGGTGGCGGTGGCAGCCTGGCCACGATCGACGGGGCATTGCGCGCACGGAGCTGCGAGCGCCGACCCTTCCGACCGTGAGGTCAGCCGGCGACGACCGCGTAGTAGGGACCGGTCGCGCCGAGCAGGCGTTCCGGCAGCGGCAGCGCCCTGGTCATGGCCCACTCGACGTCACGGAGCCGCTCCAACCGTGCTGACGGCCAACCGCTGGACTCGGCGAGCTCGACGAGTTCGCCCGGAGTGACGCCCGATCCGTAGGGCAGCGCCTTGAGCACCCCGACCGGGTAGTGGGCATGGTGCGCGGACGGCACCCCGCGTACTCGCCCGACCGCCCCGCGCCCCTCCGACCGTGATCGTGCTGCGCCTGGTCAGCTTCACGTAGTCCACAGCGCTCAGCCCGTGCCCCGCGGCGACCTTCTCGCCGCGCGACGCCGATATCGCCCGGTTATGACAACCGGGCGGGTGCTGCAGGGCCGAACGAGATCCAGGAGGGCGGTGCTGTTCAAGACCGCGGTCAGGTACCGGGCTTCGTCCAGGCCGCTGGCGGCGGCCCAGTACAGGGTGTTTTCGATGACGACTTCGGGGTCGAGGCGCAGGTCGTCGACCTGCGCTGGGCCGCGCTGTTCGACCAGGCCACTATCGACGCCGCGCAGTGGCGTCTGAACCTGCCCGATCAGCAATAGCTGCCGGCAGCTCGCCGCCAGCGTGGGCGGTACCGGCGCGGTGGTGGTGGAGGAGGAAGAGGCGGTGCCGGTGCGGCCGGTGACCGATGGTCGGGCGTCGTTCGGGGTGTTGCTGGCCCAGTTCGGTGACATCGCCGCGCAGACCCAGCAGGTGATCGACGCGCAGCAGCGCCAGCTCGGCGCGATCCTGGACCGGGCCGCCGCCGTCGCGCGCACCGTGGCCGACCCCGAGGCGGCGCCTACGAGGTCGACCAGGTGCAGCGCGAGACCGGGGTCCGGATCGCCGAGGCCCACAGCGTGCAGGCCGCCGCGGAGCGCGAGGCCCGCGAGCAGCGCCGCCGCGCCGAGGCCGAGCAGCGCGCCCAAGCAGACGACGCCGCCGAACAAGCCCTGCGCGAGGTGGACACGGTGCGCGCCCAGGCCGCCGAGCAGCTCGCCGCGATCACCGCTGAGACCGACGCGGCGGTGGCCGAGCAAACCGCGCGCGCCGATCGGGCCGTCGCCGAGCAGACCGCCGCCCGCGACGAGCTGGACCGGGTCACCGCCCAGGCCGCCGAGCAGGTCACCGCCGCCCAGGCCGCGGCCGAGCAGCACCGGGTCGACGTCGAGGCGCAGCGGGACCGGGTGCTGGCTGAGCGCTCCGCGGAGATGCGCGGCGAGGTCGAGCAGGCCCGCGCCGATGCCGATGCCCGGGTGGCCGCCGCCGAGCAGGCCGGGCACGACGCGCAGAGCCAGGCCCGTACCGAGGTGTTGGCCGCGCAGCAGCAGGCCGCCGAAGCCGGCTCCGCGCAGACCAGGGCCGAGGCCGACCGGGCCGCCGCCGAGCGCCGCGCCGGCGAGGACCGGGCCGCGCTGGTGCGGGTGCGGGCCGAGTTGGAGCAGCTGCGCACCGACCACCACGACGAACTCGCCCAGATCCGCCGCGAGGCCGCCGAGGAACGCGCCGTGCTGCGCCGCGAAGCCAGCGAGCAGCTGTCTGCGATCCTGGCCCGGTTCGACACCACACCCGGCGCCGACACCACCAGCAGCCCGTCGGCGCCGGCGCGGCGCGGCCGCGGGAAGCCCGTCGCCGAGTAACCCCCCACCCCGCGCGCCCCGATGTTCGCGAGTTCCGACCGCACCCCGCCGTTCCTCCGTCCCGGCCGATGCGCCGTCGACGAGGAGCTGGTCAACGTGGAGCGCCCGCAGGCGCCAGCCGAGGACGTACGACGTTGAGCAGCGACGAGCGACGGCCACGGCCGCCGAGCAAGGCAAGCCCCAACCGGTGAGGGAGTTCCGCCGGCTACTGGTCGCCCTCGTCGCCCTGCGCGGCGATGAGGCCGGTGAGTAGCTCGACGATGTGCTGCTGGCCGGTGGCGGACTGGTCGAGCTTGCCGCGCATCTCGGTGAACCCCAAGCGCATCTCGTCTTCGAGTCGGTCAAAGCGGGCCGCGGTCTGCACGCCGAGCGCGTTGATCGCGGAGCGGTTGGCGTCGACCTTGACCCCGAGGTCGGCGAGGTCGCGGTCCCGGGCGGCCGCGAGGTGCCGCGCAGCCGCGGCGTCGGCGGCGACCTCTTCCATCCGGGCCTCCAGCGCGCTGAGCCGGGCCTCGACGTCGGAAGGGTTGGACACTGCAGGAGCGTACCGAGTCGGCGGTGACGGGGGCCCGACGCTCCGCGGGAGGTGTCGGAGCGGTGTGCTGCCATGTGGGCATGACGAAGCGTTGGGGGCCGTGGCGGCTGAGCAACGACGGCCAGTTCTTGGAGTACCGGTGGGACGATTCGGTCCACGATTCGGCCCTGTATCGCAAGCTCGACCTGCACCGGTGCACAACCGCGGCCGAGATACTGGACACGATCTTCCACGAGGCGGGGCGGGAGCGGCCGAGACCGACGACGCCTACCTCGCGGGCCTGGTCCGCGCCCTGGACGATCTGCTCCATCCGGTAGCGAACCTGTGCTCGGGCGGGAACGCCACGACCCTGAGCAGGGCGCAGCTCGTCGAGATCCTCGGCCGCGGTGGCGCCCGGTAGCGGTCGTTATTGAGACGAACCGGGCAGGTCGTCGCGCAACTTGTGACCGGAACTAGGCAGGTTGCGAGACGGGTGGCTCGGGGTCACGACTTCTGGGACGACGGTCCGTTTACCGCAAGCTGATTAGATCTCTCGCTGGGACGCCGGGGCGCCGCCTTGCCGGTAACGGGCGTGCGAGGCTAGGCGACCTTCAGGAGCGTCGTGGGAATGGGTGGACGTGTGGGTGAGGACGACTTGGTCGAGCTGTCGGACGCGATCGGGGTGGTCCGCGAGCAGCTGGTCGCCGCCCAGCTCGCGGGCCGCCGGGTGGTGGCCGGGCGGGTGTTGACCTTCGGCGTGGGCAAGGTGTCGGTCGAGTTCAGCGGTGAGCTGAGGACCGTCCGTGGGGGTGGGGGCGGGGTGAAGTTCTGGGTGCTCAGCGCCGACGCGAAGGCCGAGCGGGCGACCGGTGCGGGGCACAAGGTGACCGTCGAGCTGATCCCCCGAGGCCCGGACGGCGAGACGTTCGTCATCGCCGACGACATCGACGGCCCTCCGCCGAGGTAGGCGGCGCAGTCGTGGTGGTCCGGCGGGAGGTCGAGGTCTACGCCGACTGGAGCGCGCACCCTCCGGACCGGGGGCGGTGGCAGTGCGGGTCGGGGTATCTGCTGGCGGGTCGGCTGGTACTGACCGCGGCGCACGTGGTGTGCCCGGCCGGACAGGTGCTGTCGAGGGTGCAGGTTCGTGCGCAGTCCGGCGGGCTGGTCGACGCGGCAGTGGTGTGGCATCGCTGTGTGGGCGACGTCGACGTGGCCCTGCTGGTGATCAGGGACCGGGCGTGGGTGGAGCCGGTGTGGCGGCACCCGGTGCGGTGGGGACGGCTGGTCACCACCCGGGCGGGCCAGCGCTGTGAGGCCGTCGTGCTGGGCGGTGAGGTCCTGCTGGTCGGTGGAACAGCGTGCATAGCCGATGAGAAGCGCCGCCATGGCGCGCCTCCTGAGGTGGGGCCGGCCCGCCACGACGCGGCGGCGCCGACAGCGACCGAGGCCGCCACCCTGAACTTCGCCCCCGCTGTCATCGCTCGGAAGCGGATCCGCGATCGGACCGCTCCCGGCGGCCATCGCGTACCGCTTGGCAAGGGTCGAGCGGTATGGGCGAGTTCGGGCGACCGACGTAGGCACGCTGGTGTGAGCGCTGTTGCTCGTGCCGGGCCCCTGTTTGCCGACCCGCTGCTGTTCGCGGTGTGGACCGACGCGGTTCGCCCAGGGCCGACCGACCGCGCTACGTATCAGCACTGTTCCCCGCACCCGCGGGAAGCGGCACACTTCCGTAGGTGCGGATGGGACTGCTGGTCGCGTGGCTCACCGGCGTGGGCGCCGCGCTGGCGGCTGCCGCGACGGTGGTGCACGCCCTGGTGAGCCCGGCCCCCGAGGCGGGCGTGGCACAGGCCGTGGTGATCGGCGCGCCGGTGCTGGCCTCCGCGGTGGCCGGCCTGGTGATCGTCACGCGCGTCCCGGGCCACCGCGTCGGCGGGTTGCTGCTGGTCAGCGCCTGCGCGCTGGCGCTTTTCGCCGCGGCCCTGCATGTGGGCGGTCAGGGGGTGGCGAGCGCCCCCGATGTGCCCCCGGCTACCTCGTGGGCCGCGCTGTGGGTGCACAGCGGGTGGCCGACGTTCTACTTCGGGCTGGTCGCGCTGGCGTTCCTGTTCCCCGACGGGCGGCTGACCTCGCCGCGGTGGCGTCCGGTCGCGGCGGCCGTCGCGCTGGCCTTTGGCGGGTTCCTCGTCCTGGCGCTGTTCGACCCGCGCCCCTTCTACCCCCCCTTCGCCGATGTGCCCAAACCGCTGCCGGTGGCGGACATCGGGGGACTGCTGACCGTCGGCGAGTACGTGTTGCTGGCCCCGCTGCTCGTCGCCATCGCGGCGGTGGTGGTCCGCTACCGCCGGTCGGACGGCCTGGCCCGGGCGCAGCTGCGCTGGTTCGCGCTGGCGGCGGTGCTCGCCCCGGTGACGTTCGTGACGTGCCTGGTCGAGTACCTGGCCACCGGCGCGGTCGGCGCGGCCACCTACCTCGCGACGTCGGTCACGCAGACCGCCGTCGTCGCGGCGGTCACGGTCGCGGTCCTGCGCCACCGGCTCTATGACATCGACGTCCTGATCAACCGGACGGCGGTCTACGCCGCGCTCACCGGGCTGCTCGCGACCGTCTACGTCGCGATCGCGCTGGTCGCGGGCGTCACGGTGGGCACCGGCTCGCGCTGGACCACCGCCGCCGCGACACTGGCCGTCGCGCTCGCGTTCCGGCCGCTGCGCGCGCGGGTGCAGCGGGTCGTTGACCGCCGGTTCGACCGCGACCGCTTCGAGGGTCTGCGCCGCGCCGAGCGCTTCCTCGCCGACGTGCGCGCGGGGCGGGCCGAGCCGGAACAGGTCGGCCAAGTGCTCGCCGAGGCCGTCGGCGACGACAGCGTCGAGCTGTACTTCTGGCTGCCTGACGGCCGGCAGTTCGATGGCCCCGTGTACGCCGACGCGGGCGGCACCGAGCACCGCGAGCTGCCCACCGACGGGCGCGAGCGCACGCCGGTCCGCAGCGGGGCGCAGGAGCTGGGCATGGTGCTGCACGCCCGGTCGGACCGGCCCACGCTGCTGCGGGAGGTGCTGGAGGCGCTCGGGCTGGCCGTCGAGATCGCGCGGCTGCGGGTGGAGGTGCGCCGCCAGCTGGCCCGGGTGCGCGACTCGCGGGCCCGCATCGTCGCCGCGACCCACGCCGAGCGGCGTCGCATCGAGCGCAACCTACACGACGGTGCGCAGCAGCGGCTGGTGACGGTCGGACTCACGCTGCGCCACGTGCAGCACCGGCTGCAGCCCTCTGGAGACGCCACCGCCCTGCTCGACGGTTCGGTGGCCGAGGTGGGCGCCGCGATCGAGGAGCTGCGCGAGCTGGCCCGCGGGCTTGGCCCGGCCGCGCTCGACCGCGGCCTGACCGCCGCTCTCACCGACCTCGCGGCGCGAGCGCCGCTGCCGGTGCACGTCGACGCCCTGGTGGAGCGGCTGCCGGGAGACGTGGAGGCCGCCGCCTACTTCCTGGCCAGCGAGGCCGTCACCAACGTGGTCAAGCACGCGAACGCCACCGCCGTGTCGCTGTCGGCGGGTTGGGAGAACGGGTGCCTGCGGATCGTCGTCGCCGACGACGGCGTGGGCGGCGCGGGCCTGCACCCGGGCTCGGGGCTGGCCGGGCTGGCGGACCGGGTCGACGCGCTGGGCGGGCGGCTGGAGATCGACAGTGCGCCCGGTGCGGGGACGCGGGTCACCGCGGAGCTGCCGTGCGGGTGATCATCGCCGAGGACCAGGTGTTGCTGCGGGAAGGTCTCGCCCGGCTGTTCGGCGACGCCGGGCACGACGTCGTCGGGACCGCGGGCGACGCCGCTGGCCTGTGGTCGATGGCCGCGGCGCTGCGTCCGGACCTCGCCGTCGTGGACGTCCGCATGCCGCCGACGTACACCGACGAGGGCATCCGCGCCGCTGTGGTCATCCGTGCCGAGCACCCGTCGGTCGGGGTGCTGGTGCTGTCGCAGCACGTCGAGACGGGTGGTGTCGTCGGGCTTGCCTCTGCGGGCGGCTTCGGCTACCTGCTCAAGGACCGCGTGCTCGACGTCGCGGAGTTCCTGGCCACCGCCGAGCGGGTGGCGCGCGGGGGTTCGGCGCTGGACCCGCAGGTGGTGGCGACCCTGTTGGCGCCGGGCGGTGGGGACGCGCTGGCGACGCTGTCCGAACGGGAGCGTGAGGTGCTCGCGCTCGTCGCCGAGGGGCTGACCAACGCGGGCATCGCGCGCCGGCTCGTGCTCACCGGCCGCACCGTCGAGACGCACGTGCGCAACGTCCTCGCCAAGCTCGACATCCCCGACGGCGACGGCGCCCACCGCCGCGTGCACGCCGTGCTTGCCTACCTGCGGGCCGCGCGTCCTCAGTGGCAGCGCTGAGCGCGGCTGCGTGCCGCGACCGCACGAGGTGCCGTGCGCACCCGGATGTCGCAGGTCGCGGCGCTTCGTAGCGTTCCTGGTGTCGGCAGAGGTCTCTCCGGCGCGGGTATGACCGGACAGCGAGGAGCAGTCATGAACACAAGCCCAGCCGAGCGCAACGGGTCGGCGCGCATCGCCGGGATCGTGTGTCTCGTCGGAGGCCTGGTCGGGGTGGTCCTCGACGTGTTCCTGGTCGTGGCCGGGCCCCCCGAGGTGAGCCTGGCCCGCAATCTGAGCTTCGTCCTGCTTCAGGTGACGCAGGTCAGCGGGCTCGCGGGGTTGGCCATGCTCGGCGCCACCGGGTCCGCGTGGTGGGGTCGGGTCGGGATCGGCGTCGCGATCCTGAGCTATGTCGTGCTGATCGGCGGGGAGCTCATCGAGCCGTTCGACCCGGTGACCGCCACGGTGATCTTCGAGCTCGTCCCGCTGGTGTTCGGGCCCGGCATGCTGCTCGCGGGCGTCGCGGTGCTGCGCGCCCACCGGTGGTCGGGTTGGCGACGGTGGGTCCCCCTCGCGATGGGTGCCTACATCTTCGTAATCTTCCTGCCGGTGGTGATCGCGACCGGCACCGACACCGGGTTCTTCGCCGCCGTCCTCGGGCTGGACCTGCTCTTCGGCGCGCTCGGGCTCGCGGTCGTCCGGGAGGCGTCCACCGCGGTCGGCTCCAGGGCCCGGTCCCGCGTGGCCTGAACGACCGGTCGCAGGTTCACGTCTTGGCACCTCGACCCAGCTCAGAGGCCCTGTCCGAGATCATCGGTCAGGGTCTCTCGGCGTCTGCTGAGGTGAGTTGCCTGCCTATCACAGCGGCGCCTGCGGCCATGCGCCGCTGGCGACGCCAGCCACCGCCGCGTGCACGCCGGCGCCGTTGACGTGCGGGCCGCGCGCCCTCAGTGGCGGCACTGAGCGCGGCTGCGTGCCGCGACCGCACAGGTCCCGTGCCCACCCGGATGTCGCAGGGCACGGCGCTGCCTAGCGTTCCCCGGGCCGGGAGGTGCCCGGCGAGGAGAGGGGGACGACATGTCCACGAACAACCCGGCCGTCGACGTCGGAACCGCCCGTCCGGGAGGGGTGGGCGTCCTGGCGCAGTGGCCGTGGCTGCTGCTCGTCGCCGGGGTCGTCGGGTTCCTGGGCAGCCTGCTGCACCCGATGGGTGACCCGACGCTGTCCGGGGACGCCGCGGTGGCGGCCGAGATCGGTGACCCGCTGTGGGTCCCGTCGCACGTCCTCATCCTGGTGCTCGCGGTGCTGCTCGTTCCCGCCATGCTCGGCCTCGCCCGCAGCGGCGTGCTGTCCGGCGTGGCGCGGACGGCCGCCCTGGTGACGTTCGGCGCCTCGATCGTGTGGGTCGTGGAGAGCGTCCCGCACCTGCTCGCGGCGGTCGACCACCACGCCCTGCTGACCGGGCAGTCGACGCCGTTCCTGACCGCGCACGCGGTCAGTGCGGGCATCGTCTACCCGCTGGTCACGTTCCCGCTCGCCGCACTCGCCCTGCTCGGCGGGCGCAGGCTGGCCCACCCGGTGCTGAACTTCCTTGGCGCGATCGGCGCCGTCGCGTTCGGGATCGCGGGGTTCAGCTACTACGTGCTGGGGAGCGAGGACCTGCTCGACCTGTTCGCCGGCTCGCTGCTGTTCCCGCCTTGGCTCGCCGCGGTCGGCGCGATCGCGCTGGTCCGGCGGCGGTCGTCGGTGCCGCAGCCGGCGAGCTGACGCAGCCCGGCGGTCGGCGACCCGACGAGCGCGGACCCGGCCCGGTTCGCTCACGGCGGACCGGTCGGGGCCCCGCGCCGGCGCGCAGGCTGCTACTTCGGTCCCCAGCATTCTTCGGACGGCGGGCGATCGCCTGGAGCTCGGTTGGTTGACCGGTGCTGCGATCGTGCCTCGCAGCACCGGCAGGGAGCTGCGGTGCCGCTTGCGAGACCACGACCGGGGCACGCGAGCGACGAGACCGGGATCAGGCGAACCGTCCCGCAGGGGATCCGCTTCGGCCAGTCTCAATCGACGTGAGCCACGATGTTGACGACCGCGCCGCCCTGTTCCTCCACGAAGAACCGGCGTACCCCCCACGGTTCATCGGTGAGCGGGTAGACGATCTTCATGCCGCGGCGCACCGCCTCCGCGTGCGCAGCATCGACTTCTGCAGCTTCCCCCACGTCGATGCCAAACTGCGGCTGCGGGTCCTCGAACCCAGGCGGGCAGATGATGAGCTGAGCGGCCGGACTCGTGGCTGACCGCAGCCCGAGGACCGGGTCCTCCATAGCGACCTCGAGCCCGAGAACCTCGATGTAGAACTCGCGCGACGCGGCGAGATCCTTACCGACAGCGTAAGGGTGGATCCTCTTGATCGTCATCGTGTCCCGTCCCAGAGCGATTCGTCCTTCCTGGCCGAGCGTGCCGTCTGGAGCCCGCGCGGTCTTGGACGAACCGGAAGCCGTAGCCCGGCGACCGCGGGCATGCGGCGGCGAAGCCGCCTTGACGCCGTAAGCGGATGGGGTATCGAGAACGCTTCGAGGCGTCGTAGCCGTTCCTATCTGGCGCTACTTGGCGGCCGACTTCATGCTGAGTTCGTCTGCCTCTTCATCGGCGAGCGTTCCGACGAGCTCGGCGATCTTCACGACGATGTCCTCCATGGACTCCTCCGCCGTGCTGAATCCACCACGTGACGCGAGCGTGGGGCTGACCTGGTCAAGCTCCTCGAACGTCACACCGTGCATGACCGGCACCAGGAGGTTGCGGCGCAACAGAGCGCTGAGCTCATTGTTCGCGACGCTTCGGTCGGTGCGCAGTTTGTCGAGCATGGCGGGCGTCACCAGGACGATCCCCATGCGCGAATTCACGAGCCCCCTTTCGATGGCCACTCGCATGTCCGTGCCGGGCCGAAGGCTCACCTCGTTATACCACACCGAGACGTCCTCCCCCACGAGCAAGTCGTAGACATCTTTCGCGTCGGCCTGGCGGTCGGGCCAGGCGTGGCAGAGAAACACGTCGTGCTCCTGAGTTCGTGCCACGGCCGCCGCGCGAACGGGCCCGAGGTCGCGCACCTGCTGCGGCGTGTACGAGGCAGTCGACGCGCTCGGCTGCCAGGCCGGCCGGGCGGTGCGACGTCCCCCGCCCCCGCTGCTGCTCGACAGGCTCCCGCTCCTACGCACAGGCGCGGTCAGTGCTGGGTAGGACGGGTACGACCGCGGCGGCGCGTAGCCATACCCTTCGCCGCGTCCGTGAACTGGGCAGTCGGCGCCGCCGCCCCTGATGTGGCCCCGTACGGGCGCAGTGCACTGAGACATGCGGCGATGCTAGTGGCGTCCTCCGACATGACAGCGAGGGTTGTTCCAATTGGGGAACCCCCACCGGACACTCCCAGAACCGGCGCAGCGCCGACGTCGACGCAGCTCACCGATTCCCGCAAGACCCGCCCGGTGAAATGCCCGATGAAGGGAGCCCAACTGGGACACTCACAGCCGTGAGTGGACTGCTGACCACGCCGGCCCGTGCTGCGAGGTTGTCGTGCAGCGCTCCCGGCTGATCTGGCTGCAGATCGCCGAGCAGCAGTACCACGAGATCCCCGAGGCGATGCGCGCCGTCGTCGACCAGCGGCTCGCGCAACTGGTGGAGAACCCCACCGCCGACCCGGACGCGGACTACAACCCGGCATCGGATCAGTGGAGCGTTCCGCTGGGCGAGGACGGGTTCGTGTTCTACGCCGTCGTCCGCGACCCGCGCGGGCCTTGAGCGCTTCGCTCGGATGTGCGGCCTCGGATGTGCGGCCTGCCCCAGGCACTCTCGAGGAGGACGAGTCGACCGGCCGGCGCCGCCTCGCGCCACCGAGTCAGCGTGGCGCGGGGGTCGGGCAGCGTCCACACGACGTGGCGCTCGACGACGGCGTCAAAGCCACCGTCGGGGGGGCTGGTCCGCGGTCGCCTCGACGGTCTCGATGTCGAGCTCCTGGGCGCCGGCCTTGACCCGCAGCCGATCGAGCATCTGCCCGGACAGGTCCAGCGCGGTCACCCGATGGCCGAGCCCAGCGGCAAGCAGGGAGAGGAACCCGGTGCCCGCACCGACGTCGAGCACCCCGCTCAGCGGTGGGGGGAGCAGCCGCTCCAGCGTCCTCGCCCAGGCCGCCCGGACCAGCGCCGTGGAGGGATGGTGCGAGGACGACCGGTCGTAGGTCGCCGCGTCTGCGTCCCAGAACCGCTGGATGTCCGACAGGATCTGCATCAGCCAGCAATATCATCACCGCGCTGTTTCTGCAATCAACTGGCAACAGCGGCGGGTCGTCACGTCTCTGGTGCGACTGCCGACCCACGACTGCCGGGCACCGGCTCCGATGGCGGTCAGGGCTGATCCTGCTGGTCGGGCGCGCGCGGGCGGAAGATCAGCTGGACGGTGTTGTCCTCCACCAGCCGCCGGACGCCCACGTGGTAGACGGGCTCGAGGACCTCCGGGGTGAGCACGTCGGCGGTGGGCCCGCTGGCAGCGACCGTGCCGCAGTCCAGCAGCACGAGCTGGTCGCAGTAGCGGGCGGCCAGGTTGAGGTCGTGCAGCACCACGATCGTCGCCACCCCCAGCGTGCGGACGAGCACGAGGATCTCGTGCTGGTAGCGGATGTCGAGGTGGTTGGTCGGTTCGTCGAGCAGGAGGTGGTCGGCCTCCTGGGCCAGCGTGCGGGCGATGAGCACCCGCTGCTTCTCCCCGCCCGACAGCTCCCCGAACGGCCGGTCGGCGAGCTCCCGGGCGCCGACTCGGTGCAGCGCGGCCGCCGCCGCCCGGTGGTCTCCCGCGGTGTAGCCCTGAAACGCGGAACGGAACGGCGAACGCCCCAGCAGCACCATGTCGGCGACGCTCAGCGGCATCTCCGGCGGCGCCTCCTGCGCGACGACCGCGAGCCGCCGCGCCACCTCGCTGGTGCGCAGCGTGGCGATGTCGGCACCGTCCACGGTGACCAGCCCGGCGCGCGGGGTCAGCGCTGCGTAGAGCAGGCGCAGCAGCGTGGTCTTGCCGCTGCCGTTCGGGCCGATCAAACCCACGATCTTGCCGGGTGCGGCGTCGAGTCCCACCCCGTCCAGCACCAGGCGCTCGGCGTAGCCGAACGAGATGTCCCGAGCGGAGATCATGCGCGCCCGCCGGTGCGGTGACTCGGCCGTCCGGTCATGGCAACCGGGCCAGCCCGCCGGCCAACGTCTCGAGCCCGTCGACGGTGAGCGGCCCGCCGACGAGGTACGCGAAGTTGATCGCGATGACACGGTTCTCCCGGACCGCGGTCAGCCGGTCCAGCGGCACCCGTTCGCTCAGGGCGCGGATGGCGTCGGCCTCGGTCTTGATCTCG
The DNA here is from genome assembly GCA_050701075.1 of Pseudonocardia sp. Taxonomy (GTDB): domain Bacteria; phylum Actinomycetota; class Actinomycetes; order Mycobacteriales; family Pseudonocardiaceae; genus Pseudonocardia. Next base: position 13,278 of record JBOHEP010000172.1, on the reverse strand, counting down.
GTCTCGGAGCCGCCGAAGGTGAGCAGGACGACGTCGGGGTCGCGGGCGAGCAGCTCCTCGGTGCTCACGTCGCTCAGCCGCTGGTTGACATCGGCGAAGGCGTTGGTGAGTCCGAGGGTCTGCATGACCGTGTCGCTCATGGACGGTCCGCCGTAGACCGAGAGCCGGTCCTCCCCGATGTAGACGTTCACCGCGGTGCGCGAGCCGGTGGCCGTGAACTGCCGCTCGACGGCGCCGACCCGGGCGCGCAGGTCGGCGACGGCCGCGTCGGCGACGTCGCGGGTGCCGAACATCGACCCGTAGTTCTCGATCGTGCCGTAGACGTCGTCGAAGGTGACCTCGTCGTCGCAGCGCCATGCGGAGACGACCAGGTCGATCCCGGCCGCCTCGAGGTCCTCGGGCGGGACGTCGAGCCCCAGGTAGCTGACCACGACCTCGACCTGCTGGCCGATGATCGCCTCACGTGAGGGCTCGCCGTTGACGGTGAGCTGGGGGACGTCGGCGAGCGCGGCCTCGTAGCGGCCCAGTGGCGCACCGCCCTCGGCGGACCGGGCGACGACCCGCTCGGCCGCACCGGCGGCGGCCACCGCGGTGGCGGAGTCGGCTGCCACCGTCAGCACCCGTTCGGGAGGCTTCTCAACGGTCACCTGCCGCCCGCAGCTCGGCACGGTCAGCGGAAACCCGCTGCTCACGCCCGGCGCCGCCGGGCCGCCGCCCCCTCCGCAAGCGGTGAGCACCACGACCCCCACCGTCAGCACCGCGGCCCGCCGCACCCCCCGCCCGCTCACGCCGCGTCCTTGGATTTGCAACGCAACACATGCGTGGTCCGAGGCCCGACGTGGGCCCGCACCCCGTGCAGGCACCGGTAGTTGTCCAGGACCAGGACCTCGCCCGCGGCGAGGGTGGTGTCGTCGCGGATCTGGGCGGCCGCCGCCGCGAGCACCTCGGCGTAGGCGTCGATCATCATCTGGTGCTCGTCCCATTGCGTCTCGCGCGGCACCGGTTGGGTGTACTCCGGGACGCGCACGATCATGCGCCCACCGCGCGTCCACTCCACCATCCGACACACACGCGGCGTTCGGTGCACGTCGGCGATGGGGACCTTCGACGTGACGTCGACGTCGACGGTCGTCAGGAACTCGTACAGCTCGGGTGCGCCACCGCGGATCCGCTCGACGAGCCGGTAGCCGTCGGCCACGACCGACTCGCCGCCCGTGCGGGCGGGGGCGGCGCAGAGGATCTGGACGTAGTCCGGGTCGGGGATGCGCAGCCGCACCGGCCGCTCCTGGATCTCGACGACGACATGCGCCCCGTCCCGATGCAGCGTCAACGCCTCGGCGTTCTCCGTGGTCCGCTCACGGACCCGTTCCAGCTCCCGAAGCCGGGTGCCGAGCATCGCCGCGGCGGCGTTCACCGCGCTGTCCGGCTCGACCGGCCAGCCGGTGAGGATCACCGCCCCGTCGCGTTCGAGGAGCTTGCGTGCGGCGGCAATCTCGGCGCGTCCGAGCCGCTCCGGCACGAAGTCCACGCCCTCGACCAGCGCCCGCAGCTCGGAGCCCACAATGCCGTCACGGCGCTCGTCGGTGGTGGCCTTGTTCTGCATGGCGTCTCCCTCTCTGTCCACTGTCGTGCCTCAGCCGAGTCCGTCGAGCTGCGCCGCCAGCATCTCCAGGCCGCTGACCGAGACGGGGCTGGAGGCCGACAGGGCGAATGGAATCGAGATGATGTCGCGGTTGCGATGGCGCTGACTCCCCCGAAGCCCGGCTGGGCGACGAGCCGCGGGGTGAAGCTCTCGGCGGTTTCCGCGTTGTTCTCGAAGGGCAGGACGAAGACCTCGGGGGGCACGGCGGATACCGAGTCCCCTTCGTTCGGGCCTGCGCACGTCCCGCCTCTACGTCGTCGCGCCGTGGAATCGGCGGACCAGGATGACCAGCAACGGGGCGCCGACCACCGCGGTGACGATGCCAAGGGGCAGCTCCCTGGGTGCGAACGCGATGCGGGCGAACACGTCGGCCCAGACCAGGAAGGCGGCGCCGATCAGGGCGGCGACGGGATAGACGCGCCGGTGCGCCGCGCCCACGCAGAGCCGCGCCACGTGCGGCACGACCAGGCCCACGAAGCCGATCCCGCCCGACACCGCGACCACCGCCCCGACACACAGCGACACCACCACCAGGGTCTGGACGCGGAACCGCACCGGGTTCACCCCGAGCGTGCGGGCGGTGTCGTCGCCGATCGCCAGCGCGTCGAAGCGCCGTCCCCACAGCACCATGGCGAGCAGGGTGAGCCCGACCACCAGCCCGGCGACTCCCACCGAGGACCACCGGGCCAGGCTCAGCGAGCCCAGCAGCCAGAACAGCACCGCTCGGGCACCCTCGGGGGTGTCCGAGGCGAAGATCAGGAAGCTGGTCGCCGCGGAGAGGACGTAGCCGATGGTCACCCCGGCCAGCAACAGCCGGACCGAGGTGATCTGCCCGCCCACCCTGGCCAGCAGGAACAGCGCCGCCGTCGCGGCCATCGCGCCGACGAACGCGCTCGCGGTCAACGAGCTCGCGCCGGCCGCCGCGCCGAACCCGAACAGGATCGTCGCGGCCGCCCCGGTGGACGCCCCCGAGGTCATCCCCAGGATGTAGGGGTCGGCGAGCACGTTGCGCACCATGGCCTGCAGCGCCACCCCGCACAGGGCCAGGCCGGCGCCGACGACCGCCCCGAGCAGCACCCGAGGCATCCGCACCAGCCACACGATGCTGTCGTCGGCCCCCGACCAGGTCACCGCCTGCGGCCGTCCGAACAGGTGATGAGTGATGATCTCGGTGACGGTGCCCGGGGGGATGCTCACCGGACCCAGCCCCACCGCCAGTGGCAGGGTCGCGACGAGCAGGACGCTGAGCCCGCCGACCCAGACCAGCGTGTGCCGGCGCCGCCGCCCATGATCCAGGTCGTCGACCGGATCACCGACGGGCGGACCCACCGGCGTCGGCACGATCGTCGAGTCAGCTCGGGTCACCGCTCACGTCCTGCCATGCTCACTTGTGCGCTTCCGAGAGTGCGGACCGATCGGGTGAGAACCCGAACGAAACGGACACGGAAGGTAGCGCCAGGTCGACCGGTCACCTGATTGAACAGTAGTTGCTATGAAGTGGCAATACAGAAAAGTATCGACGCCGATCCACCGCACCTGACCGGAGGGCCGACGGCGACGCAGGTGTCGGCGGCTGCTGGAGCTGACCGACCCGGCGCTGCGCCTTTCGCCGGACAATGCTGCCGGCCGTCGGGCTCGCCGCGGTCCCCGAGATCGCGATCATGCAGCGGCGCGGGTCGGGCTGGCCGGCGATGGTCGAGGAGGAGCGTGCGATGCCATCGGGCTGGCAGAGGCACCGTCTGCGCTGCGGTGGGCTGGGCGCGCCATCGCGGAGCGAGCACCGTCGCCCTGGCGAGCAGCGGCAACGCCGGGATCTCCGCAGCGTCCTATGCCGCTGCCGCCGGGCTTCGCTGTTTGGTGCTGTCGACCGCAGGCCTCCCCGCCCCCACCGCGGCCGCACTCGACGCGGTCGGAGCGCGGCTGCGCTGCGAACCGGGGCGCAGGAGCTGGGCTGGCACCCGTTGACCAACTGTCTCGATCCGCCCGTCGCCAGCCATCCCGTGGGCGTGCACGCCTACCGCACGAAGCCCTGGCGCGAGGGCTCGAGCAACCCGAGCCCGTGGCGGACGACGGCGCCACGGAGCTGCGCTCGATCGGCAACCGGCGCGGCACCGCGATGGCGCTGCACACGCTCCGGGGCAGCGGCGGCATCGCGGTGTGCCGCGACGACGAGCAGGTGTGGTCGTGCTGACCCTCGGTCCGGGCGGCACAGCCAAGTCGGCCGCCGACCCCCGAGCGGCGCAGGCGTTCGCGGTGGACAAGGTCTTCCACGACGCCGGCACACTGGCCGGCCCGCTGCTCGGCGCGCTGCCGCTCGCGGTGGACTTCCGGGTCGTCGCGCTGGTGGCCGCCGTGGTGTTCGCCGTGCTCACCGCGGCGCAGCTGCTCGTGCTGCCCCCTCGGCGGTGCAGGAACAGGAACGTGGCGTGCTGGGCAGCTGGTGGGAGGTGGTGACCAACCGGCGCTTCGTCGCGTTCGCCCTCTTCTGCTCGGCGGAGCTCGCGCGGTTCAACCAGCTCTACCTCACCCTGCCCCTGGAGGCGGAACGGGTCACCGGGTCCGCAGCCGCGGTCAGTGCGGTGTTCCTCGTCTACACCGTGGCCGCCATCGCGGGCCAGGTCCGGATCACCGCCTGGTGCCGGGCCCGCTGGAGCGCCGGGACCAGCGTGGCGGTCGGCCTAGCGGTGCAGGGAGCGGGTTTCCTGCCGCTGATGATCAGCTCACCGTTGCTGGCCACCGACGTGGGCGCCGGATCGGTCTGGGCTGCAGCGCTGGCAGCGATACCCGTGCTCATCGGCACGCTCGTGTTCGCCGTCGGAATGATGATCGCGTTCCCGTTCGTCATGGCGCTGCTGCCGGTCGTGGACAGTGAACGGCTCACCGGCACCTACTATGGGGTCTTCTACATGGTGTCGGCGATCACCGCAGGCGCAGTCTCCTGGCTTGCCGGCGGGCTGGTCGACCTGACCGACTCCGCGTGGCGCTGGTCCCCCGGTGCCGCGCTCCTCGCGGTCGGCCTGGCCGCGGCGACCGGGATCGCGATCATGCGGCGACGGGCGCACTCGACGAGACCGGGTAGCGTCAGCCAACTTGAGGCGCAGAACGTGGACACGGCGGCGCCCGTCGTGGGGACCGCACGCTGTGCGGAGTCTCCCCGGCGCAGCCACTCGTGATCGAGGGTGTCGACCAGGTCTCCGACGGGCCGGCCCACCGGCGTCAGCGCCATCGTCGAGCCGGCTCGGGTTGCCGGCTCACATCCTCGCGCGGCGCACCGTTGGCCAGGTCGCCGGTACGGCGGTCGAGTAGGCCCCCCCCCCGGTGCGATGCGCTTGACACCGTCGTCATGCCCTGCAGCTCGTCGACGAACCCGGCGTTGAAGTCGCGGTAGGCCCATCATTGTTCCAGTCCCCGACGCCCGACCGCCCGATCCATCAGTCGCGACACCGTCGGGATGAACCGCAACACGGCCAGCATCACCAGCGCGACCCAGACATCGCGGGCGAACGGGAACCCGACCACCGCCGCGGCGGTCACGGTGCAGTTGAGCAGCTACGGGAGGTAGCGCCCGACGTAGGCCTCCAGCGCCTCGACGCCGTCCACCGTGGTGGACTGCGCCTGTTTGATGCCGGTCAGTGCGCGTCTACCGACTTGAGCCGCAGAACGTGGACAAGGCGGCGCCCGTCATGCGGACCGACGCTGTGCGGGCAGCGGTAGTTGTCGAGCATCAGAATCTCCCCCGACGCCAGCCGCGTGCTCGGTGCCTGCGCGGCAAGGGTGGCCAGCAGATCCGAGTAGCGGACGAGGAAGCGCTCGTTCTCCTGCGCATGCCAATCTCGGGGACGAGGTGTGGACCACGGGTCCGAGCGCACGACCAGACGACCAGCGCGCGTCCACTCGACCATGCGCGCCACCCGGGGTGTCTCCCCACCACCTGACCCAGTCTCGATGTCAACCGTGGTCAGGAACTCGTAGAGCTCGGGATCGCCTTCCCGGATGCGTTCGATGAGCCGATACCCGTCGCACACGAGCGACTCGCCACCGGTTGGCGCGGGCGTGTCGCACAGGATCAGGACGTAGTCGATGTCGGGATCGCGCACACGCTCGCGGCGGTCGTGGATGTCGACGAAGACGTTCGCGCCGTCCGTGTGCAGCGGCAGCGCCCCGGAGGTCGTCGTCTGCGCGCTCACGGTCTCGAGCCAGCGCAACCGCGTGCCGAGAACCGCTGCCGCGGCGCGCACGGGGCTGCCCTGCTCCACCGGCCAGCCCGTCAGGATCACCGCGCCGTCGCGCTCGACCACCGGCAGGGCATGCGTCGCCTCAGTCGCAGCCAGCCGCTCGGGTACGAATCCCAGTCCCTTCACCAGCGGCTCGAACTCGGCTGCCGCGACACCTTCGCGATACGGAAGGCCTTCTCCTCGTTGTTGTTCAAGCTCCTTGATGAGCATCCTCATACCTCCCGTTTGATATCACTCGATTGACTACCGGAGTCTCATGGAGCAGCGAACTTCGCTATGCGCTCGAGCCCCACGACCGAAAGCGGTGTGGGCGGATCGGTGAACTGAAAAGGCAGCTCCAGAATTTCGTCGTTGCGCACCGCCGTGACACCCGCGTACCCAGGCAGGGATCGCACGACGGACCCGGCCTTGCCTATGTCATCGAAGTCGATGACCGCGATGATCAGGTCGGGGTCCAGCGAGATGACCGTCTCAGCACTCGGCTCGATGAAGCGCCCCGGGATGTCACCGAGCACGTTGGCAAGACCGAGGATCTCCATCTGCGCGTCCTGCATCGACCCTGCACCGTAGGCGCCGGAGACGACGCCCCCGGATACAAACAAGGCGGCGGCAGTGCGCCTTTCGGCCTTCTGAGCGGATTCCTTGATCGCAGCGACACGGCCTCGCAGATCAGTGACCGTAGCTGCTGCTCGGTTCTCGTTGCCGAAAAGCCGGCCGTAGAACTCGACTTGCGGGTAGATGTCGTCGAAGGTCGGATTCTGCAGCGATTTGGTCGTGTCCCCACATAGTGTCGGGAGCTCGATCACCGGGACGCCATCCGTGGACAAGGTCTCCCTCGTGAGTCCTAGCCCCTCCGCGGAGCCGATCAGGACATCGGCCCGTTGCGCGATGATCGCTTCGACGGAGACCTCCTGAGCATCGCCCGGACTCCCGATCCCCGGGATCCTGTCGACCTGCGCTCTGATCTCCTCGGGGAGGTCGGCGCCGGTCCGCTTGCCCGCGATGCTCACCACCTTGTCCAGGGCGCCCACCGCGGCCAGCAGCGACACTGCACCGTCCTGAAGAAGGACCACCCGCTCCGGGGGGCGGTCGATCGTGACCTGTTCGCCACAGTTCTCGAAGGTCATCGGGAAGCCTGCGCCAGCGCTGTCCTGCGGGTCTGTGGCAGCCTGACCACAGCCACTGACCAGGAGACCCACCACGGCGACAGCAGGCAGCGTACGGCGCATGTTCGTCCTGTCCTGGCGGATGGCAGCCCGGCAACGACACCGGACCGAGTGCACCCGTATGCACTCGTACAGGCAATGTCGCCGGGCACTATTCGCCAAGTGTAGTTGCTGCTATGAGTAGGCAACAAGGCTGATTGTCCTGTCGACCGGTCGCCCCTTGACGCCCTTGACGCAGCCCTCGCTGCTGACCGTAGCCACGCTGGCCTCCCATCGATGCCAATCTATGGCAGTTGCGGTGTGGCTCGCGAACACCCTTAGACGGGCTGGCCTCAGGAGAGTTTGGGGCGACGGCGCTCGGTCGCCGCACCAAACCGAACTTCGGAAGGAGACTCATGAGCAGGCCCCTGCGCTCGATCTGGCGTCGGGTGAGGGGGCCGCAACGCCGTCTGGCTGGTCGACCTCGGGTGGCACGTCACCGCTGTCGACTTCTCGCCCGTGGCGATGGAGAAGGAGCTGGTGGCGCAACACGGGAGCGCACGGCCGACCGGATCCTGTGGGCCGTCGAGGACTGATCGGCGAACTCGCCGTGCCGAATCCGACAACTCGCCGTGCCCGATCGGACAACTCGCCGTGCCGAATCCGACAACTCGCCGTGCCCGATCGGCGAACTCGCGGTGCGGGGGGTTGGGGTCAGGTGCTGACGGGGGCACGGTCGAGGTCGGGCTCCAGGTAGATCACCCGGGCATCCGGGACGGCAGCGCGCACCCGATGCTCGGCCTCGTCGATGGCCCGAGCCACCTCCTCGACCGACATACCCGGTTCGAGCGCGATCTTGGCCGCGATCAGGAGCTCCTCGGGACCGAGGTACTGGGTCTTGATGTGGATGACGCGGCGCACGGCGCCCGACTCCAGGCTCGCCACGATGCGCCCGAGAACGGGCGGCGTCGCCCCCTCGCCGATGAGCAGGCTCTTCATCTCGATGATCAGGATCACGGCGATGACGCCGAGTAGCACGCCGATGCAGATCGTGCCGATCGCGTCCCACACCGGCTCGCCGGTGAGCACGGTCAGGCCGACGCCGAACAGCGCCAGGAAGAGCCCCACGAGCGCCCCCAGATCCTCCAGGAGGACCACCGGCAGTTCCGGCACCTTGGACTGGCGGATGAACTGCCACCAGGTGCCGTTGCCCTTGAGCGGGCGGGACTCGACGATGGCGGTGCGGAACGAGTAGGTCTCCAGCGCGATCGCCACCACGAGGATCCCCACGGCCACCAACGGCGAGGTGAGCGCCTCGGACCCCTCCAGCTTGTGGATGCCCTCGTAGAGTGCGAACACCGAGCCGAGACTGAACAACAGCAGGGCGACGACGAACGAGTAGAAGTACCTGTCCCGGCCGTAGCCGAACGGGTGCTCGGCCGTGGCTGCGCGCCGTGCACTGCGTCCGCCGAGCAGCAACAGGCCCTGGTTGGAGGTGTCGGCGACCGAGTGCACGGCTTCGGCCAGCATCGACGACGAACCCGTGATCAGGTATCCGACGAACTTCGCCACCGCGATGCCGGCGTTGGCCACCAGCGCGGCCACGATCGCCTTGGTCCCACCACTGGCTGACAATGCTGCTCCTCACAGACTCGGCACGATCACGCGACCCTAGCGCGACTCGCCACTGACCCCTGGCGGAGTGGTCCGCAAGCTCAGATCCGCAGGCCGTCGCAGGCCAGGAACAGCTGGGTGAACGCCGAGCGCGGGTGCACCGTCACGCAGGAGTCCGTGGCAGACAGCCACAGCGACACGCCGCGCCGCAGCGCCAGGTCAGCACCGGGGGATCGAACGTATGCCGTGCCGGCTGTGCAGATCAGGATCCGGGGACCTCCGTCCGGCACCGGGATCCCGGTCACCTGGGGCGGACCCTGCCAACGGCGCAGCAGGAACTCCTCAGCCGGAGTGTCGTAGCAGATCCACGCGCCGTCGGGACGGCCGCGGAGCACCGGTGGCGGCGGCGCGGTGAAATCGAGTACCCGCAGCAGCTCGGGAACGTCGACGTGCTTGGGCGTGAGGCCCCCGCGCAGCACGTTGTCGGAGTTGGCCATCACCTCGACACCGGCCCCGGAGAGGTAGGTGTGCAGGTTGCCGGCGGGCAGGAAGAGTGCCTCCCCCGGCGCCAGCGTCACCCGGTTGAGCAGCAACGCGGCGAGCACCCCGGCATCGCCGGGGTAGCGTTCGGACAGCTCCAGCACGGACCGGGCCTCGGCATGGAACTCGTCCGCATGCCCGGCCAGGCGTACGCACCCGTCCTGAAGCGCCGGCACGAGGGTGTCGAGCATCGACTGCGGCAGCGTGATCCACGTGGTGAACAGCGCCCGCAACCCATCCGCGTCGAGCTGCCCGCTGAGCAGCCCGGCGTGCCCGGCGAGCGCGGGTACGGCGAGCGCCTGCAGCAGCCGGACGGTTGCCGCGGGCTCCCGGAACCCGACCAGGGCATGGAACGGCGTGAGCGCGCAGATCAGCTCGGGCTTGTGGCTGGCGTCGCGGTAGTTGCGCTCCGAGGCGTCCACCGGGACGCCCGCGGCGTTCTCCCTGACGAAGCCGTCAGCGGCCTGCTCAGCGCTGGGATGGGCCTGCAGGCTCAACGGCTCGTCCGCGGCGAGCACCTTGAGCAGGAACGGGAGCCGGGAGTCCCAGCGCTGCGCGCGGTCGGCGCCGAGCAGCCGAACCGGCTCGGCGCGTACCGCGTCGAGCAGCGACGTGCGCCGTCCGTCCGCATGCACGATCCGGGACGGGTCGCCCGGGTGCGCACCGAACCACAGCTCGGCCTGCGGGTGCGCCGATGGCACCGGCTCACCCAGCAGCTCGGCGATCACCGTGCGCGACCCCCAGGCGTAGGGCCGCACCGCGTTCTCCAGCAGCTCCACTCAGAACCTCGGTATCGATGCTTCGGACCTGCGAGCAGTCCTCGGTCTGTGCTTCGGACCAGCAGTGGCGTCCTAGGCCGATTCGATCCCCGCGCGGGTGGCCAGCCCCAGATATACCGCAGCCGAATCGAAACGAGAGGCGAGCAGCGCCGCCCGCAGGAGGTTCGCGTGCACGGTGCCCCGCGCCACCTCCTCCACCGGATGCAGCAGGTCCCCGGACGGCCAGCTACGGCCGGTACGCCGCAGCGTGGCCTGCAACGGATCGTCCCCACCGGTGGCCAGCAGGACCAGCCGGACCGGTGGCGCGGCCGACGGGTCGGCCTCGTCCTCGAAGGGATCGTGGAAGACGCCCCGGTCGGCGACCCGATCCAGGGCCCGGTGCAGGCCGGTCGCGGTGGCGGCGCCGGCGATGTCGGCAGCATGCGCGACGATTCCCGCATGCGTGGCCAGGGCCCCGGCGCCATGTCTGGCGACGGCGGCTGCGAGCGGATCGGTGCCCCACAGCAGCGGGGTGTGCTCGGCGAGCCGCTGGGCGAGCGTCTTCGCCGGATTCATGAACGGCTCATGGCCCGGCTGGTTGCGCTCGGCCTCGGCATCGAGCAGATCAGCGATCGTATCGAGTCCGACGTCCAACGGGGTGTCGAGCAACTCGAGAGCGGCGACGGTCGCGAGCCCGACCGCGAGCGCCCGCGGCAGGTCCAGCCCCGGCGGCACCGGGATCCGCGGCTCCACGAACCGCGTCCGACCGGCACCGGCTGACGCGACCGGACCGTCCGCGGGTGCGGAGAGCACCACCTCGGCACCGCGCCGGACCGCCCGGGACACCGCGTCGGCCAGCTCCATGTCGGTGGGATCAGCAGTGTGCGCGACGACCACGTCCAGCGGTCCGACCCAGATCGGTGCGGTGTCGATCACCACCACCGGCACCGGGCAGCTCGCGCCGAGCAGGGCGGCCAGGAGCTCCGCCGCGGGTGCCGACGCGCCAGGCCGGCGCAGCAGCACCAACGCCCGCGGACGGGAACCGCGAAGTTCCCCGACACCGGCCTCACCCGCGCCCTGCGCCGCCGAGCGAACCTGCGCACCGGCGGTGGCCGCGGCACGCAGCACACCACCGGTGTCGAGCGCCGCCAGGGCATGGGAGTCGGCGAGCAGGGTGTCGTCGAGCACGGAGGTCACGGCCCGCCGGTACCCGCCGCCGGGATGGCCTCGTCGAGCAGCAGCACCGGGATGCCGTCCACCACCGGGTACCCGCGGCCGCAGGCCGTGCAGGTCAGCACGTCAGCGTCCGGATCAGTGGACGAGCCCGCGCGCAGCGGGGCGTGGTCATCGGACGGGCAGGCCAGGATCTCCATCAACATGGGGTCGAGGTGTACGGCCACGGTCCTCCTCCTTCTCGTGTCATCGGTCGCGGGTCGGCGAAAGTTACCCTAGGACGATGCCTCCTGCGCGGTCCTGATAACGGCCAACACCTCACCGCGCAGCGCGGCGACCGCGGCCACGTCGCGCGCCTCGATGTTGAGCCGCAACAACGGCTCGGTGTTGGAGGCGCGAAGGTTGAACCAGGACCCGTCGGGCAGCACGACGGTGAGGCCGTCCAGCTCGTCGATCTCGACGCCGTCGCGGCCCCCATAGCTCTTCCTGATCGCCTCGACGCTCGCGGCCTGGTCCGGGACCATCGAGTTGATCTCTCCGGAGGCGGCGTAACGGGTATAGCCCGACATCAGGTCGGAGAGTGGGCCGCGGTGCTCGCCCAACGCGGCCAGCACGTGCAGCGCGGCCAGCATGCCCGAGTCGGCACGCCAGAAGTCGCGGAAGTAGTAGTGCGCCGAGTGCTCGCCGCCGAAGACCGCGCCGGTCTGCGCCATCGTCTGCTTGATGAACGAGTGGCCCACCCGGGTGCGGACCGGCCTCCCGCCGTGCTCGGCGATGATCTCGGGCACCGCCCGCGAGGTGATCAGGTTGTGGATGACGGCGCTGCCGGGCACCCTGGCCAGCTCCCGGACCGCAACCAGCGCGGTGATCGCGCTCGGGCTCACCGGCTCGCCGCGCTCGTCGACGACGAAGCACCGGTCGGCGTCGCCGTCGAAGGCGAGGCCGAGATCGGCACCGGCGGCGGGCACCTGCGCCTGCAGGTCGACGAGGTTCGCGGGGTCGAGAGGGTTGGCCTCGTGGTTGGGGAAGTTGCCGTCCAGCTCGAAGTACATCGGCACGAGATCACACGGAAGCGGGCCGAACACCGCGGGCACGGTGTGACCTGCCATCCCGTTGCCGGCGTCGACGACGACCCGCAGCCGGCGCTGGCCCGAGAGGTCGACCAGCCCGCGCAGGTAGGCCGCGTAGTCGTCGAGCACATCACGTTCGGAGACGGTGCCGGCGACGATCCGGCCCGAACCTGGCGCCACCACGGCCTCCACCGCGGCGCGAATGGCCGCCAGCCCGGTGTCCTGCCCGATCGGCGACGCCCCGGCGCGACAGAGCTTGATGCCGTTGTACCGGGCGGGGTTGTGGCTGGCCGTGAACATCGCGCCGGGCGCATCGAGGGTGCCTGAGGCGAAGTACAACATGTCCGTGCTGGCCAGACCGATGTGCACGACGTCGAGACCGTGCTCGGTGACGCCGGCGGCGAACGCGGCGGCCAGGCCGGGCGAACTGTCCCGCATGTCGTGGCCCAACACCACCCTGTCGGTCGCGGTGTCCTCGTGGCGCAGCAGCTGGGCCAGCGCGGCACCGATGTGGTGCACGGTGGTCGCGTCGAGCTGCTCGCCGACGACACCGCGGATGTCGTAGGCCTTGACGATCAAGGATAGGTCGACCACGGGACGGACCCTATCTGCCGGCACTCACTCGGTGCTGGGTCCGGGAAGTACCCGCAGGTGTCCCCGGCGGCCGGTACCCGAGTTGGGGGACGCCTCGATGGGCTCATCCGCCCGCCCTGCCTCGCGGACGGCCTCGGCCAGCGCGGTGAGGTCGTCGCTGGTGGGCTGCGGCGGGGCGAACTCGCCCTCGAAGCGCACCACCTCCCAGCCGAGCGGCGCGGTGAGCCGGCGCGCATGCCGGGTGCACAGGTCGTAGGAGTGGGGCTCGGCCTGGGTGGCCAACGGTCCGACGACGGCCGTGGAGTCGGCATAGACATAGGTGAGCGTGGCCACCGCGAGCTCGGTGCACCCGGTTCGCGAACAGCGGCGCACACTCAGCACGTCCTCGACGATAGCGCCTGGATCCCGTCACTCCCGGCCGCGACGCGCGCGGATCGTGCGGCCGGTCGTCCCGGCCGTAGGATTCTCCGGTGACCACCGCGCGCCGCACGCTGCGCCGCTCGCCCC
>JBOHEP010000171.1:0-12651 GCA_050701075.1 Pseudonocardia sp. | reverse complement strand
CAAACCGATCTTGGCGCGCATCCGGGACCGGGCAAGCTGCGCCAACGCTTTGGGGCGCGTTCCTCGGCGATCAACGCGGCCATCATCTCCCCCACCGTCGGCTGACAACCGTCGACGCTGATCCGGCGCTGCTGGTCCGCGGTCGTCACAGCGGCAAAACCTCGGGATCCTTCCCTGAGGCGAGGACACCGACCTGTCGTGAACGCTTGCTGTCTGAACATGTGGACCATCCCCGCAGACCGATCCCGGATCGGGTCGATCTCGGTGTCGGCGCCACGAGCCGCCAGCAGAGCATCGGAGGGGCGCTGTGCCCAGTCTCATCCCGTTCAACATTGATCTCGCCGCCCACGAAGGCGTTCGCCTGGGCGCCGTCCTTGACGCCCTCGGCCACCACTGGGATCCCATCGAGATCCACACCGGCGAGGCCGAAGCGCACCGGATGCTCTACTCCCATCTCGACACCGAGCAGCAGGCCAGCTACGACATGCTCGTCGCCGGCGGCGTGTTGCCCGGCGCCCCGGGGTGGTGGAGCTGATGTTGGACCCACAGGCAGACACCGGCCGCCACGTGTGGGTGCCCTGTCCCCACTGCGGCGGCACCGCCGGGCTGTACCTCCTCCACTCCGAGGTCAACCTCGTCTGGGTGCAGTGCGGTGACTGCCTGCGCCGCTGGTGGCACGACACCGGGTTCGGCCGCGGCGGACGCCCTGACGGCCTGTTCACCGATGGCCTGCTCGACGTCGCGTGATGATCGTCGGCAACGGCGACGAGTTTCCCCGAACGCCCCCGCCGGCGAGCTGATCTCCGTACCGTCCCGGATCGTGGACGGACACGAGTGGCTCACCGCCTACCGACAGCGGGTGCAGGACATCGGCGTCAGGGCGCAGCGGGCGCAGACCGAGTTGCGCCACGTCGAGGCCACGACCACGAGCCGCGACGGCGCGGTGACGGTCACGGTCAACCCCGCCGGGGCGTTGCTGCGGCTCGTCCTCGACGAGCGGGCCGACCGGCTCACCCGCGTGCAGCTCGCCGACGCGGTACTCGCCACCTCCCGCCAGGCGCAGGCCGTGGCCGCCCGGGAGGCGATCGAGGCGGTGGCGCCACTGCTCGGCGAACGGAGCGAGGCGGTCCGCGTCCTGCGGGCGTATCTGCCGGAAGCAGGGCCACGGTGAGCGAGGGTCTGGCCGTCGACCTCGAAGCACTCGACGGGCACGCCAGAGCGGTCGAGGCACACGCCGAGCGGATGCGGCAGGTCGCCGAGGCGGCTCGCCCGCTCGACCTGCAGGCCTACGGGCTGATCGGGCAGGTGTTCGCGACGACGGTCATCGACACGGTCACCGAGGGCTCCGCCGCGATCGGCGAGCTGTCGCGAGGCATCGAGGACGTGGCCGCCGGCGTACGGGCCTGCCGCAGCTCCTACGAGAACGTCGAGCAGCGCCACGCCTCGGTGTTCGGCGGGCCGCGATGAGCGAGCCGCTGGTCGCGGAGGCCGAGAACGAGGACGCGGAGGGGATCAACCTGGAGGGTGCCAGGGTCTTCTCCGACATCGCCGATCTGCACGAGGCGCTGACCGAGGAGAATCCGCACGCCGGCCGGATCGGTTTCGCCGCCGCGGCCCTCGGCCTCGAGGCGCTCGACGCGGCAATGGATCCGCTCGGCGCCCTGACCTCGGCGGGGATCGGCTGGCTGGCCGAGCACGTCTGGTTCCTGCACGAACCGCTCGACCACCTTGCCGGCGATCCCACACAGATCACGGCGCAGGCGAGGACCTGGCACAACGCGGGGGTCGCGATGAGCACCGTGGCCGGGGAGTACCGGGCCCAGGTGGACGGGCTGACCGCCTGGACCGGCGCCGCCGCCGACGCGTACCGCCGCACCGCGCACGACCACACCACGGCGCTGGAGACCGGTGCGGCGTCGGCCGACCGGCTCGGACAGGTCATCATCGGCTCCGGTGCCGCGGTCGGCACGGTTCGCGCGCTGATCCGCGACGCCATCGCCGACTTCGTGGCCAGGGTGATCATGTGGGCGCTCGGTTCGGCGGTGGCCGCCTGGTTGACGGCCGGAGGTTCGCTCGCCGCCCTCGCCGCGGCCGTCAGCACCGACGCCGCGAACCTGGCGATGGACATCGCCCGGCGGATCTCCCGCCTGCTCGACGAGCTCGCCGCGGCCGGCGACGACGCGGCCGCGGTGGCCGCGACGCTGCGGGTCCTGGCCGCCGACCTGCGCCGCCTCCAGCCGCCCCAGCGGCCCGGATTGGATGAGCATCTGCTCGTACCGAAGCTGATCGAGACCGGCAAGCAGTCCAGCACGGCCGAGCAGGAGGAACGTCGATGGCCGGGCTGAGCACCGTGCGCCCGGGCCGGAGATGCCCGCCCGGCGCAGGCACGAGCGGCTCGGCGGGCAGGCCCACCACCAACCGGTCCGCGTGTCCCGCCTCGATCCGCACCGGGCAGGATGGACCCATGGCTCAAGTGATGGCGAGGGCCGAGCGCGCGATCGACGCGCCGGCGCAGCGGGTGCGAACAGCACTCGCGGACTACGACACGACCCGACCCCAGATCCTCACCGAGCACTTCGGTGACTACCGCGTCGAGGCCGGCGGCCAGGGCGCCGGCAGCCGGGTGCACTGGAGGCTGCGGGCAACCGAGAAGCGGGTGCGCGACTGCCTCGTGGACGTCAGCGCCCCCGATGACCGCATCGTCGAGCGCGACCGCAACTCGAGCATGGTCACGACGTGGACGGTGACCCCCGACGGCCCCTTCCGCAGCACCGTGTCGGTGGAGACGACCTGGAACGGCGCGGGCGGCATCGGCGGGTTCTTCGAGCGGACGTTCGCCCCGAAGGGCCTGCGCCGCATCTATGACGGCGTGCTGTCCAACCTGGACGACGCCGTCCAGGCCAGTGAAGGCGACGCGGTGCAGGCCAGTGACGGCGACGCCGTCCAGGCCGGTGACTGAGCAGCCAGGCATCGTCGCGGTCGCAGGCGAAGCCCTGGTCGACCTCGTCCCGGCGCCGGTCGGGGGCTACGTCGAGATCGCACCCGGGGGGAGCCCGGCCAACGTCGCGGTCGGCCTGGCCCGGCTCGGCGTCCCCGTCCGGTTGCTGGCCCGGATCGCCGACGACGGGCTCGGCGCCCGGGTGCGCGCGCACCTGCTGGCCAGCGGTGTCGGGCTCGATCACACCGTCGTCGCCGACGAGCCGACCTCGCTGGCGATCGTCACGGTCGGGCCGGACGGCGCACCCGGCTACGACTTCCGCGTCACCGGCACCGCCGACTGGCAGTGGACGGCGGCCGAGCTGGCCGGTGCACTCGAGCCCGGACCGGTCGTCGCCCTGCACACCGGTTCCCTCGCGCTCACCATGCCACCCGGTGCGGACGTGCTGCGCGACCTGGTTCGCCGGGCCGCGGCGGCGTCGACGATCAGCTTCGATCCGAACCTCCGCCCGCTGCTCATGGGCGACCCGGCGGACGTGCTGGCCGGGGTGCACGACCTGCTGGGTGTGGCCGACGTCGTGAAGGTGAGCTCGGAGGACCTCTCGTGGCTCCTCCCGGGGCGTCAGCCCGCCGAGGTCCTTGAGGACTGGCTGGGGCGCGGGCCCACACTCGTCGCCGTGACCCTCGGGGGCGAGGGTGCGCTGGCCGGGACCCGGAGCGGGTGGCGGGCCCGGCGCCCTGCCGTACCGGTCGCCGTGGTGGACACCGTCGGGGCCGGGGACGCGTTCTCCGCCGCGCTGCTCCACGGGCTGCACCGGCGCGGCCTGCTCGGGGCGGACGCCCGGCAGGCGCTACGGGCACTCGACCCGAGCACCCTCGACAAGCTGCTCGACGAGGCGACGCTCGCCGCCGCCCTCACCTGCTCCCGCCGTGGCGCCGACCCGCCCACCGCCGGCGAGCTTGCCGCACGGTCGACACGTCGCTGATCTCCGGCCCACCTCCAGGGACGAGCGTAGGATGTCGGCCCGTCCGGATCGTCGAGTGCGGGGGCGCCGTCAACGCCGTTCGGGGGCTCAGAATCAGGGAGCGGGCCACCGAATGGATGGTGGTCCCTTACAGCTCAGTGAACCGGCAGTGCCCGACGCTTCCGACCGGGTATCAAGGTGTACTGGCGACGGGAGGGGGCCGATGAGGCGCGGCAGACGACGGACGGTCGAACCGGCGGACGAGATCGTCGATGGTCGGCCACAGCGGCGTGCCGAGGCGGACCGCCGGGAGGCATCGCCACCCGGGCCGTCCGGACCGGACCCGCACCGAGGCGCCGCCGGTCTGGTCCACCGGGTGGCCGAGGCCAACCGCTGGGTGGCCCGGCATCCGCCGCCCGGACCGTTCCGACGAGGCTTCTGGCGAAGTCCGCTGCGCGGGCCGTGGCTGACCGCCGTCCTCGGCCTGGTCCTGCTCGTCGGGATCACGATCCTGATCGTGACCGGGCTGTTGTCCTACGCGGCGTACGAGCCTTCGCTCCCGGGCAACGACCTGACACCGGGCAGGGGCCTGTTGGGCTTCTACCTGTTCGACTGGCCGACGGATCCGCCGTGGCTCTACCGGCTCACCCAGGGCACACACGTCGCACTCGGACTGGCCCTGGTACCGATCGTGCTCGCGAAGCTCTGGTCGGTGATCCCGAAACTGTTCGAATGGCCGTCGGTGCGTTCGGTGGCACACGCCCTCGAACGGATCAGCCTGCTGCTCCTGGTAGGCGGGGTGGTCTTCCAGTTCGTCACGGGCATCCTGAACATACAGATCTTCTACGTGTTCCCGTTCTCGTTCTACACCGCGCATCTGTATGGCGCATGGGTGTTCATCGGGGCGTTCGTGGTGCACGTGCTGCTCAAGTTCCCCACGATGGTCAGGTCGCTGCGCAGCCGCAGTATCCGTTCGGTGCTGCGCACCCCGCTCGCCCGGACCGAACCGGAGCCGGTCGACGACGGTGGGTTGGTCGCGACCGACCCGGCACCCCCGACCGTGTCGCGCCGGGGGGCGCTCGGACTCGTCGGCGCGGCGTCGGCGACCGTCTTCGGCCTGTACGTCGGGCAGACCCTCGACGGGCCGCTGCGGCGCACGGCCCTGCTGTCCCCGCACGACCGCGGCCTGGGTGTGGGGGGCAACGACTTCCCGGTCAACAAGACCGCCGCCACCGCCGGGGTGACCGTGGCCGATACCGCCGCGTGGCGTCTGGAGCTGAACGGGCCCTCAGGCATCCGGCAGCTGACCCGCCCCGACCTGCTGAACATGCAACTGCGCACCTACGACCTGCCCCTCGCCTGTGTGGAGGGCTGGTCGATCGAGTGCACATGGACCGGTGTACCGCTGACCGACCTGATCCGGCTCGCCGGCGGGAGCGCCGGGGACCGACTGTTCGTGGAGTCGTTCCAGAAGGCCGGCGCCTTCGGGCAGGTGAGCCTTTCCGTCGGCCAGTCGCAGGCCGAGCGGTCGCTGCTGGCGTTGCGGGTGAACGGCGAGGACCTGTCGCTTGACCACGGATTCCCCGCACGGACGATCATCCCGGCGATCCCGGGCGTGCACGCCACGAAATGGGTCAGCCGGCTGACGGTCGTGCGAGGTGAAGGGTGACCCGCGCGGGGACGCTGCGTCGGCTCTACGGCGCCGGCCCGTTGCATGTTCTCTCGCTGCTGGGCTGCTTCGCGATCGCGGGCTACGCCGCGACGAGGGTTCTCGCCGAAGGCGGCCCGTGGCTGGCCATGCTGACCTGGTTCGTCGGTGCCGCGATCGCGCACGACCTGGTGCTCTACCCGCTCTACGCGATAGCCGACGTCACCGCGCACGCCCGCGTGTTCCGGCGGCACCGGCGCCCGCCCAGCGTGCGCGAAGTGCCGTGGGTCAACTACCTGCGGGTACCGGTGGGCCTTTCGGCGCTGCTGCTGCTGGTGTGGTTCCCGCTGATCCTCGGAGGGCGCGAGGACGCCTTCTTCGGTGCCACCGGCCACAGCACCGATGTCTACCTCGGCCGGTGGTCGGCGGTCACCGGGGTGCTGTTCCTGGGGTCCGCGGTCTGCTACGCATGGGCGATCCGGCGGGCCGACCGGGGGGTGGCACCCCGACCGCGCAGCTGAGCGCCGACAGAGACCACGTTCGGAGATCTTGATGCTCACGGGCGTCACCGCCACTTTATGCCGCAGCCGATCGACGGCTTCTGATCGGGTTCGACCGGGCGGCCGGCCAGCACCGCGGTCACGGCGGCCCGCACGTCGGCCGCGGTGACCGGCAGCTCGTTGCGCGGCCGGGAGGCGTCGAGCTGGCCCCGATAGACCAGCCGTCGGTCGCCGTCGAAGACGAACGTGTCGGGAGTGCAGGCTGCGGAGTACGCCCTGGCCACGTCCTGGCTCTCGTCGTAGAGGTACGGGAACTCCCAGCCCTGGCGGCGCGCCTCGGCGACCATCTGCTCGGGCCCGTCCTGCGGGTAGGCACCGACGTCGTTGCTGGAGATGGCGACCATCGCGACGCCCTGGGCTGCGAGGTCGCGGCCCAGCGCGGCGAGCCCTGCCGCGACGTGTTGCACGTACGGGCAGTGGTTGCAGATGAAGGTGACGACCAGTGCAGGCACGTCCTGATGGTCATCGGACCGGAAGATCTTGCCGGTGGCCGGTTCGGGGAGGTCGAACGTCGGTGCGGGAGTGCCCAGGGCGAGCATCGTCGACTCAATTGCCATGCCCGCCAGGATAAAGCCACAACCCCAGTCAGAGACACTCCGGCGAGTTGCGCAAACCGACACGGCGAGTTGCGCACATCGACACGGCGAGTCGCGCGATCCGACACGGCGAGTCACGCAAACCGACACGGCGAGTTCGCTTATCGAGCACGCTGCGCGAGGAGGTGGTCAGCGGGCCAGGTGTTGCGGATTCGCCCCGCCGGCACGCCGCAGTCCGCCGCCCGGGAGCAGCCGTAGTCGAGCCAGTCCAGCTGGCCGGGGGCATGGGCGTCGGTGTCGATCGTGAACTCGCACCCGGCCTCGACAGCCAGCCGGAGCAGCCGTTTCGGCGGGTCCAGCCGTTCGGGTCGTGAATTGACCTCCACCGCGACGCTGTTCTCGACACATGCCGCGAACACCGCGGCGGCGTCGAACTGCGACTCCGGTCGCTTGCGTGACCCGGTGACCATCCGGCCGGTGCAGTGCCCGAGGACGTCGACGAGCGGATTGGTGACGGCGGCGAGCATCCGCCGCGTCATCTCGACGGCGGGCATCCGGAGTTTGCTGTGCACGCTCGCGACGACGATATCCAGCTGGGCGAGAAGCTCCTCGTCCTGGTCGAGCGCGCCATCGTCGAGGATGTCGACCTCGATGCCGCTCAGCACCCGGAATCCGGTCTCGGCGAGGGATTCATTGAGCTCCGCGACCTGCTCGACCTGCGCCTTCAGCCGGTCGGCTGACAGGCCGTTGGCGACGGTGAGCCGGGGCGAATGGTCAGTGATCACCAGGTACTCGTGGCCGAGCTCGCGCGCGGTCTCGACCATCTCACGCAGCGGCGAGCCGCCGTCAGAGGCGTCGGTGTGGCTGTGGCAGTCGCCGCGCAACGCCTCACGCAGATCGGCGGCCGCCACCGCGAGCGGAGTGTCCTCGGTGGCCTGCAAGCGCCGCAGGTACGCCGGCACGTCGCCGGCGAGGGATTCGACGACACAACGCGCGGTGACGTCACCGACCCCGCGCATTCGCACCAGCTCGCCGGACAGTGCCAGCGACGCGAGCTCGTCGACGTCACGGCCGCGCAGGACGGCCGCGGCGGTACGGAATGCGCGCACGCGGTATGTGGACTCGTGCCCGCGTTCGAGCAAGAATGCGATGCGCCGGAGGTCGGCCACGGGATCGCGCTCGTCGCTCACCAGAGCGATGCTGCCAGCTCGCGCAACGCCGATGCAGCCCGACCCGATGCACTGCGATCTGGCGGGCGAGCTCGACCACCGGCGGTGTCTCCGGTCCCGTTGTCTGCACCCCGCCACCAGGCCTCTCCGACCGGCCGCCTACCATCGTGGAACCGACTTGTCAGCGTCAGGAGCGCATTCGCCTGACGGTCCTGCGGGCGGCGGGTCCTGCTCCCCAGCATCTCCGCCATGCCCGCCCGACGAACGTGGCGATGATTCTCCGCGACCGGTGCAGCTCCGTGTCGCGGGTTCGGGATCGTCCCAGTGAGTGAGGGAGGCGGCCAATGGCTGATCTCAGCACCCGGCAAGACCCAACGGACGACGTGACCGCACCGGACTCACACACCGAGGCCGTATCCGACGGCACCGACACACCCCCAGCCGACTCAGCACCCCCAAGCGACCCACGTCCAACCGATCCATCACCCCCAACCGACCCAACCCCCCCAGCTGATTCAGCACCTCCAGTCGACTCAGCACCCCCAGTCGAGCCAGCATCCCCAGTCGAGCCAGCACCCCCAGTCGACCCAGCACCCCCAGTCGACCCACGTCCAGCCGACCCAACCCCCCCAGCCGACCCCATCCCCGAGACCGCGCCCCAGCCAGCGGCGAGGAGCGGACCGGAGCCGACCGAGATGGTCGCCGATCCGCCGAAGCCGGCTCGTGGTCGGCCGTCGCGGTGGGCTGCGCTGGTGGCGGGAATGTCCGTGCTCCTGGTCGCGCTGCTGGTGGGAGCCGTGGCGCTGCTCGTGCACAACCAAGCGGCCGGCCAGCGGGCGGAACAACGCCAGGTAGCCCTGGACGCGGCGCGAAAGATGGCCACCGACCTCACCACGATCAGCAGCGAGAACGCGGAGCAGCAGATCGAGCGCATGATTCAGGCGTCCACCGGCACCTTCCGGGACCAGATCTCCAGCGGCTCGCCGCTGTTGCAGACCAGGTTGAAAGACAGCAGTCTGGGTTCGGCGGGGATCGTCACCGCCGCCGGGATCGAAAAGCTCGAGGCGGACGCCGCATCCGCGCTGGTCATCGTGACCACCATGCTTTCCAACAGCCAGGTTCCCCAAGGTGAGCTGCAGACCTTCCGGCTGGCAATCCAACTGCAGCGTGACGGTGACCGCTGGCTCGTCTCGACAGTGGAACCCGCGTCATGAGCGGCACCGACACCGATTCGGAGAGCACCGTGGCAACCGTTCAGGACCTTCCCGACACCGAACGCGGTGACGTTCCGGCGGTCACCCAGGGCCCAGTCGAGAGCAAGCCCCCAGCCGAAACCACCAGATCGGCGGCCGCCACCCAGGACAGCGCCACCCAACGCACCGGCTGGCTGTCGCCGAAGGCGCGCCGCCGGCTCCCGATAGCGCTCGCCGTGCTCGTGATCGCCTCGGCCGTGCCGGTCGGGCTGCTCGGTGCGCAGGCCATCCAGGTCGCGAACACCGAACAGAACGCCGCGCAGGCCCAGGAAGCGGCGGTGACCAGTACCAGTCAGGTGCTCAGCTACAGCTCGAAGACATTGGACGCGGACCTTGCGCGCGCACGCGCACAGCTCTCGGGAACCTTTGCCGCCCAGTTCGAGGACATGGCCCGCAACCTGATCGTGCCGACCGCTCAGCAGCAGGACGTCGCGTCGAAGGTCGAAGTCACCCGGTCCGCGTTGATCGACGCCCAGCAGGACCGGGCTGAGGTGCTGCTCTACCTCAGCCAGACCGCCAGCGCATCTTCCCAACCACTACCGCAACGGGGAATCATCCAGATCAAAGTCACCATGACCAAGAACGCCGACGGGCAGTGGCAGATCTCGGAGATGAAACCGCTCTGAGCGGATTCACCCGATCGCTGCCAGCTGCACCGTCGACGTCATCGACGGGCTGAGTCAAGGGGAAAACTCCTGCCTACGAAGACGCTGCTAAGCGTACATCCGTTCGCGGGATTCGCGAGAGGGGATGAGGCCCCCGAAAAGCAGCGAGACGACACCGGTAACGATGTGCAGGAAGTTGTCCGCGTCGAATCCGGGGTTGATACCCAAAATTTGGAGATACCCGAGGTAGCCGATGACAGCGGCCAGGACGTAGAACCCGGCGATCGCGAAGTTCACGCCCTCGGCGGCCACAGTGGTGAGCACGAAAGCCGCCAGGAGCCACAACGCGCCCACACCGATGTGCACGACGTTGTGCAACGGGGTGACGTGGAAGAGCCCTAACAACGCTTCGTCAGTGGCCTCGGTGAAGTTGTTGAACCCGGTGAAGAAGAAACCGATCACCCCACCCACCACGTAGACCAGGCCGGCAACGAGTGCGAACTTCTTCGGGATCGAATTGACAGCGACGTTGGGCCGGATGCCCCACGTCACGTCCCTTCCGCCAGCCCGTTCATCATAGGGATTCATTTCTTCCTTTCCGGTGCATAGAACGCTGAGAGACCGATGACCCCGCAGCCCTTGAGACGGTGCTGTCCATTTCCTACCGTTGGTACGGGTCCGCCCGAGGCGCGACCACCCACGCCGGGCGCGTCGAGTCCCACGCCGACACGGGCGCGGGCGTCGGGTCCGGCTCCGGCTGCCGTTTCGGCGGACGCTGCTTGGTCAGCACGGCCTGGAGCGCATTGTTCACGCCGGTGAGATCCTTGTTGATCTCTCTGACGACAGGGCCTGCCGGCTCGGCCTTGTAGGTGATCGCTTCGACGCCGGTCGTGATCTCGCTGAGCCGGCCGTCCACCCGTCGCAGGACCAACGCCACATAGATCAGGTAGGCGGCCAGCACCAGCACGGTCAGCAACGCGCCGATGATGGTGACCACAGCTGCAGAATTCACGGTGATTCACTCTCCTCACAGAAGGCGGTCAACTGCGGTGACATAGCGCGTCAGCCCGGCTCCCACCTGCTTCACCAGGTCTCGAGTGCGCAGCAGCCCCGGCACGCCGTCCAACGCGCTGGAGATACCGCCAGCTTGATCGTAGATCTTGTCGACGTGCTTGCCGATTTCCACGACGGGCCCCACCAGACGCTGCAGGAGCACTACCACGACGGGGATGACCACCAGAATGAAGATTGCGTTGCCTATCCACCACAGTGCCATCGTCGTTCCTTTCCTCAGCTCGGGATCGTGAACTCATCAAGCCTGTGACGCGAGGGACTCGGCCTTCAGCGCGATGGGCGGCAGGGCGTCCCCGATCGCGGCCAGCTTTCGGTTCAGGATGGCGGCGCCGGCGCCGACCAGAGCCACATCCCCCTGAACCGAGCTCAGCCCTCCGGACACCTGTGCAAGCGTGTCTGCTACGGACTGCAACCGACTCGTGATCAGGATGAGGTACAAGGCCAGCACGATCACCAGGGCCACGATCTCGACGACGGTCAGGATCACCAGCAACTCGACGCTCATCGTGCCCCCACTCCCAGAAGTTGAGCATGGCGGCCGGCCTCTTCCGCGACCTCGTCCAGTGTGTCCGCAACGGCCAGCGCGAGCTTGATGTTGCCGGTGTTACCGGCAACCCCGACTGCCACCCCCAGCAGCTGCTGAGCACCGGCCTCGATGGAGCGGACCAGGCTGAGCAGCAGGCCGAGCAGGGCGATCACAACAATGATCACGACCAACCCGACGGCGAGCGTGACCTGCCACAGTGTGATCTCTTCGGTGACGAGAGCCAGAGACATTGCTATCCTCCCAGTGCCTGTCGAGCGGTTACCGCACCCCGGCCGATGCTCTGCAGGAGTTCGTTGGTCCGGCCAAGTTCTGCGAGCGGCTGGGTGGCCGTCCGCGTCTCCCCGAGCAGGCGAACCGCCTCGCCCGCCCGCGTGTTGACCCGGGAGGCCAGCATCAGGAGGACTCCCACGACGATGACGACGACGACGACGATCGCAAACCCGATGATCAAGCCGGTCCACAAACCACTGGTGTCCGGCTCTCCGAAATCGTTCAACGTTGCCTCCGGCCGTCGCAAGGGACTGTCCACAGTGGAAAATAAGTCTGTGATTGGTTGAGATTACACTTGTTCGCTGCCTGAGGGAAGTAGCTCGATGGTGGAAGTGATACCACGACGGCCTCCGAACTCACGGTAGAACCTCGCTGCTGCGCACCTCGTTACACAGAGTATGGGAAAAACTGCATCAAGCGCCAGGGGTGTACTGAGCGCATTGACTGGTAAACGTGCGGTAGCCGTCGGCGCCGGTGTGGCGACCCTGGCGACCGCCGGGGTCCTGGCCGTCGGCGTCGGCCACCGTGCCGCGACGTCGGCAGGCCCACCGACCGGCGCTGCGACCACCGCGGCGGCGCCAGCGGCTCAAGCTCCGGGTCTCGTCGAGTTCCGGAGCCCGGAGGTCGGGTTCGCACTCGGCTACCCGGGGGACTGGACGCGGCTGTACCCGCCTGACCCCCAGGTCCCGCTGCTCGCGGCCCGAGGACCACATTCTTTCTTGGTACGCGTGCTGGACCTGCAGACCGAGATAGGTCCGCAGGAACTGCCGGCCGCACGGCAGCTGACCGACGACATCGTGATGTCGGATCCCTCGGTGAAGTTGCTTGCGGAACCGAAGCAGGTCAATATCGCGGGTCTTCCCGGCCATTTCTACTTCTACAATTTCACCGATCCCGGCACCGGGCTCACCGGAGCGCACTCCCATTTCTTCCTGTTCAAGGGAAAGACGATGATCGGACTCGTCTTCCAGACGCTACCCGCTGACCGGTTCAAGGACGGCGCCACCACGTTCGACCTGATCACCGGGACGTTCCGGGTGGAGTGAAGACGAGCGAAACGAAGAGGTCGGGCGTCGGGGGGTACCCC
>JBOHEP010000170.1:0-9765 GCA_050701075.1 Pseudonocardia sp. | reverse complement strand
GGTCGAGCTCGACCCAGTCGCCGGTGGTGGCGGTGATCCGGATGATCGGTGTGCCGTCGCGGCGGGAGGTCCAGATCCGGTCGACCTCGGGGGCGGCGAGCTGCAGGAAGAACCGGGCATCAGGGTGGTCAAGCAGCGCGGGGTCGATGCTGCTGGGGCGGGTGTGGGCGTCGTCGTAGTCGATGTGGGTCGAGAAGGTCCCGCCGTCGCGCAGCGGGTTGGTGATGTCGCGGCGCATCCACATGAAGTGCCCGGGCTCGGCGAGGAACCGGCCGACGAGCTGGCCGCCGTCGCGGCGGGCGACCAGCAGGTGGGAGGCGAGGCCGCCGCGGATGTCGGCGACGACGAGGCCGCCGGGGTGGAGTTGCTCGATCCAGGCCGGTGGCAGGGCCGGGACGGCGCAGGTGGCGAGGATGCGGTGGTAGGGGCCGCGATCGGGGAGGCCGTCGGCGCCGTCAGCTGCGACGAGCACAGGGTGGTGGCCGAGCGTGGCGAGACGGTGCGCGGCGGTGGCGACGAGACCGGGATCGAGGTCGACGCTCGTGACCGCGGCGTCGCCGAGGCGCTCGCACAGCAGCGCGGCGTTGTAGCCGGTCCCGGTGCCGATCTCCAGCACTCGCACCTCGCCGCCACCAGCGTCGCTCGCTTGCCTCCCGCCGTCGGTGCCGTCGCCGTTGGTGGGGAGGTCGAGCAGTGTGAGCATGCGGGCCATCAGGCTGGGGCGGGTCGAGGAACTCGTCGACTGCCACAGCTGGGTCGTGCCGGGGGTCAGGGCGCACTGCGTGACCAGGGACCGGTCAGTATAGACGGTGTCGAGCCACTCCTGGTGATGCTCGGGGTCGGTTCTGTTGAGCAGCCGCGGCGGGCGGTCGCCGTCGGTGTCGAGGGTCGGGTAGAACGCAGGGACGAACACGTGACGGGGTACACGGGCGAACACCGCCGCCCAGCCGGGATCGACACCGTCGAGCCCCTGCAGGTGCGCCGCGAGCGCGGCAGCCCGGTCGGCCAGCTCGGCGGCGTCGGCGCGGTCGGCGAGGGTGCTCATCGGGTGGCCTGCACGGTCGCAGCGGCGGTGTCGGTGGTCGCGGGGGCGGGCGTGGCGGGCGCGGCGAGGTACGCGGCGATGGCGGCACTGATCGGCACGCCGGTGGCGTGTTCGAGCCAGAGGTACTGCCCGGCCGGGTTGCACTCGTAGACCAGCACACCGTCCGGGGTGACGACGACGTCGAAGCAGCCGTAGCTCAGCCCAGCGGTGTGCAGGTAGCGGCGCATCCCGGCGACGAGATCGGCGGGCGGGGTGTAGCGCTCGTAGCGCAGCGCCGCGTAGTCGCTGCGCCAGTCCACGCCGGCGGCGTCGGACTCGGTGTGGATCGCGACGCCGAACGCGGCGTCGCCGACCATCGTGATCCGGGCCTCGAACAACTTGTCGGTGACCTGTTCCTGCAGGCAGTGCGCGGTGGCCGCGAGCATGTCCGGCTTGACCGCCTGCAGGTCGATCGGGGTGGTGTAGGTGATGCGGACCTCGCCATGGTCGGTGAGCACGACCGGGGAGAGCTGCTTGCACACGACCGGGCGCCCCAGCGCTGCCGCCCACTGCAGCGCGGCGTCGTGGTCGTTGGTGATCAGCGTGCGCGGCACCCGCAGCCCGGCGCGGGTGAGCATGGTGAGCTGCAGCGGCTTGTACTCCGCGCGGGCGACCGCGTGTGGCTCGCACACCCAGCGACACCCCAGCGCGGCCAGGACCCCGCCGAGCCCGAGCCGGGCCTCGTACTCGGCCAGCACCGCATCCGAGCCCGACATCCCCGCCGGCAGGCTGAACCGGGTCGGACGGCGGTAGTAGACGCTGCAGACCCGTTCCAGCTCCACCTCGACGTGCCCGCCGCTCGCCCCGTCGACACCCCGTATACCGCCCCGCCACACGCCGGTCGGGGTGCTCGCGGCCGTGAACGCCATCCGGGCGGGGAACTCGCCGATGTCGAGCAGCACGGCGCGCACGGGATGCTGCGCGAGCTCGGTCATGACCGCCGCGGCGGTGGCGTCCGGGCCGCTGATCACCAGCACCGTGTCCCGCGCGACGTCCCGGGCGGCGTGGTCCGAGGACGGCGGCGCGGGGCTCACGTGTCGGTGCGCAGGACTTTGACGGTGTCCGGGATGACGACGCCGTCGTCGGATTTCTCGGTCGCGTCGTCCTCGTACCACCGTGACCCGGTGGTGTCGTGCTTGCCAGCCTGCGGTGGGGCCACCCCCAACGCCGCCGACAACGGGCGCAACGTCCCCGGCTCCCCCGTCACGGGGAACTGGCCGCCGCGCAGATCCGACAACGGCAGCAGCGCCGCCGACGGCACAAGGACATCCTGGCGGGCAGGGCCTCGACCCGACGATGTCAACATCGCGTTCCTCCCTAGTCACTGCTCGTCACCGCTACGGTAGCGGTCCCGGCCCGGCGACGGGGCAGGTTCGATGCGAAGAGCCTGTCTACTTGCTCAACCGTCTTCGTCGTCGTTGTTGATGTCCGGGTCGCGCAGCGCGCGGCGGGCACCGGGAGTTGGAACGTGTAGTGGCCGTGGACGTTGAGGTGGCGGCGCCTGTAGGGCGAGAGCCGCGCGACGTCGGCGTCGAGCACGGGATAGCCCCGGGCGCGCAACTGTGTCAGGGCGGCGTCGAGGTAGACGGTGTTCCACAGGGTGATGCAGTTCAGGATCAGCCCGAGCGCGCCGAGTTGGTCTTCCATGCCCTGCTGGTAGGCCTGCCGCAGGTCGCCGCGGCGGCCGTGGAAGCCGGGGAGCTGACCGTTGCCCAGATCGCCGCCGAGTTCGGCGTCACCCGACCCACCATCTACCGCCGCCTCGACCGACTCGACGACCTCGAAGCTCGGCAAGCAGCGCCGCCGACGTAGGGGAGTGACGGGCGGGGTGACGCGCAGTCTCGGATCTCCGCGGATAGCCCGACAGGCTCAGCCCTTCGATGCGCGCGGGTCGCGGCTGCGCGGGTAGGTGTTGCGCTCGCTGATCTGGCCGTCCTGGTTGTGGATGACGTGTTCCACGCCGCGGGCGATGGCCATTTCCCGGCCCAGGGCCTGGGCTTCTGCCTTCGTCGGTGCGCCGTTGGAGGCGTTGGTGTTGCCCTCGGCCTTGTTGATCCAGCGGTCGCCCTGCTTGCTGGTGTGGATACGGCCTGCGGCCATGGTCGGTTCCTCCGTCGGTGGTGTTCGTGCGTCGGGGTAGATCAACCGGGCAGAATCGCCGGTAGTCATCAGGTCGAGGATGGGTCGGATGTCGTCTCCGCCGCAGGCACGCCAGACCCGTTCGACTTCGGTGATGGGGAGTCCGGCGTCAGCGGCGAGCTGGGCGAGGGTTTCGCGTCGAGGCCCGATCAGCTCGACCGCGCGGGGCAGCAGCACGGGGGCCTCCGGCGGGCCGAGCGGTCCGGGTTCAGGGTGTCCCCACATGGCCAGTCGCCGCATGCCGCGCTGGTAGGTGTGGTTGTTGATCCGTCTGAGGGTGTGTGCGCGCATCACCAGGGCTTTGAGGCTGATCCCCCAGCGGCGTTTGAGCTGGTGCAACACGGTCCAGTCGAGCCGGTCGGGGAGGTCGTCGATGATTTGCGCGGCCGGGGTGAGGAACTCCGCGGCGAAGATGTGGGCTTGCTGTTCCACCAGGCGGGAGCCGGGCTCGACGTCGTGGTGCATCAGCAGGTGGCCCAGTTCGTGGGCGGCGTCGAACCGGGATCGGGCCTTGTCCTGCTTGCCGGGGCTGAGCAGGACAAGCGGGCGGTAGCCCTGCTGGTGGCAGAACGCGTCGACCTTGTTGCTGGCGGCCTCGAGTCGCACCACTGCGACCCCGTGCGCTTCGAGCAGCCGCACCACGTGCGGTACTGGCCCCGGCCCGAGGCCCAGGGTGTCACGGGCTTGTCGGGCGAGGGTCTCGATTCCGGTCTGGTCGAGGTCCTCCGGTGAATCGGTGGGGATCTCCAGCTCGGGCAGCGTCACGGCGGGCAGGTCGACGTGTAGCTCGACCGCCGTGAACACAGCCAGGGCGAGCTCGCCGAACGACAGCGCGCGTTCGCGTTCCAGCGCTGTGGTCGAGCGCAGGCTGCGGAAGTGCGCGCCGGCGGCGGGCAGCGCCGGCACCGGGTGGCCAGCTCGGAAGAACTCGGTCGGGACGCCGAGGACCTCGGCGATCTTGTCCAGTACGGGCAGGGTGGGTTTGGTCTGGCCCTTCTCGTATTGGGTGATCGCCGACGGTGTCACTTCTACCCGTTTACCCAGGTGGGTGCGGGGCAACGCGGCCAGGCGCCGAGCTAGCGCGAGCCGGGCAGGGTCGAAGTCGACCGCTACCCCAGCGCCGCGCCGGGCCACGGCCCGCTGCCGGGCCGCACTCAGGTCGGCCGGCTCGTTCATGCCCCTGGCGGCTGCTGCCGCGCCTCTCGCTCCGCGCGGCGAGCGAGGTCGAGCGCCGGCTCACGGAGGGTGTCGAAGTCAGGCGCCGGGGGCAGCGGGGTGTCACCGTCGAGGGTGCGGCCGCCCTGGCCACCGGAATTGTCGTCGAGGAGGATCACCGCGAACCACGCATCCGCACCCAGCCGCGGGAATCCCAGCCAGGTCCGGGTGCCGCCGTCGTCGAAGCCCTGCCACATCAGCTGCAGGTGACGCATCACCCGTGGGTCGACCGGCTGGCCAGGCAACGCTCCCAAGGTCTCGAACAGGGTGCCCGCCACGGGCAGGTACGCATTGCTGTTGGCCTCCGCGCACAGGGTGCGCACCTCGCTGTGTGACCAATCCACCGACGACACATCCCACGACGGCGAGCTCGACCCGACCTTCCCTGCGTGCAAGGTCCGCCCCTGGAAGGTCACCTCGAGAGTCTTCGCGTCGCGCGCGTGCACACCCGGCACACCGACGAGTCCGCGGACCGTGAGGTTGCACAGGTTGCGGCTGGACTGCACTCCCAGGCTCATCCGGTCGTCGCCGAGCCGAGCTGGCTCATGGCGGGCGATGTTGCGGCGCCACACTGTCGGCACCAGCTCGCGCAGGACACCCAGCGGGCCACCGTCGGTCCACGCGGTGGCGATCTCGTTCAGCAGCGTCTGCGCCGCAGCATCCTCGATCACGGCAGATTTATAGCAGACACACCAACTGGAGAGAGAAAATCAAGTGGAAGTGTCCTGACGAGCCCAGGATCCAGCGTTAAGAGGTCGATCACTGCCGACCAACGGTCCCTTCCTCGTTCCGCAGCTCCCCGCCGGCGCCTCTTGACGCTGACTTCCCCGGACAGCCGAGCAAACCGTCGGCCGAGGTGCTGGCGCCTGGGCGTTCGTGTCGGTGTGGACAGCTACCCTCGCGTGCGTGAGGGCCACCTACGCCTATGACGAGCAGCCCGCTAGCGGGCACCCGTTGCGGCCAAGCGCGTCACCGGCCGCGATCCGGACCGCGCTGCTCGCCGCCGACCGGGCCGGGTTCGACGCGGCATACGCTGCGGTGTTGGTCGAGTCCCGCGAGACACTGGAGTTGGCCGGGTTGTTCCGGACTCTGGAGCGGTGGCGGCGCCTCGCGGTGTTGCAGAGTGATAGTGAGGGCTACCGGCGGATGGTGCGCCGCGTCGCGCAGACGCTGACGGGACAGGAGAGCCCGGTCGACGAGCCGTTGGAGATCACCCGGTCCAAGGCCGGCATGTAGGTGTACCGCGTCGTCACCGACGAGCAGATCCAGCAGCAGATCGACAATCTCCCCCGCGACGCGCTCACCGGCCTCGCCGAGCTGCGCACGGTGCTCGAGGTCGACCCGTGGGCCGGGGAACCGATCAACGACAGCTTCCCCGAAGGGTCTGTCCGCACGATGATCTTCGGCCGGAGGGCTGCCTGCCTCCGACGTCTACGACCAGGTGCAGCCCCGGTTGGTCCTCGGGGAGAACGTCGCCAAGGCCGCGGAGTTCGTGGCACCCTCAACCCTCGGCGGGGCAGGTGGCCATGGTCATCCGGCTTGCCGCCGGAACCCCGGCAGCTGGTGGTGATCTCGGGTTGTGAGCCGCTGTTGCAGCAAACCCAGATCAGCGCCGATCTTCGCGCAGCGAGTTCGACCCCAAGGCGGAGAGGTCCGTGGCAATTCATGATCGCCGCGAGATGGACTCCAGGGTTCTGCGAACAACCTTCAGGTGCATCTGGCGGCGATCTTGGCTCGAGCCAGGTCATTCCCTTGCGACGCAAGGGCTCCCGCGTCTACGGCCAACTTCCATGACCAACGATGCGGGCTCCGCCACTGGCCGCGAGAATCGGCGTTAGCGTGGACACGTCCAACCGATGGGCGTTGCTGCTCGAACACCGTGCCATGCTCGCTCCCGTGTCCCGCCGCCTCGCCCTGCGCCGCCTCGCCGCGATGGGAGCCTCGGCGCTGGTCCTGCCCTCCGTGGTCGCGTCGTGTGCCACCACGGGACCGCGTCCGGCGCCCGGCTTCGGCGGCCCGGTCCGGGTGGAGTACGGGTCCCACCGCAGCCAGTTCGGCGAGCTGACCCTGCCTGCCGGCGACGGGCCGGTGCGCGGCGTGGTCACCGTCGTGCACGGGGGCTTCTGGCGCCAGGCATTCGGGCTGGAGTTGGGCCGGCCGCTTGCCGTCGACCTCGCCAACGCCGGGTTCGCGGCGTGGAACGTCGAGTACCGGCGGGTGGGCGGGGGCGGTGGCTGGACCTCGACCTTCGACGATGTGGCGGCTGCGCTGGATCTGCTCGCGGGTCCGGTCCAGCAGGTGGCGAAGGGGCGGCTGGATCTGGATCGGGTGGTCGCCGTCGGGCACTCGGCCGGCGGGCACCTGGCTCTGTGGTTGGCGGCGCGGCCCGGCTTGCCGGCGGGTGCGCCGGGGGCCGCTCGGCCCGGCCTGCCAGGAGGTGCACTCGGGGCCGCGCGACCCGGCCTGCCGGGGGGTGCGCCGGGGTCGGCGCCGCAGGTGCGGCTGCGGGGTGCGGTCAGCCAGGCCGGGGTGCTCGATCTGGTGGATGCCGCCGATCGTGGTGTCGGCGGGGGAGCGGTCGAGGACCTCATGGGTGGATCGCCCACCGACGTGCGGGACCGGTACGCGCTCGCCTCGCCGGCCGCCCGCGTGCCGCTCGGGGTGCCGGTGGTGTGCGTGCACGGCATCCAGGACGGCACCGTGCCGATCCGGCAGAGCGAGCGTTTCGTTGCCGCGGCCCGGTCGGCCGGGGACGCGGCCGAGCTCGTGGCGCTGCCCGGCGTCGATCACTTCGCGGTGATCGACCCGTCGATGCCCGCGTGGGGGGCGTGTCGCGACGCCGTCGGGCGGCTACTGGCCTGAGGTCGCCGTCGCGGGGATGATGGACGCCGTGTCCGCGCTCGAACAGCGGGTCCTGACCGCGGCCCGGTCGGCGCTCGCCGACACGAAATCGGTCGTCACACTCGACGTCCTCTGCCGGATCGGCTGGCTGACCCAGAACCACCTGGACTATTGGCGGCGGGGTCGGGCCGACTTCCTCGAACCGCTGGCGACGATCCGCCCGGAGAACCTGGCCCTGGCCCTGGCCACGCTGCACCGGTGGGCCGAAGGGAACGGGCTCGTCTCGCACGAGGCCTCCTACGTCGCGGCCACCCGCGATCGTCGTGTGTTGCGGTTCACCGCTTCGGGCGATGAGGCCGTCGAGCGGGTGTTCCGGACGCACTGGATCTCCCCCGCGCTGCCGGAGAAGACGCGGGAACGGCTGGTCGAACGCGCCGACAAGCCACCCGAGCTGCTGGTGATCGCGCCGCTGAAGGACTGGACCTGCACGGGCTGCGAAGGCAGCGGCGAGTTCCTGATGATGGAGGACGCCGGTCGGCTGTGCATGACCTGCGTCGACCTGGACCACCTCGTGTTCCTGCCCGCCGGCGACGCCGCGCTGACTCGGCGGGCGAAGAAGGGGAGCGCGCTCGCCGCCGTGGTCGTGCAGTGGAGCCGGTCCCGTAAGCGGTACGAACGGCAGGGGATCCTCGTCGAGGAGGCGGCGGTGGAGCGCGCTGAGGTGTCCTGCCTGGCCGACGAGGAGGCCCGGCTGCGGCAGCGGGACCGCGATCGGGCCCGGCGGGCTGATCAGGACGTGGAGCTCATGGCCCGGATGGCGCAGGAGATCGGCCGGCTGTTCCCCGGCTGCCCGACGCGGCGAACGGCGGTGATCGCCGCACACACCGCGGTGCGGGGCAGCGGCCGGGTCGGGCGCAGCGCCGCCGGGCGGGCACTCGACGAGGGCGCGCTCGTGCGCGCCGTGATCGCGTCGGTCCGGCACGGGGACACCGACTACGACCGGCTGCTGATGGCCGGGGTCTCGCGGGACGAGGCCCGCGCCCGGACACGTGTGGCGGTGGATTCCGTGCTGGCCGGGTGGTGCACGGAGCCGGACCGGTGACTCAGGGGCTGGTTGGCCGCGCGGTCACCGAGCTCGGCTGCGGGCCCGCGTTCGGCGTCGTCGGCAGCGGCGACTTCCACGCACGAACGCGCTGCGCACCGGCGGTGTCCCGTTCGTCGCGGTCCGGCACGAGGGTGGCGCGACCATGGCCGACGCCTTCGCCCCACGAGCGGGCGGGCCGAGGTGCCGGATCTCCGGGGAAGGTGGAGGGCGTGCGACGGTTGCGGAAATTTCTCGGCTGCTGGTTGGTCGATCCCGCTACCATCGGGGCCGTCCCAGGAGCAGAGGTAGAAGGTAGGCGGCACAGCCCTTGACGCAGTCGGACCCCGTCCAGTCCCGCATGGCCGTGCCCGACGCCGCGCTGCTCGCGCTGCTCGGCTCCCGCGACGAGAGCCTTCGCGCGGCCGAAGACCTGCTCGATGCCGATGTGCACGTCCGCGGCAACGAGCTCACCCTCACCGGTCGCCCCGCCGACGTCGCGTTCGCGGAGCGGGTGTTCATCGAGCTCATCACGCTCGCCGAGCGTGGCCAGCAGGTGAGCGCCGACGCCGTGCGACGCACCACCGAGATGCTCGCCGAGGGTGGTGGCGACGACCGTGCCCGGATCGGTGAGTCGCCCGCCGAGGTGCTGAGCCTGGACATCCTGTCGCGGCGCGGCAGGACGATCCGGCCCAAGACACTCAACCAGAAGCGCTACGTCGACGCGATCGACGCCAACACGATCGTCTTCGGCATCGGCCCGGCCGGTACCGGCAAGACCTACCTCGCGATGGCCAAGGCCGTGCAGGCGTTGCAGGCCAAGATGGTCAATCGGATCATCCTCACCCGGCCCGCGGTGGAGGCCGGCGAGCGGCTGGGCTACCTGCCCGGCACTCTTTTCGAGAAGATCGACCCGTACCTGCGCCCGCTGTACGACGCGCTGCACGACATGATCGACCCGGAGTCCGTCCCCAAGCTGATCGCGGCGGGCACCATCGAGGTCGCGCCGCTGGCGTACATGCGCGGGCGTTCGCTCAACGATGCGTTCATCATTCTCGACGAGGCGCAGAACACCACCCCCGAGCAGATGAAGATGTTCCTCACCCGGCTCGGTTTCGGCTCCAGGATGGTCGTCACCGGTGACGTCACGCAGGTCGACCTTCCGGGCAGCCAGCGTTCCGGGCTCACCGTGGTGCGCGACATCCTCGACGGGCTCGACGACGTCCACTTCTCTCTGCTCACCAGCGTCGACGTGGTCCGTCACCGGCTGGTGTCCGACATCGTCGACGCCTACGCGCGCTTCGACACGATGTCGGAGCGGCGGGGGTTGGCCGCGGCGCCGCGCACCGGCCCGCAGCAGGACCGGCGCTCGCGGCGGCGCTGAGTCCGCTCCACGGGTCCGCGG
>JBOHEP010000169.1:0-2370 GCA_050701075.1 Pseudonocardia sp. | reverse complement strand
CTAGCTCTGACAGCCTGATCTGGCCCCACCTGGTCGGCCTGATCCGGCCCCACCCGGTTGGCGCGATCGGCGGGTGTGACGGTCTGATCTGGCCCCACCTTCTGACACGTCGGGGAGGTTATGACGGTCTGAGTTGGCCCCATCGGCAGTCTCGCCGCGGTGATATCCGCGGCGGACTGGGAGGGCCAGGTGGCGAGGTCGAAGGTGGAGTTGTTCGAGGCGATCCGGCGGGATCATCGCCGGGAGGCGGTGTCGATCCGGGGGTTGGCCGACCGGTATGGGGTACACCGGCGGATGGTGCGCCAGGCACTGGCCTGCGCGGAGCCACCGCCGCGCAAGACGCCGGTGCGGGTGGCACCGCGGTTGGACCCGGCCAAGGTGTTGATCGACGCGATGCTGACCGAGGACCTGGACGCGCCGCGCAAGCAGCGCCACACCGCTCGCCGGGTGCTGGCCCGGTTGGTCGACGAGCACGGCCTGAGCGAGATCACGTATTCCACGGTGCGGGATTACGTGCGGGTGCGCCGTGTGGAGATCTGGGCGGCGGCCGGCCGGTCACTGGGCGAGGTGTTCGTGCCCCAGACCCACGAGCCGGGTGCGGAAGCCGAGGTGGACTTCGCCGACTTGTGGATCATCTTGGCGGGGGTGAAGACGAAGGTGTTCCTGTTCACTTTCCGGCTGTCGTTCTCGGGCAAGGCAGTGCATCGCGTGTTCGCCACCCAGTCCCAGGAAGCGTTTCTGGAAGGGCACGTCGCGGCGTTCGACGTGCTGGGTGGGGTGCCGGTGGTGCACGTGCGCTACGACAACCTCAAGGCCGCGGTGTCGCGGGTGCTGTCCGGGCGCAACCGGCTGGAGTCAGCCCGCTGGGTGACCTTCCGCTCGCATTATGGCTTCGACGCGTTCTACTGCACACCGGGGCCCGACGGCGCGCACGAGAAGGGTGGGGTGGAGGGCGAGGGCGGGCGTTTCCGCCGCACGCACCTGGTGCCGATACCCAAAGTGGACAGTCTCGTCGAGCTGAACGCCCTGCTGGCCGGCTACGACGCGCGCGACGATGCGCGGCGGATCGCCAACCGGGCGCACAGTGTCGGGCACGACTTCGCCGTCGAGACGACGGTGCTGGCCCCGCTGCCCGCCGAGGCCTTCGAGAC
This sequence comes from Pseudonocardia sp., assembly GCA_050701075.1. GTDB lineage: Bacteria > Actinomycetota > Actinomycetes > Mycobacteriales > Pseudonocardiaceae > Pseudonocardia. Next base: position 1,219 of record JBOHEP010000169.1, on the reverse strand, counting down.
CGGGGTGACACTGTCTCCGCGGGTCGATCGCTACGCCCGGGTCACCGTGCGGCAGTGTCGCTACTCGGTGCCCGCCAAGCTGATCGGGCGCAGGGTGCGGGTGCTGCTGCGGGCTACCGAGGTGCTGGTGTTCGACGGGACGCGCCAAGTCGCGGCCCACCCGCGGGCCACCGTGCGCGGCGCCGAGGTGTTGAACCTGGACCACTACCTGGAGGTGCTGGCCCGCAAACCCGGCGCGCTGCCCGGCGCGACCGCGCTGGTTCAGGCCCGCGCCACGGGCGCGTTCACCGCCACCCATGAGGCGTTCTGGGCCGCCGCCCGCACCGCGGCCGGCAGCGACGCCGCGGGCACCCGGGTCCTGATCGAGGTGCTGCTGCTGCACCGGCGACTGCCCGCGACCGCCGTGATCGCCGGGATGAAGGCCGCACTCACGCTGGGCGTGACCAACCCCGAGCTGGTCACCATGGAAGCCCGCCGCGCCGCCACCACACCCGCGCCAGACCCGGCGCCAGCATCGAGCCACCCCCCCACCGGTGAACAACCCGGCCGGGTGTTGACCCTGCCCGAACGACCCATCACAGCCCCCACCGGGCTACCGACCGATGAGCGGCCGCTGCCCACCGTGACTCCGTATGACCAGCTGCTCCGCCGCCGCGACCCCGCCGACCGACCCGACTGCGCCGCCCCGCGCACCTGCACTGAGGGAGAGGCCGTCTCATGAGCACGACCACCACCGGCCCGCCGACGCCGAGCACAGCCCCGCGGGGGCGCCCCGGTGACCCGGCCGCATTGACCGGGATCGACACCGCGTGTCGCACCCTGCGGCTGCCCACCATCCGCGCCCGGGTCACCGACATGATCGCCGCCGCCGAGCGCGAGCAACTCAGCTACCCGGGTTTCCTGGCCGAGGCTCTGCTCGCCGAGTGCGACGACCGCGATCAACGCCGCCGCGCGCGCCGAGTCCACGACGCCGCGTTCCCCCGCACCAAACGACTCGAAAACTTCGACCACTCCGCCAACCCGACAGTCAACCCGGCCACCATCACCACCCTGGCCACCGGCGGCTGGATCGCCACCGGCTCCCCGGTCTGCCTCATCGGTGACTCCGGGACCGGAAAGAATCACCTGCTCATCGGGCTGGGCATCGCCGGCGCCGAGGCCGGCTACCGAATCCGCTACGTGCTGACCAGCCGACTGGTCAACGAACTCGCCGAAGCAG
>JBOHEP010000168.1:0-10009 GCA_050701075.1 Pseudonocardia sp. | reverse complement strand
CACCGGACGATAGTGCCGCTCGTTGCCGGCTGGGGAGCGGTGATCGGGAACTCAGTGGCCGCCGGGGTGCGGTGCGTTCGGGCCTGTCTCGCCCTCCAGCGGTTCGTTGGCGAAGAAGAGCCAGATGTTCGTGGGGATGTCCCGGCCGGTGCCGCCCCTGGTCTGCGAGGCGCGTAGGGCTTCGACCGAGGTCAGGCACTTGTCACGACCCGCCGGACAGTTGCCCTCGAGGTCGGGCCACACGGCCGGGTCCTCGACGAGGTTGACGATGACCTGCCACCAGACCTGCTGCGGGTCGAGCTCGGTAGCCACGATGTGGCTGTGGCCGGGCAGCGGGATCACCACCCCCGGGGAGACGGTCGGCAGCGCGAACGGCTCGTCGACCGGCAGCTTGCCGGGGAGACCGGGCAGGCTCGGGAAGTCGGGCACCGGAAGCCCGGTCAGCGCCTTGCCGCCTTCGGCGAGGATCGGGTCGATGAACACGAAGCTCGGGTGTGTCGTGCAGCTACCGAGCGGCTGCTTCTCCTCGGTCGACGGCGGACCCGGTTCCGGGCACTGGAGGGCGACCCCCGGGTTCGGATCGGTGAACTCGGGGATCGCATCGCCGTCCGCGTCGAACACCGGCACGATCGCGAAGAACTCGCGGGCGTCCTTGACCGGGATACCGCTGGGGTCGATCGTCGGTTCTGAACCGCCCGCCGTCTCGCCCGCGATGCACTCCGGGATGATCATCTCGTCCGGATCGGCAGCCGCCGGGACGCCGTCGCCCTGCCGGCCGATGCCGTCCAGGTCGTCGAAGGCCTCGATCGTGCAGTGGAAGTTCTGCGCATAGGTGAAGACCTGGTTCTGGCCGTCGAAGAACCCCTCGGTCTGGTTGACCTTCAGTGGCCGGACGTCGTTGTTGCCGGTGTCCCGGGCGATACCGGCAGTCGCGCCGACGCCGACGACGGCAACTGCACCCAGTAGCGCGGCGAACAATCTGGTGCGGGTGGGCACGGCCACTCCTGAACGACGACGACAAGAACTCATCGGTTCAACGGCTAAGTGGTCGGCCCGATACGCCCACCGGCATTTCGAGTCCCCGAATGGGGGGTAGCCAACGAGGGTGCCTGGGTGGATCAGGACCCCGCTCGTGCCCAGTGGCAGCTCAGGGCGCGGTGGCCGCCGTGGTGTACCTGTTGGTCAGCAGGCTCTTGCAGTACTCCCCGTTCGTCTCGATCCCGAGCCGGGTGAGCCGTGCCCGGCGCAGGTGCAGCGGCACCTGCGCCGAGGTGACCCGGCTGCCGTCGCCATGTACCAACAGCGGCGCAGCGTCGTCGTGCGCCACGCCCAGCGCGGCCCGGCGCTCCCGTAGCCGGGTGAGGTCGGTGGACGGCTCGATCTCGCCCAACGTGAGCGTCGCCAGCTCCTCCGGGCCGACGCCCGCATCGACGAGAGGCCGGGCGACGCGGTCCTGGCCGGCGAGGGCCGCCTTCGTGAGGAACTGTGCGCGCAGCTCGTCGAGCTCTGCGACCGCCTCACCGGCGAACGCCGCAACGAACCCCGCCTGTGCGGCCACCCCGCCGTTGATCTCAGCGGAGGCGTGGTGGTCGGCCAGCGTCACCTCTGCGCGCGTCACCCCCTCGACCGCCGACACCGCGTCGTAGGCGTCGGCGACCATCAGGAACGAGAAGTTCGGCGCGCAGAAGAACGTGGGCAACCGGAGCACCACGGTGGCGACGCCCTGGGGGGAGACGGCGCAGGACTCGACGAAGTCGAGATCGGTGATCGGTTCGTCGATCTCCGGGTCGAGTACCGTTCCCAACGCGTCCCAGACGGCCGACCGCAGTTGCTGGTGCGGTCGCCGTCCTGCTTGGTCCGACCCTGACGAGCAGGTCGGACGGGTCATGCCTGCGCCCCCGCGCGGTCCTCGACGAGATCCTGGCCCGGCTGCTCCGGCTCACCGGCGGTGGTCGACGGCTGGCACTGCGCCGGCACCGGGATGTCGTAGAGTTTGGCGGCGTTGAGGCCGAGGATCTTCTTCTTGCCGTCGGTCGTGAGACGCGGGTAGTCGGCGCAGGACGGGTCGTCGGGCATCTGCCAGTCGACGAAGCCCTCGACCTGCCACTTCGGCGTCCAGATGTTGTAGTCGCCACCGAAGGTCATCCGGTCCTCACCGACCCAGAACAGCAGCTCGCCCATGACCTTGGCGAAGAACATCGGCCGGGCGTGCATCAGGCCGCCGATGACCACGGACAGGCCCGCGTACACATTGGGCTCCTGCACCGCCATGAAGCAGAAGTCCTCGATACGCGGAATGCCCGCGTGCTCGATGATGAAGTTCAGGCCCTGGAAGTCGGTGGCGGCCTGGTCGACGTCATCGGCGGAGAACGCGTCCTTGTTCAGCGGCCAGATCGTGGGGCCCTTGTGAGCATGGATGTTCTTGATGCCGAGGTCCTGGGCCGCCTGCAGGAAGCGGTAGCACTCGGGATCGGTCAGCTTGTAGCCGCGGGAGTCGCCGTGCCACTCCGCGGTGTAGAGCTTGACGCCCTTGTGGTCGTACTTCTCGACGTCGGCTTCGAGCTGCTTGATACCGGCATCGCCGTCACGCGGATCGAACCGCCCGTTGACGATCAGGCGGTCGCCCCATTTCTCCAGCAGTGCGGCGTTCTGGTCGGCGGTGTTGAAACCGTCGATGTACCATTCCTTGAGGTAGGTCGACTGGAAGATCGCGACGTCGACATGACCTTCGACGAACATGTCGTTCTCGAAGTCCTCGGGTGTGACCTTGAGGTACTTCTCGTAGTCCCAGTGCGTCTCCGGCGGGGCGAGCTGGTGATAGCCGTAGAAGCAGTCGATCCAGCCCTTGGCGAACTGCTCGCGTCCCTCGCGCCAGTTCTCCCGGCTCGCGTCCCAGAAGTGGCTGTGGGAGTCAACGACGAAGTACGTCTCGCCATCTTTCTCGTACATGGTGGTGGGGGCCTCTCGCGTCGTCGGTGGAACGGAACTGCCCGATCAGTAGCTCGAGATCGATCACGGAACGAGAATCGCGCGGCCGCGGACCCGGCCGGCGTCGAGGTCGTGCAGGGCGTCGATTGCGGACTCGAGCGGGTACTGCTTCGTGTGCAGGGTGACCTTCCCGGCCTGGGCCAGGACCATGAGCTCGGCGAGGTCGTTGTAGGTGCCGACGATGTTGCCGATGATGTTCTTCTCGCCGCCGACGAAGTCCAGCGTCGGGATCTTGATCTCGCCGCCGTAACCGATGATGTACTGGGAACCTGCCGGAGCGGTCATCTGCCAGGCGTCGTTCTCCGCGCCCTGCTCGGCGACGAAGTCGAAGACGACGTTTGCGCCCGCCCCGTTCGTCAGCTCCTTGACCGCGTCGATGTGGGTGCCGTCGGCCAGGACGGTCTCGTCGGCACCGATCTCCTTGGCCAGGGTCAGCGCGTCGGGGTTGCGGTCGACGACGATGATCCGGGTCGCGGTGAGAGCCGCGAGGGTCTGGATGCCGATGTGGCCGAGCCCGCCCGCACCTTGCACGACCGCGGTGGTGCCCGGGTAGAGCGAGGGCACCGCCTTACGCACGGCGTGGTAAGCGGTGATGCCCGCATCGGCGAGCGCGGCGACGTCGGCCGGATCGGTGTCGGGGTTGAGCTTCACGCAGGCCCGCGCCGTGGTGCGCAGGTACTCGGCCATCCCACCGTCGTTGTTCGACAGGCCGGGGAAGAACGCGTTCTCGCACTGCATGTCCCGGCCCGCCCGGCAGGGCAGGCACAACCCGCAGCTGGGCTGCGGGTGCAGGATCACGGTGTCGCCGACGGCGACGTTGGTGACGCCCTCCCCGACCGTGTGGATCCAGCCCGCGTTCTCGTGACCGATCACGTAGGGAAGTTCCGGACCCATCGCCTCGGCCCACTGGCCTTCGAGAATGTGCAGATCGGTGCGGCAGACGCCGGCCCCACCGATCTTGACGATGACATCCAGTGGTCCTGCGATCTCAGGCTCGGGTACGTCGTCGACCTTCGGATCGACGTGGTACTCGTGCACCCGGACAGCCCTCACCGGCATTCCTCCTCGACTGCGTTGTCTCCAAGTTGTCTCCAACCGATCCCAGTGCGGGATACCCCCGGTCACAAGCACCCGGATTCCGCCAGCTGAGAAAAGGGACATATCGCACTCGTCTCAGAACGATCCACTCGCCTCGGTCAGCCTGCCCTGACCTGCGCGAACAGCTGATCCGAGCGGCGGAGGCGGACAGCGACCCGACAGTGACCCGACGGTCGCTCCGCGGGACTCAGCCTCCAGGCGGACGTCGGGCGATCTTGAACGGCCGTGGCCTGGCTGAGGGAACAGTCGGCCAGTGTCCTGGGGCCACCTGGCCCAATGGTCGTGGTCTGGACGCTCCGGCCGACCGCGCCGGCTGACGCGCTTGAGTGTCTCGGGTGACGCGACCTCACCGGGCGAGGGCGCCGTCGCGGACGAGGGCCGAGGGCACGAGACCCATTGATCGTTGTTGTGGAACCGTTGACCGTAGCCGGCCCGGTTCCACGTTCCGAGCTGCCGATCATGACCTCACCGGGGCTCGGGAACGGCGTCCCGGCGCCGGATCAGGCGGTCTGGGTGAGGGCTGCCGCGAGCCCCAGGGTGACCGCCATCAGGGCGACCTCCAGGCCGGCCCAACGCAGCACGGGCGTGCGCCCGGTGGCCAGCCGTCGCCGGGCAAGGCCGCCGAGCCCCGCGAGCAGCATCAGGCAGACGGCCTTGGCCACGATCAGCCAGCCATACCCGGTGGTGAACAGGGCGGTCCAGGACTCCAGGCGCACCTGCGCGTTGAGCACACCGGTCAGGGCGACGGTGACCACGCAGAAGCCGGCCAGCGTGGAGAACCGGGGCAGCGTCGCGGCGAGCAGGTTACGGCGCCGCGCCACGAGGGCGAGCACCGCTCCCAGCCCGCCCACCCACAGGGCCGCAGCTCCGACATGCATCGCCACGGTGACGACCGCCAGCTGGTGGTCGGGTGCCGAGCTGGCGTGCCCGGTCACCGTCGGGGTGAGCACGCCGAGCAGCCCGGCGACCAGCGGGACCCGGACCGGAACCCGATCGGGCCTGCGGATTCGCGCGGCGGCGCAGCCGAGTACCACGGCGGCGCATCCCGCGGTGAGAACCATGCCGCGGCCGGCTGCCAGCTGCGTCATCCATCGCACGACGTCGCCCCCGGCGAGAGTGGAGACCGGTCGGTCGAAGGCGTCGGCGGACCGGAAGGCGATTCCGACGATGACGAGCACCAACCACACCCCGGAGAGCGCGACGATCGCACGGTCCACCCGGACCAGCACCGCCGCGCCGTCCCGCGCGGCCGGTCCGGCCAGTGGTAGCAACACGCCGAGCAGGGCCAGCCCGACGCAGGCGATGCCGGCGACGCTCATCCCGGCGCGGGTGATCGACGTGCCCAGCACCACCGGAAGAGCGGCGCCTGCCATCGCACCGGCAAGGACGCTGGCCAGCACCGCGGCCCCGACCGCGAGTCCGGCCCACAGCGCCGGCGCCAGCCGGTCCGCAGGTCGCGAGACCGCGCCCGAGTGACTCACCGCCCCCTCCAGCGGCGCGCATCCCCGGTTCGCACCATGTGGGGAGACGTCATCCGCGGCCCAGGCGAAGCGCCGCGGCCACACCACCACCGACGAGGACCACCGCGGCGACGATCCACGGCCACACCGGCGCACCGCTGCCGGACCCGAGGGCGGCGGGTGGACCGGATGGTGCGGGGTCGGCGGCCGGCGTCGGAGCGGAGGTGGCCGCGCCGGGCCCGGGATCGGCGAGGGTGAACGAGAGGTTGCCTGTCACCGGGTGTCCGTCGTTTGAGACGACTCGGTACCCGATCTCGTAGCGGCCCGCGGGTCCGAGCGGACGGAGCCCGATACTGACCCTCGGCCCGTCCACGGTGACGTCTCCGGCCTGCCAGGTCGCGCCGTCCGGTCCGACGACGCTGATGGTGCTGAAGCCCGGCTGCATGGCCTCGTTGAAGGTGAGCGACACCTGTTCGGGAGCGGCGGCAAGGCTGGTGCCGTCGGCGGGGTCGCTGCTCAGCAGTCGAGTGTGGGCGACCGCCTGCCCTGCCCCGAACAGCAGGATGAGGCCGCACAGCACGGTGAGGGCCGCGGCGCGGAGAACGGCTTGGCGATGCCGGGTGGAGCGGGCCATCAGCGGGACCCTCCGATACGGGCGAGGATGGTGCGGTCGGTACCGGCGCGCGGCGGGGCACCATCGGAACTGTGCAGGCATGAGGTCTCCGGTGATCCCGCGTCGGCTCCGGGCGCGGGGGTGGATGGCGAGGCTCGGGTTCAGCCGGCGACCGGAGGCCCGCGGCGCAGGGCCGAGGCGGCGAACGCTCGCGCGCGGCGCGCCGGAACCGCTGGACCCGGCACGGGCAACGCGGGCAGCGGGACGTCGACAGCCACGACGGCGAGCCGGCGGGGTACCATCCGGCGCAGCGCCGCGGTCAGCGCGACCAGTGCGCGGTCGGCGTGGCGGACCAGTACGGCCATGATCAGGGTGGTCGTCGCGTGCAGGGCGAGCATCCCCGTTCCGTTGAGGGGGGCCGGCCCGGTTTCGTGATGGCTCGGATGCAGCAGCACCAGGAGGTGGTGCAGGCCGAGCTGACCGGCAGCGAGCGTCACCACCGTGCCCGTGACGCTCGCACACCGCTGCGCCCGTGCTGCCGGCACGCCGGCGAGCAGAGGGAACAGCACCACCAGAACGGCGATGTCCGGGATGGAACCTCCGCCGGCCACGTGCCCCATCGCCGTGAGCAGCGTGCACAGCGCGGCCAGTGCCGTTGCGCGCAGCAGGCCCAAGCCGCTACCCGGATTGCCGCACATGACAACAGAAGGTAGCCGTTGACCAGCCGGCGGACCAGAGGTGTGCTGGCGGGCGCGGCCGTTGTCGGGGGTCGTCATTACGCTCGGCCGTGTGACGGCGACTGCGAACCGGGCTGAGCCCAACCGTGCCGACGAGGCACGGCCTTCCGCGGGTGTGCCCGAGGTGTTCCTCGACGCCGCCGCCACCACCCGTTGCCGGCGACGGGTCCATCTCGATCACGATCAGTCGGCCGCGGCGGAGCCGCACGCCCTGCCCGACCCGTCTCTGGAGCAGCGCCGGGCCGACGCATCGCAGCACCGGGTCCGGATCGGCGCGATGCTGGCCGCGGCCACCGGCACCCGATGGCACATGGTGGCCGCCCACGGCCCGATCGGTGAGCGTGCCCTCGCCACGGCGGCGGCGGTCGCGGCCGGCGCACCGTTGATCTGGGGCGCAGTGCTGCCCGGCGACGGCACCGGGCACTTCGACAGCACGGCGCTTCGTGAGAGCCCGGTCAGGGTCGGCCGTCGCGGCGGCGTGGAGCTACTCGTGCGGCTACCCGAGGGGGGTTACGTACCGGTGATCGTCGTGCGCCACCGCGTCACCGATCCGGGAGTCGGGGCGCTCACCTCGTCGCTGGGGGCGCCGTGGCCGCGGTGTGCGGTTCCCGACCCGGCCCGCAAGGTCCGGTCCCAGCCGCGCGACCTGCTGCGCCTGGCCCACCTGCACCGAATGTTGTGCGCCACCGGCTGGACGGCTGCTCCCGGGACACCGCACGGCCGCCACGGCGGGGTGATCGGGATGGACGCCGACGTCGTCGTCTGGCACGACCTGGCCGCGGGGCACTGGCCGGGTGGGCGCGGCACCCTCACCGAGTACGACCTCCGCTTCGCCGATCGCGTGCGTGTCGCGGTCGCGGCCGTCACCGGGGCACCGGCGCTCGCCGCGCCGTCGCGGATCACCGAGTGCCGGCACTGCCCCTGGTGGCCCACGTGCGAAGCCGAGCTGGTCGGCACGAGCGACGTCAGCCTGGTGGTCCGCGGGGAGATGGCCGTCGCGCTGCGCGAGGTCGGTGTGCGCACCGTGGCCCAGCTCGCTGCGCTCGACCCCGCCGAACCGCCGATCCCGGTTCTCGGCCCGCCGTTCCCGGACATGGTCGCATTGGCGCGGGCGTGGCAGCGCGGGCTTGCCGTGGTGCGTCGCGTGCCGTGGGTGCCGGTGCGTCGCGCCGATGTCGAGGTCGACATCGACATGGAGAGCTTCGGAGAGTCCGGTGCCTATCTGTGGGGGGTGCTGCTGTGCCATCCCGGCGGGTGTCGCCCAGGCGACGAACCCGACGGCTATCGCGCGTTCGCCACCTGGGAGCCGGTGCCCACCGTCGACGAGGCTCGTTCCTTTGCCGAGTTCTGGGGGTGGCTCGCCGGTGTGCGAGAGCGGGCCGCCTCGACGGGCCGTACGTTCGCCGCCTACTGCTACAACGAGCAGGCGGAGAACCACTGGCTGCTCGGTTCGGCGCGCCGCTTCGCCGGCCTGCCGGGTGTGCCCACCGTGGCGCAGGTCGAGGAGTTCATCGCCGCTGCGTCATGGATCGACCTGTTCGTACTGGTCAGTGACTGGTTCCTGTGTGCACAGGGCAAGGGCCTCAAGCGCATCGCACCCGTCGCCGGGTTCGCGTGGCGCGATCCCGAGGCCGGTGGGGAGAACTCCATGCGCTGGTACCGCGACGCCGTCGGCATGGACGGCGCCCCGCCCGACCCGGCCCAGCGGCGGCGGCTGCTGGAGTACAACGCCGACGACGTGATGGCCACCCAGACGCTGCGCGAATGGATGTGCTCCCCAGCGATCGAGGAGGTCCCGTTGGCCACCGACCTGTCAAGCTCCTCGACGGCGGGGAACGACGATGGCGTGGCGCAGATCTTTCGCCCCGGTGACGAACCGGCCGGGCGCGAGCGTCGCGGGTAACCTGGAGCCATGGGTCTGTTCGGAAGGGACAAGTCGCAGATGATCACCGCGGACCGGGCGCTGCGGGGCCGCACCAAACCGTTACCCGTGCCGGTCGAGCACTACGTCTCGGGTCACCGCATCCAGCCGCCGTTCCCTGAGGGGTTGCAGACGGCCGTGTTCGGGATGGGTTGCTTCTGGGGTGCCGAGCGCATCTTCTGGAAGACGCCGGGGGTCTACTCTACCGCGGTGGGCTATGCGGGCGGGTTCACCGAGAACCCGACGTATGAGGAGACCTGCTCCGGCCTCACCGGGCACACCGAGGCCGTGCTCGTCGTCTTCGATCCGGCACAGGTGAGCTACGAGGCCCTGCTGAAGACCTTCTGGGAGGGCCACGACCCCACCCAGGGCATGCGCCAGGGCAACGACCGGGGCAGCCAGTACCGCTCGGCGATCTACTACGGCGACGACGCCCAGCGCGAGGCTGCCGAGGCCACGGCGAAGACCTTCGGGGACGCGCTGCGCGCCGCGCACTACGGCGAGGTCACCACTGAGATCGCTCCGTTGGGAGCGTTCTACTACGCGGAGGACTACCACCAGCAGTACCTCGCGCGCAACAAGAACGGTTACTGTGGCATCGGTGGAACCGGCGTTTCTTGCCTGACCGGGACCGGGACCGGGCAAGGCACGCCGTAGATCTATCACTCTCCGGGTGGATGTCGTACGACGTCGGCGACGAGCGCCGTGGTCGGACGCAACTGAGACAGGCTTTCGAACTCGCAACGCCGGCGGGCGACGATGCGCTCACCGCGGAAATGCTCGCCGCCATGAGCCATCAGGCAGCATTCGCACGTCGCCCGGATGAGGCGATCGATCTGGCACTTGCGGCGCGAAGAGCTGCACATCGCTCCGGGGTGCCGGCCCTACAGGCAGAGTCGGCCGCGCTCGAAGCGCAGGGCCTTGCGCTCACCGGTGACCTCCGCGGCTGCATCGGCGCACTACGGCGAGCGGAAAGCCTGTTCCTCGCGGCGACTGAGGACAACACGCCCCCGTGGCTCCGCTACTTCGACCGGGCCTACCTGTCGGCCAAGTTCGCGCAGGCGCTCTTGATCCCAACCGGTGGAAGCAATTGATCATGCATGATCGTTGGTGAGGGTGTGTCGACGAGGAGTGCGTGTGATGATCGGGTCGGGCGAGGTCGAGGTGTCGCAGGGGTCGGGCGGGGCCGGTG
>JBOHEP010000167.1:0-2417 GCA_050701075.1 Pseudonocardia sp. | reverse complement strand
GCGGGACACGGTCGCCGACGGCGGCCTGAGCCGCCAGTACACGACCGTGAACGGCGTGCCGACGCTGGTGATCGGCCAGCCGGTCGGGACCGCGGGCCGGGAGCTGCAGCTCTACCTGCTGTTCCCGCTCGAGGCCGAGCGCATGACGCTCAGCCTGGTGCAGAGCACCCTGATCGTCGGCGGGCTGGTGCTGATGGTGCTGCTGGCCGCGATCGCGAGCCTGGTCACCCGCCAGGTGGTGCGCCCGGTGCGGCAGGCCGCGGACGTCGCGGAGCGGTTCGCCGGCGGGCACCTGGACGAGCGGATGCCGGTGCGCGGCGAGGACGATATGGCCCGGCTGGCCATGTCGTTCAACGACATGGCCGAGAGCCTGAGCCGCCAGATCACCCAGCTCGAGGAGTTCGGCAACCTGCAGCGCCGGTTCACCTCTGATGTCAGCCACGAGCTGCGCACCCCGCTGACCACGGTGCGGATGGCCGCCGACGTGCTCTATGCCTCGCGCGAGGAGCTGCTGCCGTCGTTGCGGCGCAGCTCGGAGCTGCTCGTGGCCGAGCTCGACCGGTTCGAGTCGTTGCTCGGCGACCTGTTGGAGATCAGCCGCCTCGACGCCGGCGTCGCCGAGCTCGGCGCGGAACGGGTCGACGTGCACGGGGTCGTCGTCCGGGCGGTGGAGGCGGTGCGCGGCCTTGCCGACGAGACCGGCACCCCGCTGGAGCTGGACCTGCCGGTCGGCGTGTACGCGGAGGTGGACCCGCGCCGGGTGGAGCGGATCGTGCGCAACCTGGTGGCCAACGCCATCGATCACGGGGAAGGACTCCCCGTGCGGGTCACGCTGGCCCGCGACGAGTACGCGGTCGCCGTGCTGGTCCGCGACCACGGGGTGGGGCTGCGGCCGGGGGAGTCGGAGCTGGTGTTCAACCGGTTCTGGCGGGCCGAGGAGTCCCGGGCGCGGCGCAGCGGCGGCAGCGGTCTGGGGCTGTCCATCAGCGTTGAGGACGCCCGGTTGCACGGCGGGTGGTTGGAGGCGTGGGGGCGTCCGGGGGAGGGCTCGGCGTTCCGGCTCACGCTGCCCCGGGCTGTCGGTGATCCGATCGACACGAGCCCGCTGCCGCTTCGCCCTGCGGAAGGCGCGCCGGGACCCTCCGGGCCGGGACCGGCTGTGGCGGGACCGGCCGCGGCGGTACCGACGCCGCCCCGCGGGCGACCCGCGGTCGCCGCCGTCCCGTCCTGGTCATCGGCGGAGGACCCGGCGGACCTGCCTGCCGGCGAACCTGCTCTCGGGACCGGGCGCATCGCCGAGGACGTCGGGTCGGGGGAGTCGCGGTGATCCGCGCAGCGCGCATCCGCACCCTGGCGCTGGCTCTGCTGCTGGCCCTGGCCGGCCTGGCGGGCTGCGCGAGTGTGCCGGACGAGTCACCGGTGCAGGTGTTGCGGCGGATCACCGACGGTGACGCCCCGGTGCTGCCACCGGGCCCCGTCGACGGGAGCGACGCGGCCGAGGTGGTTCGCGGCTTCGTCAACGCCTCCGGTGCCAGCTCCGACGGTCATGGCGCGGCCCGGCGCTTCCTCACACCGGAGGCGGCGAACAGCTGGGACGATGCCGCCGGGCTGACGGTGCTCGACGGCCAGCTCGACACCGTCCCCGCTCCCGGTGCCTCGGCTTCGGCGACCGGGGCCACGACGATCCGGATCCGCGGTACCGCGATCGGCCGCCTCACCTCGGCGGGTGCGTTCGAGCCCGACCAGTCGCCGGTACAGCTTGACGTCGATGTGGTTCGCCTGGACGGGCAGTGGCGGATCAGCGCGCCGCCGGCGGGCGTGGTGGTGCCGCTCGCGGTCTTCAAGGAGAACCACCGTCCCGTGAAGATCTACTTCGTGGACCCGGTCCGGCGCACCGCGGTCGCTGACCTGCGCTACCTGCCCAGCGTGCCGGCTCGGGCCCAGTCCTCCCGGGTCCTGGAACTGTTGCTGGCCGGGCCGTCCGGCGCGTTGCTGGGCGCCGCGGTCACCCAGTTTGCCGCTGGGGCGCGGCTGCGTTCGAATGTGGCGGTCAGCGCCGACGGCGCGTTGATCGTCGATCTCACCCGGCTCGGTGACCTCGACGAGCCGGGCCGGGCGCTGCTGGCCGCGCAGGTCGTGCTCTCGCTGGCCGAGGTCAACGTCGCTCGGGTACGGCTCCTGGTCGATGGGGAACCGCTGCTCCCCGGCGTTTCCGACCTCACGCGGGAGGACGCGGCCGGGCTCAGCGCGGAGGTGCAGCCCGGCGCGGACGTGCCGGGGTTGGTGGTCAGTGGCGGCCGGATCCGCCGACTCACCGGGCCCGATCCCGGGGTCGCGCTGCCCGGCCAGGTCGGCAACGGCGCCTTCGACGTGGAGTCGGCGGCTTCCACCGTGGACGGCCTTCGCCTGGCCGTCGT
>JBOHEP010000166.1:0-3047 GCA_050701075.1 Pseudonocardia sp. | reverse complement strand
CTCTACGGCGGCGACCAGGACCAGCGGATCCGCCAGGAGATCCTGGTCGGCGTCGGTGGGGTGCGTGCCGTGCGGGCGTTCTGCGCCGCCACCGGGCATCCCGAGCCGGAGGTGTTCCACACCAACGAGGGGCACGCCGGATTCCTCGGTCTGGAGCGGATCCGGGAGCTCCAGGTCCAGCACGGGCTGAGCTTCGACGAGGCCGTCGCCGCGGTTCGCGCCGGCACGGTCTTCACCACCCATACCCCGGTGCCCGCGGGCATCGACCGGTTCCCGGTCGACATGGTTCGCCACTACTTCGCCGCGGGTCATAGCGACAGCGGAGCCCCGATCAACACGGCGCTCCTGCCCGGCGTCCAGACCGACCGGGTGCTCGCCCTGGGTGCGGAGGAGAACGCGAGCATGTTCAACATGGCGCACATGGGGCTGCGGCTGGCCCAGCGCGCCAACGGCGTGTCGAAGCTGCACGGCGCGGTCTCGCGCGGCATGTTCGGCGGCTTGTGGGAGGGCTTCGACGCGGCCGAGGTGCCGATCGGCTCGGTCACCAACGGTGTGCACGGGCACACCTGGGAGGCCCGCGAGGTCACGGCGCTGCTGGGTGAGCCGGGTCCCGGCGGGGGTGGCTGTGGCTCGCCCGAGCAGCCGGCCACCGACGAGACGCTCTGGGAGCTGCGCGGTGCCCTGCGTGCCCGGCTCGTGGCCGAGATCCGGCGCCGGGTGCGCGAGGCCTGGCTGCAGCGCGGCGCGTCCACCCCCGAGCTTGGCTGGACCGACCACGTCTTCGACCAGGGCGTGCTCACCGTCGGGTTCGCCCGCCGGGTCCCGACCTACAAGCGGCTCACGCTCATGTTGCGTGACAAGGACCGGCTGCGGGACCTGCTGCTCGATCCGCACCGCCCCGTGCAGCTCGTCGTCGCGGGCAAGTCACACCCGGCTGACGACGGCGGCAAGGCGCTCATCCAGGAGATCGTGCGCTTCGCCGACGATCCGGCGGTGCGCCACCGGATCGTCTTCCTGCCCGACTACGACATGTCGATGGCCCGCTACCTGTACTGGGGCTGCGACGTCTGGCTGAACAACCCGCTGCGCCCGCTGGAGGCCTGCGGGACGTCCGGGATGAAGTCCGCGCTCAACGGCGGGCTGAACCTGTCGATCCGCGACGGCTGGTGGGACGAGCTCTACGACGGTGCCAACGGCTGGGCGATCCCCACCGCCGACGGCATCACCGACCCGGTCCGGCGCGACGACCTCGAGGCCAACGCGCTCTACGAACTGCTCGCCACCCAGGTTGCGCCGGCCTTCTACGAGCGCACCGACGGGGTGCCGACGCGGTGGGTGGAGCTGGTCCGGCACACGCTCACGACGCTGCGCCCGCAGGTGCAGGCCACCCGGATGCTGCGGGAGTACGTCGAGGACTGGTACGCGCCCGCGGCGCGGGCCGCGGCCGTGATCATCGCCGACGGTTTCGACGCGGCGCGCGAGCTGGCCACCTACCGGGCCCGGCTGGGCGCGTCCTGGTCGCGGGTGCGGGTGGCAGGCGTCGACACCTCCGGGCTGCCGGACACACCGGTGGTCGGGGCGCCCATGACGGTCCGTGCGGCCGTGCACCTGGCCGGGCTGGAGCCCTCCGACGTCCTGGTCGAGGCCGTGATCGGGCGGGTGGACGAGAGCGAGGAGCTCAGCGACACCGTCACCGTGGCGATGAAGCACGTCGGCCGTTCCGGTGGCGACGGTGAGCGGTTCGAGGCCGTGGTTCCGCTGCCGCACGCGGGGCTCGCGGGTTACACGGTGCGGGTGCTGCCGGCCCACCGCCTCCTGGCCACGCCCGCGGAGCTGGGCAAGGTGGTGCTGGCCGGCTGATCCTGCGCGAGCCCGGGATCAGCCGCAGCAGCCACCGCCGCAGCACCCGCCAGCGGCTGGGCGGGCCGGGGCGTCCGAGCGGGAGGCGCCTCGGCGGGCGCCGGCGAGGGCGACCGTGGACAGCAGCCTGACGGTGTCGGCGTGGCCTGCGGGGCAGGCAGCCGGATCACCGGAGGCGCTCATGGGGCGATTGACCTCGAAGGTCGTGATGCATTCGCGGCAGCGGAACTCGTAGCGTGGCACGGTGTGCACGTTACCCGGCTCCGAGCGATCGTGGCCAGGGAGCAGGCGTCCATGATCGCTGGAATCGGGACATGCGGTGCGCAGGCGCAGCTCATGTCCCGATTTCGGCGATCATCGCGTTCCGGCGCAGCAGCAGCAACGACCGCGGCGGCAGAGTGATCGTCGTGCCGCCGGGGAGGGGGCGCAGGGACGGCGGGACGCCATCGGTGCGGGTGCTGTCGAGTTCGGGGACGAGCGGGCCGCCCGCCGGGAGCGTGGCCGACACCGCCTCGTCGCCGGAGTGCAGCAGCACCAGCCATTCCCCGGCGAGCAGCAGCCCGAGGGTGTGCAGGCCGGGGTCGCGCCAGTCCGGCCCGACGACCGGCCGGCCGGTCGGGTGCCACCACAGCACGTTGCCGTCGGTGTGGAAGCGGTCTCGGTGCAGGGCAGGTGACGACCGGCGGATCCGGGCGATCCGGGCGACGAACGTGGTGAGCGACTCCGCTGTGTCCCGGTCGCGCCCGTCCTGGGTCCAGTCCACCCAGGACGTCTCGTCGTCGAGGCAGTAGGCGTTGTTGTTGCCGCGCTGGGTGCGCCAGAGCTCGTCACCGCCGAGCAGCATCGGGGTTCCGGTGGACAGCAGCAGCGTCGCGAGCAACGCCCGGGCCGTCGCGAGCCGCCGGGCCGCGATCACCGGTGACGATGTCTCGCCCTCCACGCCGAAGTTCTGCGAGCGGTTGTCGTCGGTGCCGTCGCGGTCCGCCTCCCCGTTGGCCTCGTTGTGTTTGCGTTCGTAGGACACGAGGTCGCGCAGGGTGAAGCCGTCGTGCGCGGTGACGAAGTTGACCGACGCCCACGGCCTGCGTCCGGAGCCGCGGTACAGGTCGGAGCTGCCGGTGAGCCGGGAGGCGACCTCGCCGATGCCGCCGTGGCCGCGCCAGAAGTCGCGCACGGCGTCGCGGTAG
>JBOHEP010000165.1:0-1478 GCA_050701075.1 Pseudonocardia sp. | reverse complement strand
CGCGACCCCAGGCCACCGATCGGCCCGCCCGGTGTGTCCGACACCGGCAACGTGACCTCACCGACCCGAACCAGCGCAATCGCACTACCGGCGGTTCGGTCCTGCCCGCGCCCGTCCTGCGACCCTTCGGTACCAAGACTCGGGCCCGCAAGCGACCCTTCGGTACCTCCAGCCGATGGAGCTCGACGCGTCGCCCACTGTCGGCCATCGCCCACAGCCCGCCGCGGTCGACCACCATCCCGGACAGTTCCAGGAGGCGCCGATCACTGACGGTGCACAGCGAATCCGGTGGTGCGGAGGCCGCCGGGCCGATCGCGAGCATCATCGCGAGCACGCCGGCCAGGACCGGCTGGATCAGCGTGAACCGTCCCCGTTCGCCGGGACGCCCGCGTCCGGGTGCCCGACACCGGCCAGGGGAGAACCGCCTGCCAGGGCGGAGCCGCCCTGCCCATACGGCAGCACCGCCGTGCGGTACGGCAGCACCGCCGTGGCCAGCTCGGCACCCACCCGGGCGTGCAGCCGGGTGCCCTCGGCGGTGTGCTCCTCGGCGAGCACATCCCCTTCGGCATGCACCCGCGCCGCCAACGATCCCTCCGTGTAGGGCAGCATCAGCTCCACGACCAGCTCCGGACGCGGCAGCAGCTCGGCGATCCGCCCACGCAACCGGGCGATGCCCTCGCCGCTGCGCGCCGAGACGAACACCGCGTCCGGCAGCAGGTGGCGCAGCCGGGCCAGCTGCAGGTCCCCGGCGGCGTCGGACTTGTTCACCACCAACAGCTCGCGCGCCGTCGTGGCGGTGTCGGACTCGGCCTGCTCCCCGATCTCGACGAGCACCTGCCGGACGGCCTTGATCTGGTCCTCGGGCAGCGCGTCGGAGGCGTCGACCACATGCACGAGCAGGTCGGCGCCTGCGGTCTCCTCCAACGTGGAGCGGAACGCCTCGACGAGCTGGTGCGGGAGATGACGGACGAACCCGACGGTGTCGGTGAGGGTGTACACCCGCCCGTCCCCGGTGGCGGCACGGCGGGTGGTGGGGTCGAGCGTGGCGAACAGCGCATCCTCGACCAGCACCCCGGCCCCGGTCAGCGCGTTGAGCAGGCTGGACTTGCCGGCGTTGGTGTAGCCGACGATGGCCACGCTCGGCACCTCGTGGCGCAGCCGCTCCCCGCGCTGGGTCTCCCGGACCTGGCGCATCGCCGCGATGTCGCGGCGCAGCTTGGACATGCGGTGGCGGATCCGGCGACGGTCGAGCTCGATCTTCGTCTCACCGGGCCCGCGACCGCCGATCCCGACGCCGCCCGCCGCCCGGCCGCCGACCTGCCGGGACAGGGCCTCACCCCAGCCGCGCAGCCGGGGCAGCAGGTAGGACAGCTGGGCCAGCTCGACCTGCGCCTTGCCGTCGCGGGAGCGCGCGTGCTGGGCGAAGATGTCGAGGATCAGCGCGGTGCGGTCGATCACCTTGACCTTGAGCTTGTCCT
>JBOHEP010000164.1:0-3699 GCA_050701075.1 Pseudonocardia sp. | reverse complement strand
TTTGCCGTTCGGTGTCAACGGAAGCTGGTCGAGTAGGACGAATGTTGCGGGTACCATGTAGTCGGGCAACCTGGACGTCAGATACGCTCGCAACCCGGTCGAGTCCACCACCTCGTCGGTCGTCGGGACCACGTAGGCCACCAACCGCTTCACACCCGGCTGATCCTCCCGGGCGATCACCACCGCCTCCCCAACCTCCAGACGTTGACGTAGGACAGCCTCGATCTCACCCGGTTCGATGCGGAATCCCCGGATTTTGATCTGGTTATCGACCCGGCCCAGGTAGTGCAGCTGTCCGTTGATCGTCCAGCGCGCCCGGTCGCCGGTGTGATACATCCGCTGTCCCGCCGGCCCGAACGGACACGCCACAAACCGTGCCGCGGTCAGGCCCGGCCGGTCCAGGTAGCCTCGGGCCAGCCCGGCCCCGGCGATGAACAGCTCCCCGGCCACCCCGATGGGCACCGGGCGCAGGTCGGTGTCCAGGACATAGACGCGGGTGTTGGGGATCGGCCGCCCGATCGGTGGTATCTCCCCCGGCGTCAACGGCTCAGTCCAGGTGGCGACCACCGTCGACTCCGTCGGCCCATAAGAGTTGATCATTCTGCGGTTCGGTGCCCACCGGGTCACCAACTCAGCCGAACACGCCTCACCACCCACGATCACGGTCTGGAAATCCGCCAGCCCCTCCTGGGCCACCTCCACAGGCACGGTGGCCAACGCCGCCGGCGGGATCAACGCATGCGTCACCCGGTGGGCGGCCAGCACCTGGACCAACTGCTCACCCAACAACGGACCCGGCGGCGGTACCACCAACGCCGCCCCGGCCGGCAACGACATACACAACTCCAACACCGAAGCATCAAAACTCGGCGAGGAGAACTGCAACACCCGATCCCCCACCACCACCGCATACCGCTGGATTTCCGCAGCCGAGAAACTCGCCAGACCCGCGTGGGTGACCACCACACCCTTAGGCCACCCCGTCGACCCCGAGGTATAAATCACATACGCCGCATGCCCCACCCACAACGGCGACACCCGATCGGCATCAGTCACCACCCGATCCGGCATCCCTGCCAACACCGACACCGTCTGCGGATCATCAACCACCACCACCGCCACACCCGCAGGACACGACAACCGCGGCGCGATCTGGGCTAACGTGACCACCACCACCGGCGCCGCATCAGCCAACATGAACCCACTTCGCTCCACCGGATACTCCGGATCCACCGGCACAAACGCCCCGCCCGCCTTCACTACCGCCAACTGCGCCACCACGATCTCCACCGACCGCCCCAACACCAACGCCACCACCCGCTCCGGGCCCACCCCCAACCCGACCAGATGACGAGCCAACCGATTCGCCCGAGCATTGAGCTCCGCAAAACTCAACGAACGATCCCCACACACCACCGCAGTGGCATCCGGCGTCCGCGCCACCTGCCCCTGCAACACCTCCGAAAACACCACCGCCGGCACATCCAACCCCGTGTCATTCCACCCATACAACACCTGATTGCGTTCGGTCTCAGACATCCACGGCAACTCACCCACCGGGCGGTCGGCATCCTCAGCGATCCCCGCTAACAACAACTTCAGGTGAGCGGCTATCCGCTCAATCGTAACCGAATCAAACAGATCCGTACTGTACTCGACTTGGCCCGCCAGCGTGCCGTCCTTCTCCTCAAAACTAACAACGATATCGAAGATAGTCGACCACCTTGACAGATCGACGTCCTCAACCCGCAGGCCAGCGAATTTCGGTGATTGCTTCGCGTTGTGCAGCACTACCATGACGTCGAACAGTGGGTTGCGGCTGACGTCGCGCTCAGGGTTGACGGTCTCGACCAGCCGCTCGAAGGGCACCTCATCATGGGAGAAGGCATCCAGCGCGGTGTCATTCACGGTACCCAGGAACTCGCTAAAGGTCCGCGACTCGTCCACTCGTGCGCGCAATACCAGGGTGTTGACAAAGAACCCGACGACTCTCTCCAATTCGGGCCTGTTCCGACCAGCGACGACCGTGCCCAAGGCTACGTCGTCCTGGCCTGCGTACCGGGCGAACAGCACCTGACAAGCGGCCATCAGGGTCGTAAACAGCGTCGTGTCGACAGCACGGGCCAGTCCACCAAGCCGGACGGCGACCTGGGGCGGTACCACAAATTTATGTTGAGCGCCCGCAGAGGTACGAACTGCCGGCCGCGGCCGATCTGTCGGCAGCTCCAGCGGGGAAATGTCGGCTAGCTGCCGTTTCCAGTAGTCGAGCTGCCCCTCCAGCACCGAGTCGGACGATCGCGTTCGTTGCCAGACCGCGAAATCGCCGTACTGCAACGGCAGCGGCGGCAGCGCGGCGTCCTCGCCGCGCAAAGCTGCGTCATAAAACGTGCCAAACTCTTCGATCAACATCATCATCGACCAACCGTCGGTGATGATGTGGTGTGCAGTGAGCAGCAGCACGTGCTCACAGTCGGAAAGGCGTACCAGCAGCGCCCGGAACAGTGGTCCCTGCCGGAGGTCGAAGGGTCGGGACCACTCCTCGGACAGCAACTGGTCCAGCCCGTCGGGTCCTGGTCCGGAAGAACCAGCCAGGTCCACCAGCGGCACGGGCAGTGCATGCGGTGAATGCACGACCTGGATTCCCTTGCCGCCCACCTCGTCGAAGGTGGTCCGCAGTGACTCATGACGAACCAGCAGCGCCTGCAGTGCCCCGGTCAAGGCAGGCACGTCGAGGGGCCCCACCAAGCGCAGGGCAAGCGCGCTATTGTATGCCGAATCGCCCGGCCGGAACTCGTTAAGGAACCACAGTCGCTGCTGCGAAAAGGACAGTGGCAGCGGACCGGTGCGCTCGGCCGTTGGAATGCTATCCTGATCAGACTGGCCCGATAATTTACGGCGCAATAGTTCTTGCAGGTGGGGGGGTAATGCGGAGACGCGGTTTTGTTTTGAGGATGTCATTGTTGTTTCCTCATCGTTCCGCGTTGTTTCCGGCACCGACGGCAATTCGTTCAAGTTCACTCAGGATCTTCTCCTCGACCAGCTCCGCTAATGCGGAGACGGTGCGCGCGGTCCGGATATCTCGCAGCGTCAGGGCGACATCGAAGGCGGCTTTCGTTCTGGAGGTGAGTTGCAGGCGGTGGAGGGAGTCGCCGCCGAGTTCGAAGAAGTCGTCTTCGACACCGACTTGTTTCACGCCGAGCACGTCGGCCCAGATGTCGGCCAACACTCGCTCGGCTTCGGTGCGCGGCGCCACATAATCCACGGCCGCGGTGAAGTCTGGTGCTGGCAGCGCTTTACGGTTCAGTTTGCCGTTCGGTGTCAACGGGAGTTGGTCGAGTGGGACGAATGCTGAGGGCACCATGTACTCCGGCAGCGTGGTCGTCAGATGCGTCCGTAATTCGGCCGAATCCACTACCTCGTCGGCTGTCGGGACCACGTAGGCGACCAGCCGTTTGGTTCCGGGTTGGTCTTGGCGGGCGACCACGGCGACAGTGTCGACCGCTGGGTGCGTGGCCAGCATGGCTTCGATCTCACCGGGTTCGATGCGGAATCCCCGGATTTTGATCTGGTTATCGGTGCGGCCCAGGTAGTGCAGCTGTCCGTTGATCGTCCAGCGCGCCCGGTCGCCGGTGTGATACATCCGCTGTCCCGCCGGCCCGAACGGACACGCCACAAACCGTGCCGCGGTCAGGCCCGGCC
>JBOHEP010000163.1:0-3121 GCA_050701075.1 Pseudonocardia sp. | reverse complement strand
CATCCGGCGTCCGCGCCACCTGCGCCTGGAACAACTCCGAAAACACCACCGCCGGCACCTCCACTTCGGTGTCATTCCAGGCGTGTAGTACCTGGTGGCGTTCGGTCTCAGACATCCACGGCAACTGCCCCACCGGGCGGTCGGCATCCTCAGCGATTCCCGCCAGCAGCATCTGCAACCGCTGAGCCATCCGTTGAATGGTTTCGGGGTCGAACAGGTCGTGGTCGTAACCCAGTTGGAGGGATAGTTGCTGGTCGGGGGTCACGGCTAGGGTGAGTGGGTAGTTGGTGGTCTCGAGGGCGTCCAGCTCGCGAAGGTGCAGGCCGTGTACGGCGGCGGCCTCGTCGTTAACCGGGTAGTTCTCAAAGACCACGATGCTGTCGAAGAGATTGACCCCGCCGGGCACGTCGCTGAGGGTTTGCAGCTGGGCCAGTGAGACGAAGTCGAACCGGCGGGCCTCGGCCTGGGTGGCTTGCACCTGCTGTAGCCACCGGATGACGTTGGTGGTGTGGTCCACGCCGACGCGGACGGGCAGGGTGTTGATGAAGATCCCGGTGATCTCCTCGGCGCCGGGCAGATCAGCCGGGCGGCCCGACACGGTAGCACCGAAACACACCTCGCGCTGGGCGCTGTAGCGCGAGAGCAGCAACGCCCAGGCGCCCTGGATGATGGTGTTGAGGGTCAACCCGTTGCGCTGGGCGACCCTGTGCAGCTGCTGGGACCGTTCCTCGGTCAGGTGCACGGACAGTGACTGGGCGGAACGGGTGGTGAGGGTCTGGGTCGGTGTCTGGTCATAGGGCAGCGGGGTGGGCGAGTCGAATCCCGACAGCGCTTGGCGCCAGTAATGCTGGGCTTGTTTCTGGTCTTGTTCGGATAACCAGTGCAGGTAATCACGAAACGGGCGCCGGGCCAGCAGCGCCGGGCGCTGGCCATGGGCCAGCGCGGCGTGGCAGGCGAACACATCAGACAGCACCTGAAACACGCTCCACCCATCAAGCAACACATGGTGGAAAGTCCAGATCACCTGCACTGTGGTGTCTGAGAGGGTGGCGATCACCAGCCGCAGCAACGGCGCCGTGCCCACATCCAGACCCCGGGCCCGGTCCTCATCCAGTACTCCGGTCAGCTCGTCGTGTCGCTGATCCTGCGACAGATGTGTCCAGTCCAGATAGGTGACCGGCACGCTGACCTGGCGTTGCACGATCTGCAGTGCTACCTCGACGCCTTCCCAAACCACCCGACTGCGCAACACCGGAGTGTGATCCACCACGTGCTGCCACGCCGCGCCCAACACCCGGGGATCATCCACCCCGTCCAACACGAACATGGACTGTTCGAAATACACCCCCTGATCACCCTGGGCCAAAGCGTGGAACACCATCCCGGCCTGCATCGGTGTCAGCGGATAGATATCTTCCACGTCGCGTCCGGCACCGACCAGCCGATCCACCGTGGGCTGGTCCAGACCGGCCAGCGGGAAGTCCGACGGAGTCCGCCCCCCCACCCCCGGCGCCACGCAGTGTTCGATGATCTCCCGCAGCACCGCGAGCAGGTCCTGAGCCAGCGCGCTGATGGTGGCCTGATCGTGCAAGTTCTCCGAATAAAACCAGCTGAACTCCAGACGCTGGTTCTCGACACTGCCCAGCACATCCAGCACATGCGCTCGGGCGGCCAGCGGGCTGGCATCCCCACCCATCCCATGCATCGCATAGAACAGCCCCTGGTCCTGGCGACCTGACCAGTCGAATTGGCCCAGATAATTGAAACTGACCTGTGCCGCCGCCTGCTCGGCCAGTCCACTGGCCTGGGTCAGGTACCGCAGCGCTCCATACCCCAGGCCCCGCCCGGGCACTCCGCGTAGCTGCTCTTTGACCGACTTGAGCAAGTCACCCAGGTCGGCATCGGCGGGGAGATCCACCGCGACCGGGAACATCGTGGTGAACCAGCCCACCGTGCGAGACAGATCCACCCCCGAGAAGATCTCCTCCCGGCCATGCCCCTCTAAATCAATCAGCACCCGCCGCCGGCCCGTCCACCCCGACAGCACCCGACCCAACCCCGCCAACAACACATCATTGATCTGCGTGCGATACACCCCCGGCACGTCGACCAACAACGCCCTGGTCTCCTGCGGATCCAGCCGCACCGTGACCACACCCGTCGAGCCCAGCGTGTTGGCCCCCACCCCCTCGACCGGTAACACCGGGTCACAGTCTTGGGTCACCCCGACCCAATAATCCAGCTCCTCGTCGAACCCACCAGCCGCGGCATGCTCGGTCAACTGCCGCGCCCACTCCTTAAACGACGTCGTCTTGGCCCCCAACCGGGCACTCTCACCACTGGCGGCCTGCGAATAAGCAGTATTCAGATCCTCCAGCAGGATTTGCCACGACACCCCATCAACCACCAAATGGTGCACCACCACAAACAACACCGGACGCTGCCCAACACCGAGATCGAACAACACCGCTTTCAGCAGCGGACCACGACCCAAATCGAAACCAGAACGAACCTCCCCAGCGACCTCCTCCACCACCGCGGCCTGCCCACCAGAATCAATGCCAGACAGGTCACGCCGCTGCAACACCTCCACCGAGGCCACCGGCGCGTTGTCCTGCCGCCAGTGCCCGTCGAGGCATTCGAACCGCATCCGCAGCGCGTCATGATGCTCCATCACCGCATCAAACGCACACCGCAGGGCCTGCTCATCCACTCCCTCAGCCAACTCCACCACCATCGACTGATCAAAACGCTCCGGATACCCCGGATTCGTCTCAAACAACCAATGCTGAATCGGAGTCAACGCCACCACACCACTAACCGAACCCTGCTCCACCACCACCGCCGACGCCACCCCAGCCACACTCATCACCAACGACGCCACCGTCTGATACCGGAAAAGATCCCTCGGCAACAAACCCAACCCAGCCCGCCGAGCCCGCGACACCACCTGAATACTCAAAATCGAATCCCCACCCAACTCAAAGAAATTATCCTCGACACCGACCCGATCCACCCCCAACACCTCAGCCCAAACCCCGACCAACACCCGCTCAGCCTCACTACGCGGCGCCACATAACCCACCACCGCAGCGAACTCCGGCACCGGCAACCCACGGCG
>JBOHEP010000162.1:0-9838 GCA_050701075.1 Pseudonocardia sp. | reverse complement strand
AGTTCGAGCCGGTCAGCGCGTAGAGCTGGAAGGGAACCGCGACGTAGCTGACCATCACGCCCAGCCAGAACACGAACCCCGCCACGAACAGCAGCCGGAAGTCGCGCGAGGTGCGCAACGGGGTGAGATCCAGCCGGAGCCCGGCCAGCCGGGTCCGCCAGCCGGTCGGGAGGGCATCGGTGGGCACGAGCGAGGATTGTGCGCCGTGGTGGGCGGCCCGGGCGAGCGGGTTTCGTCGGTCACCCCGGTCACCCCGGTCACCCCGGTCACCCCGGTCGACCCTTGCGATCCCGTGTGCCGGGATCTCGCGCGGGTCTCGAACGGTCGACACACCCTCCTACCGCCCGAGCTGCGGCTTCGCGCCGGTCGTCGACAGGGTGCCCGGGACTGTCGGTGCCTCGGGTTAATCTGGGTCCTTCCCCGATCCCCCGAGCACCGCGCCACACGGCGCGAGGACGGAGCAGACGAGTCCTCATGGCAGCCTCGGCCCCGGGTAGTACCGACAGCTTCGTCCACCTGCACACCCACACCGAGTTCTCCATGCTCGACGGCGCGGCGCGGCTGGACGACCTGTTCCGCGAGGCCGCCAGGATGGGCATGCCGGCACTGGCGATGACCGACCACGGCAACGTCTTCGGCGCCTACGAGTTCTGGCGCAAGGCCAAGGCCCACGGCGTCAAACCGATCATCGGCATGGAGGGCTATCTCGCGCCGGGCTCGCGCCACGAGCGCAAGCGCGCGGTGCTGGCCAGGGGGGCGTCCGGCACCGACGACACCGACAACCCCGGCGAGATGTACACCCACATGACGCTGCTCGCGGAGAACACCGCGGGCATGCACAACCTGTTCCGGCTCTCCTCGCTGGCGAGCCTGGAGGGCTACTACTACAAGCCCCGGATGGACCGGGAGCTGCTGGCCACCTACGGGAAGGGGATCATCGCCACCACCGGATGCCCGTCCGGGGAGGTCCAGCGGCTGCTCCAGCAGGACAAGTTCGACGCCGCGTGCCAGGCGGCGAGCGACTACCGCGACATCTTCGGCAAGGACAACTTCTTCTGCGAGCTGATGGACCACGGCATCGCCATCGAGCGCCAGGTCCGCGACCAGCTGCACGATCTGAAGAAGAAGCTCGACCTGCCGGGCCTGGCCACGAACGACCTGCACTACACCTACGCCGAGGACGCCAAGTCGCACGAGGTGCTGCTCTGCGTGCAGACCGGCAAGACCCTCGCCGACCCCAACCGGTTCAAGTTCGACGCGCAGGACTTCTATCTCAAGTCCCCGGCGCAGATGCGCGGCCAGTGGGACAGCGAGTTCCCCGAGGCGTGTGACAACACCCTGCTGATCGCCGAGCGGGTGCAGATCGACTTCACCGAGGGCCAGGACCTCATGCCGCGCGCGCCCGTCCCCGAGGGCGAGAGCGAGGAGAGCTGGCTGGTCAAGGAGGTCGAGCGGGGGTTGCAGACGCGGTTCCCTGGCGGCGTCACCGAGCAGTACCGCCGCCAGGCCTCCTACGAGGTCGGCGTGATCTGCCAGATGGGCTTCCCCGGCTACTTCCTGGTGACGGCCGACCTGATCACCTACGCGCGTTCGGTCGGCATCCGGGTGGGCCCGGGCCGGGGCTCTGCGGCCGGCTCGCTGGTGGCCTACGTCCTGGGCATCACCGATCTGGACCCGATCCGCCACAAGCTGCTCTTCGAGCGGTTCCTCAACCCCGAACGCATCTCGATGCCCGACATCGACATGGACTTCGACGAGCGTCGCCGCGGTGAGATGATCCGCTACGTCACCCACAAGTACGGCGAGGACCGCATCGCGCAGATCATCACCTACTCCACGATCAAGGCGAAGGCCGCGATCAAGGACTCGGCGCGGGTGCTCTTCGGCCAGCCCGGCTACGCGGTGGCCGACCGGATCACCAAGGCGATGCCGCCGACGATCATGGGCAAGGACATCCCACTCTCGGGCATCTTCGACGCCGGCCACAAGCGCTACTCCGAGGCCTCCGAGGTGCGCGCGCTCTACGAGAGCGACGCCCAGGTCAAGGAGATCATCGACACCGCCCGCGGCCTCGAGGGCCTCAAACGGCAGTGGGGCGTGCACGCGGCGGGCGTCATCATGTCGAGCACGCCGCTGATCGACGTCATCCCGATCCAGCGCCGCGAGGCCGACGGGGCGATCATCACGCAGTTCGACATGGGTGCCTGCGAGTCGCTCGGGCTGCTCAAGATGGACTTCCTGGGCCTGCGCAACCTCACGATCATCGACGACGCGCTGGAGAACATCGAGCTCAACGGGAAGCCTGCGCTGCTCATCGAGAGCTTGGAACTGGATGACGAGACGACGTATCAGCTGCTCTCCCGCGGCGATACGCTGGGTGTCTTCCAGCTCGACGGCGGCCCGATGCGCGACCTGCTGCGCCGGATGGCCCCCACCGGGTTCGAGGACATCTCCGCGGTCGGCGCGCTCTACCGGCCCGGCCCGATGGGCGCCAACGCGCACAACGACTATGCCGACCGAAAGAACGGGCGCCAGGAGGTCACTCCGATCCACCCGGAGCTGGCCGAGCCGCTCAAGGAGATCCTCGGCGAGACCTACGGTCTGATCGTCTACCAGGAACAGGTCATGGCGATCGCCCAGAAGCTCGCCTCCTACACGCTCGGCAAGGCCGACCTGTTACGCCGTGCGATGGGCAAGAAGAAGAAGGAGATCCTCGACAAGGAGTACGCCGGCTTCGCGCAGGGCATGAAGGACAACGGCTACTCCGCGGCCGCGGTCAAGACCCTCTGGGACATCCTGCTCCCGTTCTCCGACTACGCGTTCAACCGCGCCCACTCGGCCGCCTACGGGGTGGTCTCCTACTGGACCGCCTACCTCAAGGCCAACCACCCGGCCGAGTACATGGCCGCCGTGCTCACCAGCGTGCGTGACGACAAGGACAAGGCCGCGGCCTACCTGGCCGAATGCCGCCGGATGGGCATCACCGTGCTGGCCCCGGACGTCAATGACTCGGTGCGCAACTTCGCTCCGGTCGGTCACGACATCCGGTTCGGTCTGGGCGGTGTTCGCAATGTGGGTGTCAACGTCGTCGATGCGATCGTCGCCGCGCGCCGGGAGAAGGGTGCCTTCACCGACTTCTCCGACTTCCTCCGCAAGGTCGATGCGGTCGTCTGCAACAAGAAGGTCATCGAGTCGCTGATCAAGGCGGGGGCGTTCGACTCGCTGAGTCACCCGCGCAAGGGCCTGCTGCTGGTGCACGCCGAGGCGATCGACGCGGTGATGAGCACCAAGAAGGCCGCGTCGATGGGCCAGTTCGATCTGTTCGGGTCGATGGACGGCTCGGGCAGTTCAGAGCTCGATGACGTGTTCGATGTGAAGGTGCCCACCGACGAGTGGGACGCCAAACACCTGCTCGCGGTGGAGCGCGAGATGCTCGGGCTCTACGTCTCCGGGCACCCCCTGCACGGTGTGGAGCAGGTGCTCAACGCGAAGGCGGACACCCCCATCGCGTCGATCCTCGAAGGCACCGTCGCCGACGGCGCGCAGGTCACCGTCGGCGGCATCCTCGCCGCGGTCAACCGGCGGGTGAACAAGAACGGTGAGCCGTGGGCGTCGGCGCAGCTGGAGGATCTCGCCGGCGGCATCGAGGTGCTGTTCTTCCCCCGGTGCTACCAGGAGATCGGCGTCGACGTCGCCGAGGACGCGATCGTGCTGGTCAAAGCCCGGGTCAACCGCCGTGACGACCGCGTGTCGCTGATCGTCAACGACCTCGCGGTTCCGGACCTCACCCAGGGCGCCGGCGCGGCCGGGGCGCCGGTCAAGGTCAGTCTGCGCACCGAGCTGTGCACCCCGCAGCGGGTGTCGAAGCTCAAGGACGTGCTGAGCAACCACCCGGGCACCTCCGAGGTGCACCTCGCCCTGGTCAACGGCGGTCGTACCACGGTGCTGCGGCTCGACGACGGGCTGAAGGTCACGCACTCCTCGGCGCTGATGGGTGATCTGAAGGCGCTGCTGGGGCCGGGGTGCCTGGGGTAGCGGCGCGTGGCGATCGAGATCAAGGCGACGTCGACGCCGCGGCCGGAGGATTTCCGGTGGCTCCAGTTCCTCCGCGACCGGCTCGATCGAGTGGGTCGCGACTTCGTGGCCGGGATCGTGCTGCACACCGGCACCGGCCGGCTGCCGTTCGGCGACCGGCTTGTCGCCCTTCCGTCCGCCGATGTGTGGACGTGATGCGGCGGATCGCCAGGTGGAGGATCTGATAGTGCAGTGCTGCGGAAGTCCTTCGGGGTGTGGATCACGTCGGTAGCTTGGTGATCGCCGAACGCGAACACGGAGCCGCATGTCGTGCGGCTCCCCGCACCGAGACACTGATCTTGGCAGGCGACCGTGGCGCCGGTGACGTCGTGCCCATCGGTTGGGAACCCGGAACCGCACCCGGCACTGCTGACGGTGCCCAAACAGTGATCAAGCGCTCGGTGCTTCCGCCCCGGGTCCCTGTACCACCTCCACGCGTCCCCATCGACCTGACCGAACCCCGAGGACTTCGGCTCCCTTGCCGCTAGCAGCCGGAATCGTGAAGGATCTTGTGCGATGGACTCCAGGGGCCTGCGGCGAACCATCAAGTGCAACTCGCGGCAATCTTGGCCAAGTCATCCTTGCGCCGCAAGGGGCTCCCGCGTCTACAGCCAGCCTTCATGACCAGCGATGTGGCTCCGCCACCGGATGCGACAATCGGCGTTAGCGGTCCGGCGTTTGTGGACCAGCGGTCCGGCGTTCTGTGGAGTGACAGCCACGACGCCCCGCCGTTCCGGTCAGCGAACCGAACTCACCAACCGCCCCCAGTGCTGCTGCGCCAGCCGGTCCCACCGGCCGTGCAGGGTCTCGAACAGCTCTGCTGCCCGCGCGCCGGCCCACTGCCGGGGCAGCAGCTCGTCGGGTAGCTTCGGGTCGAGGAACGGGAACCGGCGCCAGGCATGCACGAGGTGGATCTGGTGGGTCAGCACGTCGGCGGCGTCGGAGGGCGCCGCATCGGAGAACGTGACGATGAACTCCTCGTAGGCGGTCTTCACCTCGGCGAGGTCCCAGGCCTGTGCGACGAGCGTGACCTGCTCACCGATGGCGCCGAAGGGGCCGACGAAGGAGCTGGTGACATCGTCGAGTTCCAGGTCGGCCACCACGCCGGCCACCTCGTCCTGCTTCGCAGGGTCGGGGGAGAGCCACACGCCGGGGGCGGGCGAGCCCAGCCCGGCCCATGCCAGCCGGGTGCGCAGCCGGTGCCGCAGCTGGCGGCGCGCCTCGGGCACGCTGATCAGCAGGATCAGCCAGCGGCCGTCCCACGGGGGTGCGGCGGCGCCGAAGCCGTAGATGCGGGCCGCGCCCTCGGAGAGCAGCCGCCGCCCGGATTCGGTGAGTGACCAGCGGACCCGGCGCCCGGCCCGGTCGGACGTGAGAAGGCCCTCGGCTGCGGTACGGGCGAGCGACTGACGTGCGGACTTGGGCTCCACGCCGAGGCCGTCGAGAACGTCGAGAAGCACCTTGGTCCACACCGGCTCGTTGTGGGGCAGCACGAACTCGCCGAGCACGGTGAGCAGCAGCGACCGCGCGCTCGTCGCACCGAGCTCACGACGCCGCGACAACGCCGGGTGATCGGCGGCTGGCTCGGCGGTGGGCATGACGTTCGAGACTACCGGGCGATCGGTCAGGTTTCCTCGCGCGGGAGCTGAGCGGTCGGACGGGTTCTCGGCTTCACGAGTCCGCTGACCGCCATGCCTCCAGGACGCCGAGGAGACCCTCCACCACCTGCTGCCGGCTGATCGACACGGTGACGGCGTCGACGGGCGTGCCGTCGGAGCTCGAGACGAGGCGCCCGGGCACGCTCAACCCGCGGACCCAGTCCCGGGGCGACAGGCCGTTGGCTTCGACCAGCAGCCGGTTCTCCCCGGTCACGAGATCGAGCTCGAACGCGCTGACGAAGGGTGCCTGGAACCCGAGCACCGTCCCGAGCCTCGCCGACACCGAGCCCGTCACGGGCAACCGGCCACGCGTCACCTCGGCGGGCTCGGTCACGTCGCAGATGATCCACGGCCGCTGCGCGCGCCACCAGCCGCGCACGGCGATCCGCTGTTCGTTCCCGCCGCCGTCGATCACCCTGATCTCCAGCGCCAGGGCGGGACCGTCGACTAGTACGGCCGGTGTCGCAGCCGACGCCACACCGCCGCCAACCATCGAACCGAGGCCGACCAGCGGCTCCCCGTCGGTTGCGCCGCTTCCCCGGACGTGCTCCCGGACGGCGCCGGTGCTTTTTTTGGGTGCAGTCCCTCTGCGGTCTCCCCGAGGCCCCCGCCGCCGTCGTCGTCGACGAGGACCGCCAGGGCGGTGTCGTCCTCGACCAGGGCTTCGGCATCGGCCCGGGAGCCGATGAGGTTGAGGACCAGCGCCCGGCCCCGGACGCCGGTGAGCAGCTCGGCTGAATGACGCAGCAGTGCCGCAGGCAGGTGCGGGACGCCCAACCGCCCGACCCAGCGCTGTGGCAGGTCCGCGGGCTCGTCCGCCGCTTCCCGCTCGTCCGGCCCGCCGGTCTTCTCCTCCGGCGCGGATAGCGCCCGCAGCGCGCCGAGGCTGCGCTGACGCGTCTCCGCACCGCCCTCCTTGCTCCGGCAGGTCAGCAGCCGCTCGACGTCGGGACCGGGGAACGCCTCGTCGAGCGCGGCGCCGACGCATCGGGTGCCGGTGGTGACGTCGGCCAGCCAGCGATGCAGGAGCACGAGGGCGACGGTCCGGTCCTCGTCGTCGGCGCAGTCACCCTCCAGGACCACGGTGAACCGCACCGT
Organism: Pseudonocardia sp.; assembly: GCA_050701075.1. Taxonomy (GTDB): domain Bacteria; phylum Actinomycetota; class Actinomycetes; order Mycobacteriales; family Pseudonocardiaceae; genus Pseudonocardia. The sequence continues at coordinate 3,008 of JBOHEP010000162.1, read as the reverse complement.
CGTGCCGACCGCGTCGCGGCGCACCGATCGGATCCCGCTGAGGCAGGCCCGCCACGCCACGCCCGAAGAGTGCAGCAGCAGCGTCGGCAGCTCGAAGCTCGTGTGTCCGCGGTACGTGCGCCACCACGGCTCGTCGGGCTCGACGCCAAGGAAATCGTAGTCGGCGGCGCGTGCCTCACCGCGGGTCTGCACGAAGATCAGCACAGGTTCACCACACGTGGACGCGGTCACCCGGTGCGCGCCGCGCCAGGTCCTCCACGATCCGGGCGAGGGCCGCCACCCGCGCCGCGGCACCGACCGCCGCCTGCTCGATGCCTGCCGCGGCGTCCCGGCGCAGCTGGCGTTCGCCGTTGAGGGCGAGCCAGATGTTGCGGAAGAACCCTTCCGGCCGGTCGGCGAACGCCCTGGCCTGCTCGGCTTGGGACTGCTTGCTCGCCGCGCTCTGCTCCTCGACCTGGTGCCGCGCCCCGACGAGGTGCCGACACAGGGCCACCAGGACGGCGTCGGCACCCTTGACGGCTTGCCGCCCCGGCTGCCGGACGCCGTAGTGGGCGAGGAACGCCCACTGGCCCGGCTCCCGCTGGTCGGGTGCCCAGTCCGCCCGCAGGATCTCCACGCAGCCGATCGTGTCCACCGGGCAGTAGACGGTGCGCACGTGCGGTGCCTCCTGGGGGACGGCCTCGATCGCCTCCGCGTAGACCCGGCGGACCATCGCCAGCAGCTTGTCCGACTCGTCGCGCCGCCCGCCGTTGTCGGCGAAGTACGACTCGCACTTCACCGGGCACAGCAGCAACAGCCCGGGCTCCTCAGGACGGAGGTTGCGCTCCTTGAGCCACTCGCGCACCGTGGCGGCGACCTGGTCGGTGGTGAGGATCGTCGGGACCGCGCGCAGGTGGCTGGTGACCAGCGGTTCCATCAGGACGGCGGCGTCGATCGGGACGATCAGCACGCTGGCCTGACGCAGGAACTGCCGGCAGCGCTCCCAGTCGGCGTCGTGGTGATGCAGCCGCCGGTCCGGGTCGAGCCAGCCGCCGGGGTAGTCGAGAAGCTGCAGTTCGATGCCCGCGTCGGGCACCCCCGGGTCGAGCAGGAGATGGAAGGTGAAGTCGTCCTGGTTGCCGGCGAGGGTGCCCGGGGTGAACTCGCCCGCCAACAGCGAGCCGTCGAGCTCCCGGCGGTGCTGGGCGATGCGCCTCTCGGTTGGCGTGCCCAGTGGCTTCATCGACACCGGTGTGCCCGACAGCAGCTGCTGGCTGTCGCGCAGCAGGGCCGTGATCAGCGAGGTCTTGCCCACCCGCGACGGCCCGACCATCCCGATCCGGAAACAGAGCCTGCCGTCCCCGCTCATGCCTGCCTCCAGGGGATGTCGGCCAGGCTCGCCAGGACCGCGTCGCGTGCCCGGACGACCCTGGCGACGCGGGCGTTCGCCGCGTCTATCTCACCGAACACGCCGGGCCAGATCTCGTCCCGATAGGACCGGGCCAGGCGGGCGAACTCCCGTTCGGAGTCCCCGGAACGGATGAGGGTGTCCTCGAACTGTTCGGTGGCGGCGTGCAGGACCAGCGCCGGCGTGACGCCCTCCATCAGCAGCAGGGCCTTCCTGGTGCGGTGGGCCGCCTGCTCGGCGGCCCGGATGATGTGGTGGTAGAGCGTCTCGACCCCGGACTGGTCCACCGACACGGTGATCTGGGTCTCCAGCTCGCCGGTCCGCGGGTTCGTGAGCTCGAGGGCGAGCCCGTCGAGCTCGGCCCGCACCCGGGGATGCAGCTGCGAGCGGTACTCCAGCCGGATGCCGAGCAGCGCCCGCACGGCCCCGCTCAGCCGCGGGCATGGCTGGGAGGCGCCGTCGAGCAGCTCGGCGAGCCTGCGGATCGCCGCCTCGCCTTCCGACCCGTCGAGCAGCGTGCCGAGGTTCGACGCGAGGATCTCCCCGACCTGGCGCCACAGGGCGTCGATCCGGGCGGAGAAGAAGTCGTCGATGCCCTCGAAGCAGTTGCTGATCTCCACCCGCACCCGGTTGAGCTCGTCGCCGGCATACCCGCCGCCGCCCTTGTCGACCCGCATGATTCGCAGGCCGTCCTCCTGCCAGGCCTGCTGCCCGACGCCGAGACCCGAGTTGATCCACTCCCGAGTCTTGTCGTAGGCGGCGTCGACCGCCGCCACGTAGCCGCTGTCCTCGACGGCGTTGCGCGCCAGTTGGCGCAGCTCGGTGACGAGGCCGACGAGCGCCCCGGCCAGGTCCTGACGCAGCCGCCGGGCCCGCCGGTCGAGGTCCTCCGCGGTGGTCCCGCTCGATCCCCTGACCGCGGACAGGGCGCTCCCGAGATCCTCGACCGCCACCCCGATCCGGCTGGCGACGGTGCGGAGCTCGGCCCGGGTGCCGGCCAGCACGTCCGCATCCATGACCGGCAGGCGATCGGCGAGGTGGGTGAGCACCGGGTCGAGCACGCGCGCGGCCACGTCGGCCGGGTCTGCGGCGTCGGTCTCCAGCACCCGGAAGAACTGGTCGGCGAGCCCGCTGTTGACCTGCCCGCGAATGTGGTCGCGCAGCGCCGTGACCAGCGGCGCCGAGGTGGCGCCCTGGTTGATGACGAGGAAGACGAAGTCGCGCTTGCCGACGAAGCCGCGCGCGGAGTCGATGAGGTCGAGCGCGCGGGCGTCCGCCTCGCCCCAGTACGCCATGCCCTCCACCGGCCGCTTGACCAGAAGCACCACGTCGACCTCGTTCTGCAGGCCGTTGACGTGATGCTGGTCGGCGCGCACGGCGACTTCGCCGAGCCCGGGAAGGTCGACGATGCCGAGGCGCTCGACTTGGGCGTGCGGGAACGGGCATTCGATGCGGACGTTCCGGACGGCCAGGTACTGCCGCCGGATCGGACCTGGAGCCTGCTCCTGCGCGTTGGTGGGGTAGGCGACGAACGGGCGCAGCTCCGCCAGCTCGACGGTGCGCTCCTCGCCGGTCAGGTCGCGCTCGTAGGTGGGGAACGAGGCCTGCATGGCGCGGAGCC
>JBOHEP010000161.1:0-28491 GCA_050701075.1 Pseudonocardia sp. | reverse complement strand
GCCCGCAGGCGCGCGGCGCGGCGGGCGGCGAACCCGGCCAGCTGGGCCCACCGCCGGCCCGCACGGAAGCTGCGAGCCAGCCGATACCGGCGCGCAGCTTCCTCGGCTTCGCGCTGTCGCGAGCGGGCCAGGGCTTCATGGAGCAACATCGGCATTACCTCCCGGCCACGAACCACGGGCCGCGGGTCATCGGACAGCTGGACGAGCGGGTCGGTCGTCAGGTCAGTCACAGGAATCGGTCTCCTCGGTCGACGGACCCCCGGGTGGGCGGGGGCCAGGCCGGTCATCGGGTTGACGGGTCAGGCGCTGGCAGCGGCAAGCTCGCGGTCGCGAGCCAGATCAGCCTTGCTCGGGCGGCCGCGAGGGCGTTTGCGCGCGATGACGGCTCCGCGCTCGAAGATCTCGCCACCCCACACCCCCCACGGCTCCTGGCGACGCACCGCACCGGCCAGGCACTCGGCCCGGATCGGGCATGCCCCGCAGAGCGCCTTCGCCCGCTCCAGCTCGGCCGGCGAATCGGCGAAGAACAGGTCGGCGTCGCCGGAGCGGCAGGGCAGGTCGAGCCCGGCACGAGGTGCCGCGCCCAGCAGGTCGCCCAGATCGGGTACGGCGTCGTCGCCGCACTGTCGAGGCGTGATCGCTCCGCCGTCCAACGGAATGGATCGGACTAGCACCGCACAACCTCCTTGATCGAAAGATGTTGAGTGGAGCGTCGGACTTGATGCCGTGATACGGACATGGACAAACAAAAGGGCCGCGGATCCCGGTGTGGGTCCGCGGCCCTGAAGTACGGCCGGTGCGTGTCGCGCCTACTTATGGCGACGCTCCACTGCGGACACACGTGTGCTGTTGTCGAGGACGAGGGACCCGCCGAGACGGGCGACGATCAGGGGGGTGGAAGACGGCCGCTGCTTCACGCAGCTCACGTACGTGCCCGCGGACCCGCAGGACAGACGGGTGCCGCGGATCGGGACAAGCGTCATTTTCGTGAACACGTCGGCACCCCCTCTTGAGACTCACGCAGACGGACGGCTGAAGTGTTGAGTCCGTTGGTCATGGAGGTTAGAAGCACCCCGGCGGGGGCACAACCTATTTAACGAGAACTTCTCTGCCCGGTCCGGGCTGATCGAGCTCGGTCACGAGCGCCAGCACCGCCTGGCCGTACCGGTCGAGCTTGCGGGCCCCGATCCCGGGGATCGCCACCAGCGTCGCCGGGTCGGCCGGACGCAGCTCGGCGATCGCGGTGAGCGTGGCGTCGGTGAACACCACGAACGCCGGTACCTGCTGCTGCTTGGACTCCGTGGCGCGCCACGCCTTGAGCCGGTCGAGCAGCTCGACGTCCACCCCGGCCGGGCAGTCCGAGCACCGGCGCAGCCTCCTGGCGTCCGTGCCGATGAGTGGTGACCCGCAGACGCGGCAACGCGGCTTCGTTCCACCGGCGACAGCACCCGCCCGCCCGCCCGCCCGGGTGCGGGCCGCAGGGTGTCGGGCGGGGATCAGCCCGTGCAGGAACCGGCTGCGGCGCCGGTGCCGTCGCCCGCCGGGCTGTCGCGACAACGCCCAGGACAAGGCCACCTGACGGCGGGCGCGGGTGATGCCGACGTAGAGCAGCCGGCGCTCCTCCTCGATGGCCTCGTCGTCGCCTTCGGCGTGCTGGATGGGCAGCGTGCCGTCCGCGAGCCCGACCAGGAACACGACGTCCCACTCCAGGCCCTTGGCTGCGTGCAGTGAAGCCAGGGTGACACCCTGCACGGTGGGCGGGTGCGACGCGTCGGCGCGGGCGTCGAGCTCGGCGGCGAACCGTGGCAGGTCGGCCTGCGGCTCGACGGTGACGAGCTCCTCGGCGAGCTCGACCAACGCGAGCAACGACTCCCACTGGGCACGCTGGGCGGCCCCACCGGGTGGCTCCGGGGTGAGCCCGACGGGCGCAAGCACGGCTCGCACGGCGTCGACCAGCGGTTCGTGCGGGGCGGGCGGGGCGGTACCTGAGCCGGCGACCCGTACCGCGGTCATCGCCCGGCGCACCTCGGGCCGGGCGAAGAACCGCTCGCCCCCGCGCAACTGGTAGGGGATCCCGACCTCGGTGAGCGCCTGCTCGTAGACCTCGGACTGGGCGTTGATCCGGAACAGCACCGCGATCTCGCTGGCCGGGGTGCCCTCGGCGACGAACCGCTTGATCCGGACGGCGACCGCCGCAGCCTCGGCCGGCTCGTCGTCGTGCTCGGAGAACACCGGATCCGGACCCGGCGGAAGCTGCCCGACCAGCCGCAACCGGGTGCCGGCGACCCGGCCGCGAGCGGCACCGATCAGAACGTTGGCGGCGGACACGACCTGCGGGGTCGACCGATAGTCGCGGTGCAGCCGGACCACCACGGCCTCGGGGAAGCGCCGCGAGAAGTCCAGCAGGTAGCGCGGGGTGGCGCCGGCGAAGGTGTAGATCGTCTGGTTGGCGTCGCCGACGACGGTGAGATCGTCGCGCCCCCCGAGCCAGGCGTCGAGCACGCGCTGCTGCAATGCGGTGACGTCCTGGTACTCGTCGACGACGAAGCAGCGGTAGCGGTCGCGAAACTCCTGTGCGACATCCCCGTGCTCCTCGAGCGCGGCCGCGGTGTGCAGCAGCAGGTCGTCGAAGTCGAGCAGCTCGGCGCGGTTCTTCAGCTCCTCGTAGCCCGCGTAGACCGCGGCGACCTGCTCGGCCGGGCCCGGGGTGTCGCGGCGCAGCTTGACCACCATCGCCGGGTAGTCGGCGGGGGTGATCAGGCTGGCCTTCGCCCACTCGATCTCACCGGCGAGGTCGCGCAGCGAGGCGGCGTCGGTGCCGGCCTTCGCCCGCGCCGCTGCCGGGCCGACGATGCGGAGCTTGCCCTCCAGCAGTTGCCACTGGTCACCGCCCACCACCCGCGGCCAGAAGTAGCGCAGCTGCCGCAGAGCGGCGGAGTGGAACGTGCGAGCCTGCACCCCGGTGGCGCCCAGGGCACGCAGCCGCGTGCGCATCTCCCCAGCCGCGCGGGCGGTGAACGTGACCGCGAGAACCTGGCCAGGGGCGACGTGACCGGTGCGCACGAGGTGGGCGATGCGTTGGGTGATGGTGCGGGTCTTGCCGGTGCCCGCGCCGGCGAGCACACAGACCGGACCGCGGGGGGCGGTGACGGCGGCCCGCTGCTCGTCGTCCAGGGCGTCGAGGAGAGGGGCGGTCACGGACCCCATCCTGACACCTCGCCGGTGCGCCATGGCAGGTGACGCCGCCGTCAGGCCGGGCCACGAGGGAAGATCTCGACGTCGGCCGTGGTTGACCGACGTATGGCTCAGGTGACGATCTACTCGACGACGTGGTGCGGCTACTGCCGCCGGCTCAAGATGCAGATGGACCAGGCGGGGATCGACTACCGCGAGATCGACATCGAGCGCGACGCCGACGCGGCCGGCTTCGTCGAGGGCGTCAACGGGGGCAACCAGACGGTGCCGGTGATCCGGTTCCCCGACGACTCGACCGCGACCAACCCGTCGCTGGCGCAGGTGCAGGCGACGCTGGCCAGGGCTGCGTAGGGCGCCCTCGATGTGCTCGGGACCGTCCGGCGATCGGCGGAGCCCGGTCACGGCGAGGGCCGAAGCTGACGCCGAGTCCGGCCGGTGCAACCATGTGCCCCATGTCACGGGGCCCGCGCGGGAGAGCGCGACTCTCAGTTGTCGGTGACGAGCCGCAGGCTGGCGGCGTACCGGAGGTCGCGGCGCTGCGGGAACAGCTGCGCGCGGCAGGCGCGCCACCGGAGATCCTTGACATCGTGGGGAACTCCCCCGACCTCGGCGTGGCGCTGGAACGGCTGGAGTCGGCCGGCCTGGCGCCGTCGCCCGAGGAGGCGCTTGCCGTCATGCTGGACGGATGGCACCCACTGCTGCGGCGGGGCGCCGACGCGCTCAGCGCCGAGCTCACCGGCGTCGAGTTCCTTGCGGCACTGCGCTCGACCATTCCGCACGGGGCAAGTCTCGCCGACGTCCTCGGCCCCCTGCTCACCTCGGCCGAGAGCAGCGGCGGCCCCGAAGCGCTGGCGATGCTCCGCGTGCTGGCCGTGATCGGTGATGCCGACACCCGCCGAGCTGCGACGGCCGGCGCGGACCGGATGGTCGCTCGCAGGCTCAAGGATCGGCCGTGGGTGCGTGGGCTGGGCAGCCCCAGTGTCGGGCAGGCGTTCGGGTACTCCGACCCACTCGGAATGCAGGAGTCGGTGGTCGTCGAGTTCCAGTACGGCCGTCGCTCACACATCGCTGCCGTGCTGATCGATCACAACCTCGGCGGTGGGGTCAAGGACTGCTTCTTCGGCGACGACCCGCCTCAGGCTCGATCGGAGTACCGGCTCGTCGCCCGGATGAGCGGGGCAATGATCCGGGACATCCCGATCCCCGAGGCCGCCGAGATCCTGGAACGTGCACTCGCCGCCGAACCGTGTCCGGTGGAACCCGACCAGATCGAGGACGTGGACAGCTACCTGGACCTGGTGCGCCAGCGCGTCTCGCTGCTCCGGGCGGCGTCCCGGCCAGCCCGGAGAAAGACTCGCACAGTGCACCGACTGAAGATCACCCTGGTCGGCTCGAAGCCGCCCATCTGGCGTCGGCTGGAAGCTTCCTCGACGACCACGCTGGAGCAGCTCCACCTGGACATCCAGGCGACGTTCGGTTGGGCCGGCTACCACATGTGGTCATTCTTCACCGGGCATGCCGACTTCGGGATACCCGACCCCGAGCTCGGTTTCGACGACGCCGCCACGATGACTCTGAGCCGCGTCGCCCCGAGCTCCGGCGACCGGCTGCGCTACACCTACGACTTCGGCGACGGCTGGGAGCACGCCCTCGTCGTGGAGGCCGTGACAGCCGCCGAGCCGGATGTCAGCTACCCGCGGTGCCTGACCGGTCGCCGCGCCTGCCCGCCCGAGGACAGCGGCGGCATGTGGGGGTACGCGGATCTGCTGGACATCCTGGCCGATCCCGAGCACCCGGAGCACACCGAGCGGTTGGAGTGGCTCGGGCTGGAGTCGGCGGACCGGTTCGACCCGGCGGCGTTCGACCTGGGTGAGGTCAACGCGGCCCTGGCCCGACGCACCCGTTCCTGACACGGCGGCTACGCCGCTGTCGATCTGTAGCGGCCGGCCGGCGCCGGATCTTGTCGGTGGTCGCCGATAGCGTGCCGTGGGGTGAACAGACAGCACCCCGCGTTCCAGAGAACACTGCTGAGGATGCCGCCAGCTTCGTGATCGCCGAACAGGAACACCGAGCCGCATCCCGTGCGGCTCCCCGTACCGAGACTCTGATCTTCGCACGTCACCGCGGCTCCGGTGGCGCCCCGATCATCGACTGGGAACCCGGCACCGCACTCAGCACGGATGAGCGTTCTCAGATGTTGATCAAAAACTCGGCCCGTCCACCCACCGGACCCACGGCGCACTACTGAGTTCGAACCGGTCCCAGCGGCGGGAGAACCGAGACGCGCGCGGCTCAGCCAACCTCCGCCCAGGACTCCAGCATCGACCTCGCGATCGAGACCTTCCCCGGCAGCAGCACCAGCCGCTCCCCCGGCTCGACCCGTCCGCCCCAGTCACCTCGGGCCAGCGCCGCCCGCAGTTCGGCGCGGGTCACCCACATGGCCTCGGCGATCTCGCCGTCGGCCGGGAGCAGCGGGGCCGACGGATCGGCGATGGCGTGGAAGCCCACCATCAGCGACCGCGGGAACGGCCAGGCCTGGCTGCCGAGATAGCGGATGTCGCGCACTCGCGCACCGGTCTCCTCGCCGATCTCGCGCAGCACACACGCCTCGAGCGACTCTCCCGACTCGACGAACCCGGCCTGGACCGAGAACCGGCCGGCCGGCCACCCGATGTTGCGGCTCAACAGCACCTGCTCGGCGCCATCGTGCACCAGGCAGATGACGGCCGGGTCGGTGCGCGGGTGGTCCTCGTGCCCGGCCGCCTCGCAGACCCGGTGCCAGCCCGCGTGCTCGGGGTGCGTCGGCGACCCGTCGCGTCCGCAGAACAGCGCCGAATCGTGCCAGTTCAGCACGGCCACCGCCGTGGTGAGCAGGCCCGCACCCAGGGCGTCGAGTACGGCGCCGGCCATTCGGAGGTCGGCCCAGTCCGTGAAATCCTCGCTGGCCACCAGGTCCGGGCGGCCGCGGACCGCCCAGTACGCGACGCCGTCGGCCTCGCCGAGCAGAACCGCGCCGGCCACCGGGCTGTCCCCGGTGGTCGGCCGGGTGCGCAACCGCCCACCCGAGCCGTTGGCGACATCCCAGGTGCCGGCGTCCCCGCCGCGGAAGCCGTCGCCGGGCTGCTCGCGCCACTCGACGGGGGTGCGTCCCTCGGCGTCGACGACGACAAGCTGCGCGGTGGGCCAGCAGGCGAGCTGGCGGGCGGTGTCGACGCGCAGCGGCTCATCCCGGCGCACGGCCGACCGGGACAGCACCGGCGGATCGAGCAGGATGAGGTCGGTGCCGATCGGCAGCACCGATGGTTCACTCGCGAGCTCATTCACGGGCCGGTGATCCCCCCGAGCGCTCGCAGCCCGGCACCGATCACGTCGGCGTCGCCGATCACCACCCCGGTGAAGGCCGTGGGCGCGAAGAACTGCAGCGCCGCGGCGGCCACCTGCTCGACTGTGACGGCCTCCAGCCGGGCCGGGTGCGCGCGCAACCAGTCGACGTCAAGGCCGTCGGCAGCCAGCGCCGACAGTGTGGAGGCCAGCCCACCCTGGCTGTCCAGGGAGATCAACAGTGAGCCGACGGCAAAGCGCCGGGCCGCCTCGACCTCCTCCGCGGTCGGTGGCACCGCGGTCAGCCGGCCCAGCTCGTAGCGGGTCTCCAGCAGGGCGGCGGCGGTGACGTTGCTGGCCACGTCGGTCTCCACGCCCAGGACCGCGCCGCCCGGGATGAACTCGACCCCGGAGTGCGCCCCGTACGTGTAGCCCTTGTCCTCGCGGATGTTCTCCATCCAGCGCGAGGAGAAGTACCCACCGAAGACCAGGTTGGTCAGCTGGAGCACGGCGTAGCGCGGGTCGTCGCGGCACAGCGCAGGCGCGGACAGGCGCAGCTGCGACTGCACGGAACCCGGGCGGTGCACGAGTAGCAGGTCACCCGGGGTGAGCGGCGGCGGCGCCATAAGCTCCCGGGCGTTTTCGTCTGAAGACCATCCGGTGAGCACCGCCTCGACCTGCTCGATCGCCGTCGTCGGATCGAGGTCCCCGACGAGGGTCAGGATGGCCCCGCGGGGCACCAACGCGGCGGCCTGCAAGGCTCGCAGGTCAGACGCGGTGACGGCGACGACCTCCGCCTCGGTCGGCATCTCGCGGGCGATCGGGTGGTCACCGAACCGCCTGCGCTGCAACGCCTCCCGGGCGATCGTGCGCGGCTGGGCGCGAGCCACGGCGATTCGTTCCACCAGCCGTTCGCGCTCCCGGGCCACCTCGGCGTCGGGGTGCGTGGCGCCGGTGAGCACATCCGCGAGCACCTCGAGGACGGCGGGCAGCCCGCCGGCCAACCCGGAGCCGCTGACCATGAGCTGCTCCGGGTCGACGCTCACGCCGAGATCAGCCCCGACCGCGGCGAGCTCGTCGTCGATCGTCACCCGGTCACGCTTGCCGGTGCCCGCGAGCAGCGTGGCGGTCAGCAGCTCGGCGGTGCCCACATGCGTGGGTTCAGCGAGATCGCCGCCGTCGGCGAAGGGCACCCGGAGCCGCAGCTCGACCATCGGAACGCCGGGACGATGCGCGGCGAGTACCCGCAGACCGGTGCCGAGAATGGCTTGCTCGACGTCGGGCAGCGGGACGTCGCGGGTTGCACCGAGCGGCGGCAACGGCCGCGGGCCCGCCGCGGTCCGGCCGATCTCCTCGGCACTGCGGTGATCGCCCGTCCGCGGCGGGTGGGGGGTCACTGTGCCGGTCATGCCCGCTCCTCGCCGCGCGCAGTGTCAGCGGAGCGCGCAGTGTCAGCGGAGCGCGCAGTGTCAGCGGAGCGCGCAGTGTCAGCGGAGCGCGCCTCGTGAGCGGAGCGCGCCTCTTCAGCGACGCGCGCATCGTCAGCGGCACGCGCATCCTCGCTGCCCGGTTCCAGGAGCAGCACCCCCCGCCCGGCCGAGCGCAGGGCGGCCGCGGCCGCCCGGACCTGCTCCGGGGTGACCGCGGCCAATCGCTCAGGCAGCTCGACGGCGATCTCCGCGCGGCCGTAGAGCAGCTCGCGCGCACCGAGACCGAGCATCCGGTACATCACCCGGTCGTCCTCATGATGCAGCGCCGCCGACCACCGGGCCACCTGGCGGGCCAGCTCGTCGGAGCTCGGGGCCTGAGCGGCGAGCTTGTCGAGCTCCTCGTCGACGGCCGCTAGGACCCGTTCCGGATCCACAGTGGCCGGATGCACGGCGGTGATCGTGAAGGTGTCGGGATCGCGAGCGTCCAGCGGGCCCATCAACCCCGGGCTCGCCGAGATGTCGGTGACCAGCCCGTCCTCATGCACGAGACGGCGCTGCAACCGGGCCGCCTCGCCGTCGCCGAGCATCGAAGCCAGCAGCGCATGTCCGAGATACCGGTCGAGGTCAGCGCCGGGGTCGGGCATCCGGAAACCGAGCGCCAACGCGGGCAGCGGGGCATGCGCGTCGGCCACGGACCGGCGCCGCTCGGTCTGCCGCGCCGGCTCGGCGAAGGAGGGGCGGGTGGGCGTCGGACGGACCGGGATGTCGCCGAAGTGCTTCTCGACCAGCGCGAGCGCCTCGTCGACGTCGAAGTATCCGGCCACGGTGACCTGGGCGTTGCCCGGGGCATAGTAGGTGTCGAAGAACGCCGCGGCGTCGTCGAGGCTCGCCTGCTCCAGTTCGGAGAAGTCGCCGTAGCCGTTGTGGGCGTTGGGAAAGGTGTCGTAGAGCACGGGTGGCAGCAGGATCCACGGGAACCCGCCGTAGGGCCGGTTCAGGACGTTGAGCCGGATCTCCTCCTTGACCACGTCCACCTGGTTGCGCAGGTTCTCCACCGTCAGCTTCGGCGCACGCAGCCGATCGGCCTCCAGGAACAGCGCCCGTTCCAGCGCGGCGGCGGGCAGCACCTGGAAGTAGTCGGTGTAGTCCTGGTGGGTGGAACCGTTGAACACCCCGCCCGAACCCTGGACGTGGCGGAAGTGCGCCAGCTTCTCCAGGCTCTCGCTGCCCTGGAACATGAGATGCTCGAACAGGTGCGCGAACCCGGTGCGACCCTCGGGTTCGGACCGGAAGCCGACGTCGACGTGTATCGCGACCCCGACGACGGGCGTGGTGGGATCCGGGACGAGCAGTACCCGCAGCCCGTTGGACAGCGTCGCCCGGTGGAGTTCGACAGAGGGAAGTTCGATGGTGGCCAGCACGCCACCGACCCTAACCGGCCCGCACTCCGGGCCACTCAGGAGCGGTCGAGGTGACCGCCACGGCGTTGGGCAACATCAGCGCCGCGAGCGACCAGCCGACCAACGCGGTGACGATCGGGATGCCCGTCCACAGCTCGGTGACCGCCGGGAGCCGGCCCACCACCGCCGACGCGACCCCCAAATAGAGCGACCAGGTCAGCAGGGGGGCCGTCGCGGCGAAGACCCAGAACGCGGTGCGCCGCTCGGCGGTTGGCCGCAGCCGGCGCGCCAGTAGATCGACCCCGACGCCGGCCACGACGATCGTGAGCGGGATGTCCAGCACCTCGAGACCGGTGAGTGTGGCGGAGATCGCCGCCGCCGCGGAGTACCCGATCGTCGCGGCGCCGAACGGGAGGTGCCAGCGGCGGGCGAGCAGCAGCAGCAGCGGCGCGAGCAACACGATGGTGGTGACGACGATCCGGCCCGCGAGCAGGTCCGCGTCCTCGCCCCCGGAAGTGGAGAAGATCTCCACGATGGCGTTCGGCCCGAAGAACAGCGCGTTCCCGTAGCTGAGGAACAGCAGGATCAAGCTGCCGGCGAAGGACAGCGTGACCACAGCGGGAAGCAGCGCCCGCAGCGAGGGGCGGGACCCGAGGCCGGGGTCGGACCACGCCGATCGCAGCGGGCTCGTCACGATGATGACCATCGACGCGACCAGGCCGAGGTGGCTGGGGCTGAAGAAGATGTCGGTGCCGGTCTCGATGCCCAGCACGGTGTGCCAGAGCATGTCGATCGCACCGGACAGGGCGAACACCGGCAGCGCGACCATCGTCATGCCGTAGCCGACGGGAACGGCCGCGAGACCTTGCCGGTCCGGCCCGACATTGCGCCATACCGTCCACAGCACCCAGCCACCGGTCGCGGCGAACCCGCTGTAGAACACCGCGTGCCACGGGGTGAAGAACGTCTCCAGCTCCGGGACCGTGGAGTGCGCGAAGGCGTCGAGGAACAGGCCCAGGACGAACCAGACCGACACCGCCGTCATGACGACGTCCGTGCGTCGCGACGCACGCGGTCGTGGCTCGCCGGAACTCTGGAGCATCTCCACACCCGCAGCGTCGCAGGAAAGGCCGGGCGGCGGTATCGGGTTGTCGGCTATGTGGCCGATGGGAGGACGACGAACTGGCGCAGGCCCAGGTCGAGGTAGGTGACCGGCCCGCGCGGGCCCGGGGTGTGGTCGACGTTGATGCCCGTCTCGGGCAGGCCGAGCAGCTTGTAGCCGTCGAGCAGGCGCGTCGTGGCGTTCCAGAACACGCCGGTGCCGGTGTAGGCGTCGATGAACGCGGTGGCCGCGGTCTCATCGGCCGCGCAGACGGTGGCGGCGAGGCCGGAGGTCTCCCGGCTCGCGGTCGTCGCGGCGTCGACCGGTCCGTCGACGGGCGCGACCGTCACGTGCGCTTCGGCGCCGGGGTCAAGCGCCCATTCGTGACCGAGCGGGTGGGGGTGCGGGGGCAGGCTCGGGGTGATCCCGCGTTCGCGCAACGCACGCTCCGCGACGGGCCAGAGCCGGTCGTGGGCGGGACGGTCGATCAGCAGGAGGTTGAGCCGGTTGCAGACGCCCAACCGGTCGGTGCTGTCCCGAACGAGCCGCTCGACGGTCGTCTCGTCGGCGCTGGCATCGAGGTAGAGCACACCGCCGCCGTCCGCATGGGCGAGCACCCGGGTGCCGGCCGCCGCGCCGAGGGCGGTGAGTCTGCGGGTCACCTCTCCACTGCCGCGGACCACGACCAACGGCACCAGATCGGGCAGCCCGACCAGTGCCTCCGCACCGGCGTGCCCTGGGGTGGGCACGAGCTGTACGGCGCCGGCGGGAATACCGTGCCGTTCCAGCGCGGGGGCGATCACGAGGTCGACGAGCGCGCGGGCTGATCCCAGCGCCGCCGAACCGGTGCGCAGCACCGCGGCCGACCGGGCCTTCAACACCTGCGAGGCGACGTCGACGGTGACGTTGGGCCGGGCCTCGAACACCGCGCCGATGACACCGACCGGGACGCGCCGCTCGAACACCCGCTCGCCGGTGGCCAGCGTGCGCACCTCGCGCTGCAACGGCGGCTCAGGGGTGGCGGCAAGGACGTCGAGCTGGTCGGCCATGTCGGTGAGGCGCTCGGGGCTCAGGCGCAGCCGGTCGAGGAGACCGGGCGCCATGGCGCCCTGCTCGGCCGCCTCGACGTCGGCGGCGTTCGCGGCGAGCACGGCGTCGGCACGCTCGCGCAGCAGCCCAGCGGCGGCATGGAGGGCGGCGTCGATCGCCGTACCCCCCGCGGCGCGGACTCCCGGCGCGGCTGCGGCGGCGCGCAGGGCGGCGGCGCGGACGGCCTCGGCGTCGGTCCGGGACGTGGTGTCGATGCTGGCGCTCACGGCGGACAGGTTGCCACGCCTGACCCTGTGCTCTGCTCACCCATGGGCATTCACGCCCGGAACGGTACGAACGGCACGGCCAAGGACAACTCCGCCCACAGCTGGTCCCCGCCCGTCACCGGAAGCTTGAGCCGCTCGGCCACCGCGAGGCACAGTCCGTCGCCAAGCGACAGGGACGCGTCCCGCTCGCCGTGCCGTCCGGCCCGAGAGCCGGCGATCAGATCAACCGCGCGCGGCACGTCGGCCGCCGTCATCGGCTACACGGCCACTCCCATGCTGGTCACATGCGAGTGCAGGTCGGCCGGCTCCATGCGATGCCCCCGCTCCGGGGCCCGATACAGCACCTCGACGAGATTGGGGGCCGGGATGACGGCGACCGGCAGCAGCTTGCCGATGGTTGCCGCTCCACGCTCGTTCAGCACCCACGCCAGGAGGGCGGACGCGTCCAGGACGACTCGACGGCCTGGACTCACAGCTCGAGGGCATGCAGGAGCGCGGCACCGACCTCATCGTCACGAGCCCCGCCAGGTGGCGGGGCCGCCCGCCGGGCTGCCGCAGTGTCTGCGACTCGTCGGTCCTCTTCTCTCAGCTCGCGGATGCCGGCGACCGAGTCCGCGCCGTCGCCGGCAGCGGGAGCGGCTTCCCACACCCGACGCTGGACGGCCTCAGGAGTTTCCAGCACGATTCGTCCTGCCCCGTCAGCGCTGGCGACCAGCGTCTGCCCGACGTCGACGCCCGCGTCGTGACGGACAACATAGATCATCCATAGTACCATCCATGGTCACAAGGTGGCTCTTGCAAGTATGATTGGCACACCATGGGCATCAGGTCCCTGCTCCGGTTCGTAGCCGTCTCGCGGTTGACCTGCACCTGGGTCGACGTTGCACCATCGGGAGCGTGACCGCCACCCCCGCACCTCCCACCGTTCGCGCCGAGCTGTTCGGGCCGAGCCGTCGGGCCACCACGACCGGGCTGATCCTGCTGATCAGCCTGGTCGCGTTCGAGGCGATGGGCGTCGGCACCGCGATGCCGGCGCTGGTCGCCGACCTCGGGGCGATCTCGCTCTACGCCTGGCCGTTCGTGTCGTTCATGGCGGCGGCGGTGTTCAGTACGGTGCTGTGCGGGACCTGGTGCGACCGCGCCGGCCCGCGGGTCCCGCTGATCGGCACACCGGTGCTGTTCGGGCTCGGCCTGATCGTCGCCGGGACCTCGGACAGCATGGCCCAGCTGCTCGTCGGTCGCGTGCTGCAAGGCTTGAGCGCCGGAGCGCTGACCGTCGCAGCCTACGTGCTGATCGCCGTGGTCTACCCGGAGCGCACCCGCCCCGCCGTCTCGGGTTGCTCTCCTCGGCGTGGGTCCTGCCCACGCTGATCGGTCCCCCCGTCGCCGGGGCGGTGACCGAGGTGTTGTCCTGGCACTGGGTGTTCGTCGGGCTGGTGCCGATCGTGGCGGCGGCGGTGAGTCTCGTGGTGCCTGGCGGTGCGGCGGCTGGAACCACCACCGGCGGCCTCGGTCCCGACGCCGCGCCGGGGCGTGGTCCTCGCCGCTCTCGGCGTGGCCGTCGGGGTGTCCGCGCTGAGCTGGGTCTCCCAACACCTCAGTGCACTCGGAGCCGTCGTGGCCACCGCCGCCGTTGTGGCGCTCGTCCCGGCCCTGCGCCACCTTCTGCCGCGCGGGGTGTTCCGCGCGCGACGCGGTGTCCCGGCCGTCGTCGCCGCTCGCGGCCTGCTGGCCGGGGTGTTCTTCACCGTCAACGCCTACCTGCCGCTGATGCTCAACGGCACCCACGGCTGATCACTGACCGCCGCGGGCGTGCCCCTGATCGCGGGCTCGCTGGGCTGGTCGGCGGCGTCGGCGTGGCAGGGCCGGCACCCCGACATGCCGAGGACCACGCTGCTGCGCGTCGGGTTCTGTGCATTGACGCTCGGCACGGCCGGGCTGTTGCTGGTCGCACCGTCATGGGGTTCGCCGTGGCTGGCCGCGCCGTTCTGGGCCATCGCCGGGATCGGTATGGGGGTGGGATTCTCGGCGGTGTCCTACCTGTTGCTGCAACAGTCCGCCGCAGGCTCGGTCGGTTCCAACTCCTCGGCCGCGCAGATCGCCGACCAGCTCACCACCGCCACCATGATCGGCCTCGGTGGCGCCCTGCTCGCGCTGCTGAGCTCCCCGGCAACCGCACTGCCCATCCTGCTGACGGTCTCGGCTACCCTGGCCGCCGCAGGCGTCGCGATAGCCGGCCGGACGACCGATCATCGGACCGGCTCGGCGAACGGGTTTCCTCGTAGCGGCGAGTCGTCCGGTAGGGGCACCACCCGACCGCCCACGCCGCTCGACCCTTCCCCGGAGGCGACCTCGCAGCGCCACGAAGGCCCCGCTCCCGGGCGGTCACCGGGTCGACGTGCTGGCACCCGAGGATGTCGCGGCCTGCTGCAGCGTCGCGGCGGCGGCGTCGAGACGGGCCAGCGCGTCACGGGCCGCGGTCACCGCCTCGGGAGAGACGTTCGGCAACGCGAACACCGCATTCGCGGCCTCCCGGACCTGCTTCTGGAGATCGAGGACGGCACGGATCCAGGCCTGGTCGAACGGCTGCCCCGTGCGGGCATGGAGATCTGTGTTCACGGTCTGCTGATCAGCGCTGGTCTGGTCACCGAGCACCACACCCGCGCCGGTGGCGAGTGCGCGGAGCTCCTCGTCGAGGAGCGAGCTGTCGGCGGCGATCTGCGCCCCGAGGGTGCGGATCTCGTCGGAGGTGCCCTTCTCCTGGCCCAGCCCGCCGAGCGTGGCAAGGGCGAGGGCGCCCCGGTGGCCGTTGCCGAACGCCGCACGCTGGGCGTCGCTCACCGCGTCGCCGGGTCGCACCGGTCCGGGCGTCGGCGGCGCATTCGCGGCGGGCCGCGTCGCCGGGTCGGGCGTGGCGCAGGCCGCAAGCCCGACCAACGCCAGCGTTGCGGCTGCCACTGGCAGGACATGACGGACGATCATCGGACCTCCTGATGGGAACGCTGCCGGCACCCTTCCCTGTATTCTTGGCCGTTCTGGGGAAGCTCAGCGTCGGTGCGGCAACGTGGCCGGGGTGGACGGCGGCGGGATCATCGGACCGATGTCACCGTCCGGTGCGGTGTCGAGATCGACGATCACCGGGGCATGGTCGCTGGGGCCCTTTCCCTTGCGGGCCCTGCGGTCCACCCAGGCGGCCACGATGCGGTCCGCGGCGTGGTCGCCGGCCAGCACCAGGTCGATCCGCATGCCCTTGTCCTGGTGGAACCGCCCGGCCCGGTAGTCCCAGTAGGTGAACACCCGCTCGGCGGGCCAGCGGTCACGCACGACGTCGCGCAGGCCGAGCCCGACGAGCCCGGCCAGCGCGGCGCGCTCGGGCGGGGTGACGTGCGTCGAGCCGACGAACAGGGCCGGGTCCCAGAGATCGCCGTCGGTGGGCGCGATGTTCATGTCCCCGGCGATGATAGCGCCGGCCGGCTCGGAGACCGACGCCTGCAGCGCGGCCAGCCACTCCAGCTTGTACGCGTAGTGCGGATCGTCGGGAGCGCGACCGTTGGGGACGTAGACCGAGGTGATCCGCAGGCCACGGCACGTCGCGGTGATGGCGCGGGCTTGCGCCGGGGAGTCCGGGGCCGGGAAGCGCGGCTCGTCGGGCAGACCGCGGACCACGTCGTCCAGGCCAACCCGGGACAGCAGCGCCACGCCGTTCCACCGACCCTCCCCGTGGTGGGCCGCGGTGTACCCCCGCTGCGCCAACGGCCCGGCGAACGCCTCGGCGAAGGCGTCGTCGGTGAGTTTGGTCTCCTGCAGGCAGACGACGTCCGGGTCGCGTTCGTCGAGCCACGGCAACAGGCGAGGCAGCCGGGAGAGGGCCGAGTTGACGTTCCAGGTGACGACGCGCACGTGCGCGCACGCTACGCGGCTGGTGCACGGCCCCGCATGTGCCCGCGTCAGGACGCCTTCAGCAGGACCCGGATGCCGTCGGCCACCAGGGTGGTCGCGTCGGCCGCGACACCGGTCAGCACCACCAGATCGCCGACGGTGGGCGGCCGGCCCAGGCCGGCGACGTCCACGGTCGAGGTGAGCCCGTTCACCCCGACCAGGGTCGCGCGGCCATCGGTCAGCGCAGTGACCGTGCCGACGACCCGGGCCTGCGGGCGAGCACGGACACGGCGGTCGCCGCGTCCCCGGTGCCCTCGACCCGCACCACCACCACCCGCTCGCCCGGGCGTCAGCTCACCGAGGGCCCGGTTGCCGTCACCGCGGACGCGGGTGTCCTCGTCGGTGCGCAGGGTCGACCAGCAGGATCCCGGCCGCCTCCACCCCGAGCAGCTCCACGCTGTGACCGACCAACCGGTCCAACAGATCGATGACGTCGTAGTCGTCCACGAGGGTGTCCGCCAACCCCACGAAGGCCCTGCCCAGCTGCCGCTCACGGCCATGCTCGTGCTGGGTCATTCCGCAGATCCCTCCTCCGACGACCCGCAAGGCTGCTCAGCGAGAGCGTAGTCCCGCACCTCGCCAGGCCCCACCCGGCGCGGGCACGAGCAGGCTATGGTTCACAGGGAAGTCGGACCCCAGCGGCGTCACGTAAGAGTGATGCGTCGAGGTGGTTCAGATGTCACAGACCGCACAACTCACGATCAACATCGAGCATGTGGACCTGCTGTCGGTGAGCGGCAAGCTCGACGGTGCGGGGCTCAGACTGCTACAGAAGCACGTAGACCTGCTGCTCGAGGGCGGCTCCCGGTTTCTCGTGACTGACCTGGCCCAGATGGCCAGGGGGCTGGGTGCGGCTGGTCGGACTGAGCTCCCCGGTGTTGGACAAGCTCGAAGACGCCGCACTGCCAGAGGTCCTGCTCGTGTACCAAGCGTCGCGCTGGGCCAATCGTGGGGGTTCGTCGAGCATCGACGCGCTGCGCTCAGCGCACCCGGTGATGGCGACGACCTCGCGGCCTCGGCCTGATCACGCCTGTCCGCAGATTCCCGCAACCCGGGTCAGTCGGTGATCCGACGTGATGCGCCGGGTCGTTACCGCCGGGCGGACGACCCCGTCATCCTGGCGGGAATGGTGCTTGATCGACAGTCTTCGGCCTGGTCAGGACAACATCCGGTATCCAGAGTCTGAAACCCTGCAGGTACACGGCATCAGGAGTCGCTGGACATGCGCCGTATTGAAATGCGCAACTCGCCGTGTCGGAATGCGCAACTCGCCGTGTCGGAACGCGCAACTCGCGGGGGTTAGGGGTTGTCGGGTGGGGTGGCTTTGCGGACGTAGAGGAGGCGGTCGCCGCGCTCAAGGGAGTCCACCGCGGAGGCGTCGACCCGGTGCAGCTTGTCCGCCCGCACGACGCCGAGCACGATGTCGGAGAGGTGCCGCGGCGAGCCGCCCACCTCGGACTCGTCCACCAGGCGCTCACTGATCGCCAGACCCTCATCGGGGGTCAGCAGGTCCTCGACCACCTCCACGACGAGCGGCGTCTTTGTGGCGATGCCCAGCAGCCGACCTGCCGTCTCCGCGGAGACGACCACCGAGTTCGCCCCGGACTGGCGCAGCAGGTGCACGTTCTCCGACTCCCGCACCGCCGCGACAATAGTGATCTTCGGGGCCAGCTCGCGGGCAGTCAGCGTGACGAGCACCGCGGTGTCGTCGCGGTTGGTGGCCACGATGATCGCCTTTGCGTCCGGCACCCCGGCGATGCGCAGCACGCTGGACCGGGTGGCGTTGCCGGTCACCGTGACCAGTCCGCGGGCGGACGCCGCGTCGAGCCGGCCGCGGTCGGTGTCGACCACGACGATGTCGGTGGGCTCGACGCCGTCACTGAGCAACGTGTCCACCGCCGCGTGCCCTTTGGTGCCGTAACCGACGACGACGGTGTGGTCGCGCACGCGGGACCTCCAGCGCTGGATGCGGAACGACTGGCGGGAACGCTCGGTGAGCAGCTCCACCGTCGTCCCGACGAACGTGATCAGGAAGATCAGCCGCAACGGGGTGACGAAGATCGTGGTCAGCAGCCGGGCAGTGTCGCTGACCGGCACGATGTCGCCGTAGCCGGTGGTCGACACCGACACCGTGGCGTAGTAGAACGCGTCGAGCAGGCTGATCGGGTCGTCGCGGTTGTTGTCGAGGTAACCGTCGCGTCCGAAGTAGACGATCAAGGCGGTGGCGACCAGCGCGCCCAGGGCCACCATCAGCCTGCGGATCAGCGACACCACCGGGGTGACCCGCGACTCGGGCATGCGGAGCGGGCCGACCAGAGCCGGATCGGCGAACGGCCGGTGGCGCCGATCTCTGCTCATCGGCGTGACAGTAGCCACCGTGGAATGATCGGCGCTGTGCAGGTTCGCCGGCCGAGGGCCGCTCCAGCGTTGGCCGTATTGCTGGCCGGGACCGGCATCCTGCATTTCATCGTGCCCGCTCCCATCGACGCGCTCGTCCCGACCGCGTTGCCCGGCGATCCGCGTTTCTGGACGCTCCTGTCCGGGCTGGCGGAACTGGCCGTCGCGGCGGCGGTAGCGGTGCCACGCACACGCCGGCTCGGCGGGCTCGCCGCGGCGGTGCTGTTCGTGGCGGTCTTCCCGGGCAATGTCAAGATGGCGATCGACTGGTCGGACCGGTCACTGCCAGAGCAGGCGCTCGCCTACGGCCGGCTACCGTTGCAGGTGCCGCTGGTGTGGTGGGCACTCACCGTGTATCGCAAGGCCAGGCGGTCACCGTCACACCGGAGCACCGGCACCGTCACTCCACCTGCCTGATCCCGGCCTCGGCCGCCCCCCCGACGAGCTCGTCCAGCCCGAACGCGGTCACCGGATCGAGCGCGCCGGTATCCCGCACGCCGTGTTCAGCGGCCCGACCGGCACCCCAGGCGAGCAGGTCGGCGGTGATGGCATAGCCGTCCGGGGAGATCAGACGGACCCGGGCCAGCAGGGTGCCGGTGGCATCGAAGGCCTCGGCCACGAAATGCGACGTCACCCGGGCCAGCAGCTCGGGCGAGGGCGCCGCGGCGGCCCGGCGGGTGGCGAACGCCGCCAGCCGCTGCACGACCTGAGCGGCGCCGGGCACCCGGCCCAGCAGTGGAGTGACCCGGGAGCCGAGGTGCACGGCCTGGCTCGCCGCGCCGAACCAGCCCAGGTAGACGTCCACGGTGCGCAGTCCGGGCGCGAGCCGCGGAAGAGCGAACTGTTCGGTCGCGCCGATCGTGACGCCCGGACGGGGCCGTCCAGCGATGTCGAAGGTCCGCAGCCGGGCCCCGGCGGGCTCGGTGCGCAAAGCCCCCTCACGCCAGGCGTACATCGGCTCGGTGGCCACCCCGGCCAGTGAGGACAGCGTGCCGCGGGAGAAGGCCTGGCCCTTGCCGCCGCCGGTGAAGAAGTAGCCGACGTCCACCCTGCTCGCCTCACCAGCCGCGCGCAGCGCCAGGGCACCGGCCAGCACGCCGGGCACGTAGTCGTTGCCGAACGCGGTGAGCAGCGCCGCCCCCGTGCGCCGTGCCGCCGGGCCGTGGCGTTCGAACACCTCTCGGATGAACGGGGGCTCACCGGTGGAGTCCAGGTAGATCGCGCCGGCGTCGATGGCGGCGAGCACCGCGGGCCCGCCGAGCGTCGCGAAGGGTCCGACCGTGCTCACCAGGACGTCCCCCGGCCCGACGAGCGCGGCCACCGAGCCGGTGTCGGTCACGTCGGCGCGTGCGGTCTCCAGCCCGCCCAGCCGGCAAGCCGACTCGTCGAGCCGGGCTGGGTCCCGTCCGGCGAGCACCGGCCGCAGCCCACGTTTGACCATGGCCTCAGCAGTGCGCCGGCCGGTGTAGCCGGTCCCCCCGAACAGGATGATGCGCGCGGTCATGGTGGCGACGCTAGCCGCAAAGCCGCGCCGTTGGTCACAGATCGCCGCGGTCCTCGACACCGCGCTGCTCGCGCTGGTCCGGGCGTACACCGACCATGAGGACAGCGGCGAGTCCCCACCGGGAGCGACCGCCGCCGCGGTCCCGGTGGCGAGGCGATGAGCTTCGACGCTGCGGCCCTGTGTCAGGAGCAGCCATGCCAGGGTGCAGCGCAATACCGCCGGGCGCAGCGGGTCGGACCCGGACTCGGCGAGCCGCAGAGCGTCGCGAACGGCCAGATGGGCGATATCGGGTACCCAAGCTGCACGAGCGTGCACACCGTCAGCTGGTAGAGCTGCGCAGCCAGATCGTGTGCTTCGCCGCGCTCGCCATCACTGGTCACCGCGCACGGTGGCGAGCATCTGGGTGATCAGGCAGCAGACGCCCCAGCTCGTCCAGTCGTCCGGCCCAGTCCACCGAAACATCCGCGCGGGCGGCGAGGGCGGTCTGCGTCAGGCGCTTGCCGCGCAGTGTGACTATCCGCTCACCGATGGTCGGGCCGATACCCCTCGCCATGCCACCCCTCGGTCGCGCCCCGGAGCCTGCCCGGGGCGCACTCATGTCGTCGCCGCGCCGCGTCCTCGTCGCATCTCATGTCATATGGCCGATCGCCCATCCGTCGCCGACCGGACGCCATGTCGAGGAGCCGACCCCGAGCCGGTCAGCGAAGCCATCGCGCCATCCTCGACGGTACGTCGCCAGCAGGCGTACTCGTCCTCGGTGATTCGGTGCCGCCGACACAACTCCGGCACCGAGAACTCCCCCCGAATACCCGAAAGCACGACCGCTAGCCTCTCCGAAGCAGTCACCGGCCGTCGATACCGGGGTGCCGTGCTCTCGTTCGCGCGCCGCTCACCGAACCTGATCTGAGCACCGCGGAACGACGTCGCGATGACCATCGCCGCGGCGACCAGAACGATGTCCTTGAGCACGTACTGGCCTTCCAGCGTCGGAGCATGGAACGGTCCGGAGAACAACCGCTCCGGCAACAGCACAAGCGGCGACAGAATGCCGAGGAGCTGCACCAGGAGAAGGTAGAGCGCCAACCGCAGCGCCTTTCCCACGATCAGCAGGAGGCCGATGCCGCACTCCATCGTGGCGATGAGTACGAGCGCGACGCCATCGGGGATCAGCCCGAAGGTCAGAATGGCCGTTGTCGTGGCCGCCAGGTCCTGCGCCGGGCTCACACCCGGAATGTATTTCAGAACGCCGAAACCGAGGAACACCAACCCCAGGCTGATTCGCAACGCCGGAATACTGTGCCGGACCAGCCAGCTGTGCACTGCACCTTCGACGGCCACCAGCCACGCAACCCCTCGCATACACTTCCCTTCGTCTGGGTAGACGCCCCGTGTCTGGCAGCTCGACATCGGTCGACACAGCATTCGGCCGAACGGGCCGGAAGGTTCGGCCATCCAGCTGTCCACCCCTCGACGCAGCTGGTACCCGTCGGACGACGGAGCATGTCCACGCACTGACCGGGCTCGTGCGCTGCTCCGGATCACCGGCCCGCTCTGGATCACGTGCTCAGGGGGACCGACGACACCAGCTCGCGCAGGCCGTCGGCGTCGAGGAGGTCGGCCGGCCTCAGCGTGACGTTCGGGCGCACGTAGTGGAACGCCGCGCGCACCTGCCCGGGCGGGCAGCCGACCAGCGCCGCCCACGCCAGCCGGTACGCCGCGAGCTGCACCGACAGCGCCCTCATCCCGGACGCGTCGGGCAGGGCGCCGGTCTTCCAGTCGAGGACCATGAAGCCCCCGTCCGTCTCGGCGAACACGGCGTCCATCCGGCCGCGCACACCGATGCCGCCGATCACCGTCTCGAACGGCACCTCGACCTCGACGGGCCGTCGCAGCGCCCACTCCGAAGCGAGGAACGCGTCCTGCAGCTCGGTGAGCGTGTCGTCGGCCGGGGCTCCGTCGTCGGCCGCGCCGGGCAGTTCGTCGAGGTCGAGGAGCTGGGCCGCGCCGAACCGCTGCTCCAGCCAGGCGTGGAACGCGGTGCCTCGACGGGCGTGCGGGTTGGGGGCCACCGGCAGCGGACGGCGCAGCCGGGCGGCGAGCGCAGCCGGATCGGCGGCGAGCTCGACGAGCCGGCTCACCGAGAGCTGCGCGGGCAGGGCGACGGTGGGCCGGGCGACGGCCGCTGCGCGCTCGGCCAGCAGCACGTCGACGTCGGCGGCCCAACCCTCGGGATCCCCGCTCCCCGGGTGCGGTTCGGCCACCAGGTCCAGCAGCTCCAGCTGCGACCCCGGCTCGGCGTCCTCGGCCAGGGCGGCGCGCATGTCGTCCAGCTCCCGCAGCGCGGCGCGCACCAGCTCGGCGCCCCGGTGCACAGCGGTGGATCTCGCACCGAGTGGGTCGAGGGGCCAGGTGCCGCTGGGCGGCTCGGCGGTCGCCGGGTTGACCGCGTCCGCGGCCGGCGGCTCAGCCCACTGCTCGATGCCGGATTCGCCCACGACGGCGGCGATCTCCAGGAGGAACTCCGACGGTTCGCGGGGCTTGTCCCCCGACATC
Organism: Pseudonocardia sp.; assembly: GCA_050701075.1. Classification (GTDB taxonomy): domain Bacteria; phylum Actinomycetota; class Actinomycetes; order Mycobacteriales; family Pseudonocardiaceae; genus Pseudonocardia. The sequence continues at coordinate 6,334 of JBOHEP010000161.1, read as the reverse complement.
CCCCAACGGTGCCCGGACACGAACAGCGCGTGCTCGGCGCGGGTGAGCGCGACGTAGCACAGCCGGCGTTCCTCGGTGAGCCGGCGCGCGTCCAACGCGGCGTCGTGCTCCTTGAGCGCCGTCTCGAGCTCCTTGCGGTCTCCGCCGGACGGAAGGTGCAGGCCGGGCAGGTCGGCGGCGTCGCCGCGCAGCGGGACGGGCAGCTCGGCCGGGCTGGTCAGCCAGCTACCGCCGATCCGACGGCCGGGGAACACGCCCGCGACCAGGTGCGGCACCGCCACCACCTGCCACTCCAGGCCCTTGGCCGCGTGCACGGTGAGCACCTGCACCCGGTCCGGGGCGACCTCGACCTCACCGGGTGTGAGCCCGTCCTCGGCCTGCTCCGCGGTGACCAGGTAGTCCAGCAACGCCGGCAACGTGGGCACCTCGGCACCGGCGGCGAAGTCGGCCACCACCCCGGCGAACGCGTCGAGATGCGCCCGCCCGACCGGACCCGGCCGGGCGGCGGTCTCGGCGTCGAGCAACAGCACCCGCTCGGTGTCGGCGACCAGGTCGGTGAGCGGCACTGACGCACGGGCCCGCAGCCAGCCCAGCTCCCGGGCCAACCGGCGGATCCGCGCGAACCCGGCCTGGGAGTAGCGCTGTGCCGGACCGGGGTCGTCGAGCGCGTCGACGACCCCGGTCTGCTCGGCCTGCTCACCGGGAAGTGCACCCAGGGCGAGTTCGGACGTGCTGAGCGGACCTGGCCGGGCGGGTGCCGCGGGCACGAGCTCCCGCGCGCGCTGCCACAGCGCCGCGAGGTCGGCCACCCCCAGCCGCCAGCGAGCCCCGGTGAGCAGCCGGATCGCGGCGGGGCCGGCCAGCGGGTCGGCCACCAGCCGCAGCGCGCTGACCAGGTCGCGCACCTCGGGAGTGTCGAGCAACCCGCCGAGACCGACGACCTCCACCGGCAGCCCACGCGCGCGCAGTGCGGTGGCCAGGGCGTCCATGTCGGCGCGGCGGCGCACCAGCACCGCCGAGGTGGGCGGCTCCGCCCCCGCTTCCGCGGCCCGGTGCCAGTACCCGGCCACACCGTCGGCCACCCAGTCGACCTCACTCGCGACGTCGGGCAGCAGCGCGACCCGCACATCGCCCGCCCGGACCGGCGTCGGGGTGGACGGGTCGACGGCTGGACGCAGCTCCCCGACACCCGCGCCCGCGACGGCGGACGAGGGAGCGGGCCGGTCGACAGCGGCCCGCAGCTCCCCGACCCCGACGGCGCCGGGGGTCCCGCGCAGCGGCGCCGACACCGCGTTCGCCAGGGCAAGCACCTCAGGCGGGTTGCGGAAGCTGGTGAGCAGGCCGTACTCCCGCGCCGGAGCACCTCCCGGCGCGGGGAAGTCGGTGCGGAACCGCGCAAGGTTGCCCGCACTGGCCCCACGCCAGCCGTAGATCGACTGGCACGGGTCGCCGACGGCGGTGACCGCGAGCCCATCCGCCCCGACCGGCACCTCCCCGTCGACCGACCCACCCACGCCGGTGCCGAACAGCGCACGCAGCAACACCCGCTGGGCATGCCCGGTGTCCTGGTACTCGTCGAGCAGCACCGCCCGGTACGTGGCCCGCTCCGCCTCCCCCACCTCCGGGTGCTCGACCGCCACCCGCGCGGCGATGACGAGCTGGTCGGAGAAGTCGACCGCCCGCTCCGCACGCTTGCGCGCCGAGAACGCCTCGACCAGCGGCAACAGCGCGACCCGCAACCGCTGCGCGTCGATCCACTGCTGGTAGGCCTGCGACGGCTCCACGCGCTGACCCTTGCCCCGCGGGGCGTCGGTCAACACCGCGGCGAGGCGCTCGGCATGCCGGCGCACCGCCGCGGGCTCCACCAGGTGTTCGCCGAGCTCACCGGCCAGCGCGAGCAACCAACCCGTGACGGTGGCCGGCATCCGGTCCACGTCCAGGTCGTCGGCCCATCCCGACACCACCCGGTGCGCGAGCTGCCACGCCGCCGTGCCGCCGAGCAGCCGGGCCCCGGGTTCGGCGGGTAGCCGGAGCGCGTGCTCGCCGACGAGACGACCGGCGTAGGCATGGTAGGTGGACACGGTGGGTTCGCCGGCCAGCACCGCGGCCCGCCGCTCCCCGCTCGGATCCAGCTCGTCGAGCAGCCGCGATCCACCCAGCCGCCGCAGCCTCGACCGCACCCGGACCCCGAGCTGCTGGGCGGCCTTGCGGGTGAAGGTCAGGCCGAGCACCTGCTCGGGCAGCACCTGGCCGGTCGCGACCAACCACACGACCCGGGCCGCCATCGTCTCGGTCTTGCCCGCGCCGGCCCCCGCCACCACCAGTGCGGGACGGGCGGGCGCGGCGATCACGGCGTCCTGCTCCTCGGTGGGGGGTGGTAGGCCGAGGGCGGTTGCCAGGGACTGGGGTGTGAGGGGCACGAGATGACCGATTCCACAGATGGGGCGGCGGACTTGGCGGGCGAACCGGCGCTGGTGAGGTCCGTGCTCACACGACACGCAGAAGTTCTTCGGGGGCCTCGATCGGGCGAGGGCACGCGTGGAGGTGGTGCGCGGATCCGGTGGGCGGACGGTGCCGAGCGCTTGATCGATGTTGGGGAACCATCAGCCGTGTCGTGTGCGGTTACGGGTTCCCCACCGATGATCACAGCCCCACCAGAGTTGGTCACAGCGCAACCGGAGTTGGTCACGGCGCAACCGGAGTTGGTCACAGCGCAACCGGAGTTGGTCACGGCGCCGTCGGAGTTGGTCACGGCGCCGTCGGAGCCGCGGTGACCTGCCAAGATCAGCACTTCGGTACCGGGAACCGCCCGCGATGCGGCTCTGTGTTCCCATTCGGTGCTCATGAAGCTGCAGACGTGATCCAGACCCCCGAAGAACTGTGCCGCACCGCACCAGGTGTCCATCTAATCCTCCGTCACCGGACGGCCGGATTCGTTGAGCGGACAGCTGGTGCGTACCGGGCAGCGGTCGCAGTCGGGGCCGGTGCGAGCGATGAAATGCGCGCTTGACGTCTCCTCAGCGCAGGTGCGTACGACCTGGAGCCACTGGGTGATCTGGGCGTCGTCGAACGGGGGCTGCGCAGGTTCTTTCGCCTGCCCCGCGGCCTTCCGGTCTGCGAGGTACACCAGCCGGGCACCCCCCGGCGCGGCGCCGTTCTCCAGCAGCTCACCAAACGCCCCGAGTGCTGCGGCCAGTTGGTACACCGCGAGCTGCGGGTGCTCGGCGGCCGCCCGGGCCGAGACTGCGGTCTTGCCGGTCTTCACGTCGACGACCACCGGGCGACCCTCGCGGTCGACCTCCAGCCGATCCACCCGGCCGCGCAGCCGCAGGCACGGCCCCCCCGCGCCGCACTTGTCGCCGGCGATGTCGAGCTGTACCGGGTGCTCGACGGCCACCAGCCGCAGCCCGCCCTCCCGGCTGGTGCGCACCCAGTCGTCGAACGCGGCCAACATCCCGCGCACCCGCACCAGCTCGCGGCGGCCGAACCACGGGGCTCCGACGTCGAGCCGCGACCACGCCGAATGCAGCGCGCCCTCCAGCTCCGCCCCGTCGGCCCCGGCAGCCTTGGCCTGCACCAGGGCGTGCACCAGCGAGCCGGTGACCGCGGACAGCGCGCCCACCTCGCCACCACCGTGGCGCTCCAGCACCCAGCGCAGCGGGCACCGGACGATCTTCTCCACGTCGGACGGCGAAACGGGCACCACCTCGCCCGGCACCCGCAGCGGTGCCGTGGTGGACAGTGGTGCGAGCCCGTACCAGTCGTCGGGATGCGCCCCGGGCACCCCGGCGGCCGCGAGCCGGGCCAGCTGCGCCGCGGCCCGCAGTCGACGCCCGGCCCGTGCCGGTGCGGAACCATCCGGGGCGAGGTCGTCCGCGAGGCCATCCCCGAGGTCATCCGCAGGGCCATCCGAGGCGATGTCGTCCGCGTCGTCCGCAGGGCCATCCGAGGCGATGTCGTCCGCGTCGTCCTCGGGGCCATCCGAGGCGATGTCATCAGCGTCGTCCTCGGGGTCGGCAACCGCCCGGCGCAGCTCGCCCACGAGCTCGGCCAGCACCAGCGCACGCCCAGGCCGGTGCACCACCCGATCGGCCTCGCCGGCGGGCACCGGATCGAGATCGTCGAGGAACCGGGAGGGCTGCTCGTCCTCCCCCTGCACGGCGCTGACCAGCAAGGTGTGCCGGGCCCGGGTGCACGCGACGTAGAAGAGACGCCGTTCCTCGGCCAGCAGCGGTGCGACGCGGGACACCGTGTCCGAGCCCGGCGCCGACACGCCGGCCACCAGGTCGACGAGCCGCTCGTTGCCCAACAGGCTGCCACGCAGCCGAAGGTCGGGCCAGCTCCCCTCCTGCACACCCGGGACGGCGACGACCTCCCACTCGCGCCCGCGCGCGGCGTGCGCGGTGAGCAGCGCGACCGCTTCGCCCTGCACCGCCCGCGGAGCCAGCGAGTCGCCGGGCAGCTGCTGGTCGGCGAGGTACTCGGTGAAGCTTGCGACGCCTGCGCCCGGCAGCCGGTCGGTGTAGCGCGCTGCGGTGTCGAACAGGGCGAGCACGGCGTCGAGATCGCGGTCGGCCGCCGCGCCGATCGGCCCACCCCTGGCGCTGGCCTCGCTCCACCGGTTGGCCAACCCACAGGTCTGCCAGATCCGCCACAGCACCTGCTCGGCGCTCTCGCCGGCGCGCGCGGCACTGCGGGCGACGGCCAGCAGGGCGCCGACCGAGCGCAGTGGGGCCGTCTCGTGTGGGGGTAGCGCTACCAGCGGGTCGGGCCGACCTCCCGCGGCGGCGCGCAACGCCTCGACCAGCAGCGGATCGCTGCCAGATCGCTCGGACTCGTTCGCCGGCACCTCCGGGTGGCCCCCGGCGTGCAGTCGCAACAACCCCCGCCGCAGGCGGCGCATCCGCATCGGGTCGGCCGATCCGAGCGGTGAGGTGAGCAGCGCGGTGGCGGCGTCGGCATCGATCTCGTGGGGGCGCAGGGCGTACCGCAGTACCATGAGCAGGGGGACGACGGCGGGCTGGCGGGCCAGTGGAAGCTCTTCAGGGGGGGCAGCGATGGGGACGCCGGCGGCCAGCAACGCCCGGCGCAGCGCCGGGAGCGACCGCCGCGTGGACCGGGAGAGCACCGCCATCTCCGACCAGGGCATCCCGCGCCCGCCCGCGCCTTTGGTGAGGTGTGCCCGGCGGAGCTGGTCGGCGATCCAACTCGCCTCCTGGGCGGCCGAGCCGAACACCCGCACCTCTACCGATCCCACATCCGGGGCCGGCGCCGCCGCTGAATCCGACCCAACAGTCGCAGTGGCCTGAGCCGACGGCCCGAAACGCTCGCGCCCGGCACCCGCCCCCGGCAACCGCGCCACCAGCCGCCCACCGGCCGCCCGCACCGCGGGTGCCCCCCGGTGATCGGTGGCGAGCACCACGGTCTCCGCCTCGACCGCCCGGAGCCCACCGGGGTCCGCACCCCGGAAGCTGAGCACGGCCTGGTCGGGGTCACCGGCGAGCAGCACGGTGCGGGCGGTGGAACCGAGCACCCGGACCAGCTCCATCTGCTGCGGGTCGAGATCCTGGGCATCGTCGACGAGCAGGTGCTGCACCCGGTCGCGCTCGGCCGCCAGCAGCTCCGGATCGGAGGCGAGCGCGTCGAGGGCGGCGGTGACGAGCTCGGCGGCGTCGAGCGCGGGGGCGGTGGCCTGCGGGGCGCTGCGGCCGGCCGCTCCGCGCAGCAGGATGACGTGCTCGTAGCTGCGGAAGAACCGGCCGGCCGCGGCCCACTCGGGCATGTCGTGCTCGCGGCCCAGCTCGGCCAGCTCCTCCGGCCCGAGCCCGCGCTCGGCCGCGCGCATCAGCAACTCGCGCAACTCCGCCGCGAAACCCGGCAGGCTCAGCGCCGGCCGCAGCTGGTCGGGCCAGCCGGAATCGGGCGCGGCACCGGCCAGCTCGCCGGCGAGCAGGTCACGTATCACAGCGTCCTGCTCGGCGCTCGCGAGCAACCGGGGCGGCGGGGCGCCTTCGCGGGCAGCGTGCAACCGCAACACTCCGAACGCGTAGGAATGCAGCGTGCGGACGAGCGGCTCCCGCAAGGTGCCCCCTTCCCCCGCCGCACCGTCGCCGTGCACGAGCGAGGTGAGCCGCTCGCGGAGCTCCCCGGCGGCCCGCTGGCTCCCGACAAGCAGCAGCGTGCGCTCCGGGGCAGCGCCGGCACAGACCCGGGCAGCCATCCTCGCCAGGAGCAGCGTCGTCTTGCCGGTGCCGGGCCCGCCCACCACCCGCAGCGGTCCCGACTCGTGCGCCAGCACCCGGCGGGCCGTGACGTCCCAGCTCGGCTCCGGCCC
>JBOHEP010000160.1:0-2584 GCA_050701075.1 Pseudonocardia sp. | reverse complement strand
GGGTCGACACGCTGTTGTGCCTGCTGGCCTCGAGCCAGTTCAGGAATCCGGTGATGGCGGCGGCGTCGATGCAATCGAGGGTGAGTTTTTCTGGCGGGATGGATCTGTCGTCGCGGAAGTAGGCGATCAGTAGCTTGAACGTGTCGCGGTAGGACGCGACCGTGTTGGGTGAGCAGCCGCGCAGCCCGGCCAGGTGCGCGGTGAGGAAGCGGCGCAGGAAGACCGCGAAGTCAGTCGCCATGGCGCGGTCCTGCGGTGATGGGCGAGACGACGTCGCCGACGGCGTGTTGGACTTGGGCGGTGATGTGGGGGTAGGACTCGGCTGTCAGCCTGAGGTAGTAGGCGGTGTCGGCGAGCGAGGAATGGCCCATGTAGGTTTGCAGGACCGGCAGCAACGCGCCGACGTCCTCGCCGTGGGTGAGCCACGAACGCAGGTTGTTGACAGCAAAGGTATGGCGTAGATCATGTACGCGGGGGCCGTGGCCTCGACCACCGTGGGAAATACGGGCCTGCCACAGAAATCGGCGGAAGTTCTTGTCGATGTTCCCGAGCGTCAACGGCCGCCCGGCCCTGCCGGGGAAGAACCAGTCCCCGCCCGAGCGCCCGACGACGTGGGCGTGGTAGTCGGCGAGCCGGACGCGCAGCGGCGCGCAGACGGGCGCCTGCCGGTCTTTGCCGCCCTTCGCGTCGCGGATCTGCAGCACGCCGGCGTCGATGTCGACGTCATCGACCCGCAGCAGGCGGGCTTCGGAGGCACGCAGGCCGCAGGCGTAGATCGTGCGGAACAGCACCGGCATGACCAGGTGCCGCAAGGGGACCTGCGAGCAGTAGCGGGAGCGGTCCGTTTGGGCGAACAAGGCCGCTAGTTCCTGGTCGGTGTAGATGTGCGGGACGTAGCGAGCGGGTCTGGGCAGCGCGCCTGCGGGCAGGACGTAGGCCGGCACGCCCCGGCGGCCCAGCCAACGGGCCAACTCCCTGACCGGCGCGGCCAAGGTCTGCAGGGTCGCCGGTTGGACTCCTCGTCGCCGGGCGGTCGCGATCCACGCCTCGACCGAAGCTTGAGTAGGCGCTCCCGGTCCGGGGAACTCGCTGCGGCAGAACGCGGCAAACCGGGCCAGCACCCGCTCTTCGGCGGCGTACTTGAAGCCAACGGCGCGTTTCTCCGCGACCAGAGCCGTGATCGCGTCGGCCAGCGTGATGTCGGGGGTCATCGTGACGCCTCCCGCGCTGGTGGGTCCGGGTCCAGGGCGCACTTGGCCAGCAGGCCCAGAGACGACTTCAAATACACGCCAGTCGATTGAACCGACTGATGGCCGAGGATGTCGGCGATCTGCTCGACCGGCGTGCCGTCCTCCATCAACCGGGTCGCCAGCGTGTGTCTGAGCGAGTGCATGCCGTGGCGGCGTTTCTCGCTCACCCGCACGTGAGCCACCCGGGCGTGCTTGACCAGGATCTGATGCAGATGGTCCTGGTCGGAGAACGGTCCTATCGGGGCGGTGTGCCGTAGGAACACCTGCGGGCAGTCGCAGACCGGCCGACCATCGCGAAGGTAGTCGATCACCGCCCAGCCGACCTCTTTCAACAACGGCAACTGCACCCGGTGGCCGGTCTTGGACTGCACCAGGCACACCCGGTTGCCCGGCCAGTCGAAGTCGGCGAACTCCAGCCGTTTGACGTCGACGCCGCGTAGCCCGAGCCTGGTGACCAGCAAAATGATCGCGTAGTCCCGCTTCCCGCACGGGTTGCCTCGGTCGACTGCGTCCAGGATCCGGGCCACGTCGCCTGGATCCCACACCGATGGCACCCTGACCTGCTTGCTGGACCGCACGGCCGGGACCGCATCCAGTACGGCGGCGTCGACCAGGCCGTCGGCGGACGCGAACCTGAGGAACGACCGCACCGCGCACAGTTTCTGCTCGACGGTCTTGACCTGGTATCCGGCCAGCGTGGCGACGAACGCCTCGACCGCCCCGGCGTCGCAACGAGCCAGCCCCCCGCGTGTGCCCACGAACGCGACGAATTCCCCGGCCACCGTCCCGTACACCCGCACGGTCGACACAGCGCGGCCAGCGGCCCGCAGCCACGTCTGGAACCGGACGACCGCGTGGGCACCCTCCCCAGCCAGCTTGCCCACGGACCGGGAGTAGCGGCGCAACACCGCCCCGTGGACCGCGTAATCACCCAACATCTGGGCGACTCTGAACAAATAGACATCATTCGGTTTGAGCGTGCCCACCCGCTCCTTCTCGAAGAAGCCGCACGCCTCGTCGACCCACGCCATCGCCAGGTCCAGGGAGAACTCCTCGACGCGACGGGCAGCGAAGAACTTCTCCAAGCGACGCCAGCAGCCCCGATACCAAACCAACGTCGAGTCCTTGTAACCCAGACGCCTCAACTCTGCGTCCAAACCCGACACCAGCGCGGACAAAGTCGCCATCACAGCCAACCTCCGATCATGCGGGCCCGGCACCATGCCGAACCCGTGACCAGAATGCTCGGCGCGTTATGCGCAGCGCTCGATCCCCAGCCCCACCCTCACCAGGCCCAACAGGCCAACACTGCGCATAATCCAGCACTGCTCATA
>JBOHEP010000159.1:0-1731 GCA_050701075.1 Pseudonocardia sp. | reverse complement strand
CGGGCATCCGGCACACCCCCTCGCTGGCGTTCTTGCCCGACGTCGTCCCGGACGAGGCGCGGCGCATGGAGGAGCTGTTGGCCCGCACCCGGGAGTCCGACGCCGAGGTCGCCCGGCTGGCCGCCGGGGCCCGTCCGGCCGGTGACCCCGACCCATATCGGGTGCCTCGGGAGCCGGCCGACGAGGACGCGTAGGTTCTTGATCCCGCCTGCGAGGTCTGACCGTCCGGCTATGGTGGCGAGGTTCCGCTGTCTCGGAGGATGGGTGAAACGCCATGGCGCAGCCACATTCTGATCATGTCCGCAGTGCGGACCAGGTCGCCGAGGAACAGGCGATGGCCGAGGTTTCCGACGTGCTCCTCAACCTCGTGCACACGATCTCGCGCGCTCGGAAGGCGCGTCGGAAGTTGGGCGGCGCGGCGTCCCAGCACAATGCGGGTCTCGCTCTCGATGATGCGCTGAAGGCTCTGGAGTCGGTACGCAAGCGGCTACAGAAGGACACCTACTTCAGTGGCGACGAGCTGAGGCTGATCTAGTGTGGTCAGAGATCACCCGACCACCCCCGGAAATGGGTCTCGCCCCGACCATTCGTGCTGGTCAGGGCGAGTATATCGATGGTTCCCCCGAAGGGATTCGAACCCCTAACCTTCTGATCCGTAGTCGCGACGCTGGCGCCTACATGGGAGGTGACCAGGCGCTTCATCGGCACGACGTGCATCGTGGAGGGGGGCATCCCGGGCGCTGGTGTACTGCAGTTCGTGGCCAAGACTGTGGCCAGAGATCAACTCGCGGGCTTGTCGTCACGGCGCCGATGGACGACGAGCGCCTGCGGCCCGGTGCTGGCGGGTCGACCCGGCCGGGCGCGCCGAGACTGTGACCCTGGCCGACGAGACGGTCCAGCTCAAGGACTACGGCCCGGCCCGTCAGCTCACCCTCTACGAGGCCGGGAAACCCGTGCTGCAGGTCCTCACCAGCGACCTCGACGCGCCCCTGCGGCGGCGCTGCTGGCGTGGCTGCGGTGCCGCTGGCGCATCGAGAACGTGTTCAAGTACCTCACCGCTCACCACGGCATCGACTGGCTGTGCCACTACGGCGCCGACACCGGCCCCGACACCACGCTGGTCGACAACCCCGCCCGCAAGACCGCCCGCACCGCCGCCAGACGCGCCGAGACCGCCCTGGCCGACGCCAGCGCGCGTTCGCGCAGCTCCTCCACGCCGACCTGCCCGCTACGCAGATCAACACCGCGATCCCCGCCGCCGAGAAGAACATCGACAACGCTCGACGGTGGTAGCCGCGGCCCGCGACGCTCTCAAGACGATCCCCGCCAAGATCCCCGCCACCAGCACGACCCCAACGCGAAACGGGCCGTCCTGGCCACCCAGAGACGCAGCCTGCAGATGGTCCTGCGCCTGCTCGCGTTCAACGCCGAGGCCTGGCTCGCCGACCGGCTCAACGCCTACCTCGCCGACAACGACGAGTACCGCGCCACCGTGCGCCACCTGCTCCAGCTCGGCGGACGCATCACCTACACCACCACCATGATCTGTGAGTGTCGTTGCGGTGCTCCTGGGTGGAGGACCGGCAGGATCGGTGCTGGTGACTCGGTGTGACTCAACCATGATCTGGCCGCTTCGGCGTGCCGTCGCGGTGACTTGTCCGTCGTGGTTGCCAGCACCGGCCTGGCTCTCCAGGTTGGCCTGATCAGAAGCCTGTCCGCCCTCGGGCGTGA
>JBOHEP010000158.1:0-8873 GCA_050701075.1 Pseudonocardia sp. | reverse complement strand
CGATCTTCATGAAGCTCGACAGGTAGTCGCGTGGAGCGAGCAGCATCCACACCGGCAGCACCGACGCGACGAAACCGTAGACGACGAGCGCGAGGGTCAGCTGGTTCGCGCTCAGGGTGAACGTATCCGCGGCACCGGACTCGGAGATCCAGCCGCCGGCCACGATCGCCAGCAGCAGCAGCGCCACACCGATGGCGGAGACCTCGAGGATCTTCCCGGGCCGCAGATAACGCAGGTAGAAGCCCATGAACAGCGCGGTCGGGATCGTCATCGCGAGTGAGAACGTGCCCCACGGTGAGTTGGCCAGCGCCTGCACCACCACCAACGCGAGCACGGCCAGCAAGATGATCATAATGGCGAGTACCGCGATCAACGCCGCGACGCCTCCGACGGGCCCGATCTCCTCACGAGCCATCTGGCCCAGGCTCCGCCCGCCGCGCCGCGTGGAGAAGAACAGCGTGACCATGTCCTGCACGGCGCCGGCGAAGATGACGCCGATGATGATCCAGATCGTGCCCGGCAGGTAGCCCATCTGCGCGGCCAGCACGGGCCCGACCAGCGGGCCGGCGCCGGCGATCGCAGCGAAATGGTGCCCGAACAGCACCCTGCGGTCCGTCGGCTGGAAGTCCCGGCCGTCGTTCACCCGCTCGGCCGGAGTTGCCCGGGTGTCGTCGACGCCGAGCACCTTGCGCGCGATGAACCGCGAGTAGAAGCGGTATCCGATGGCGTAGGAGGCAAGGGCGGCGAAGATCAGCCAGGCGGCCGAGATCTCCTCGCCCCGACTGAGCGCCAGGATGCCCCAGGCGACGGCGCCGACAACGGCCACCGCGGACCAGATGGCTACCTGACGCGGATCCACGCGTCGTGATCGCGGCGGTCCGCCCGATCCGCCGGGCCCGTTCGTCATCTCGGTGATGGCCACGTCGCCTCCGCTAGGTTCACCCGATCTCGCATCGATGAGTGGACCACAGGACCCCGACAGCGGCTACATGTCCAGGCGGAGTTTCAGGGGCTCCTCGACGTCGACGGTCAGCGCAGCCTTCACGTCGGCGTTGGCGCACGGCCCCGACCTCGCCCGCCGCCGCGGCCGTCTTCTCGCTGGACAGGTTGGCGCCGATGAACGTGCCGTGCTGCCAGTCGCGGGCCTCGGTGACCAGCGCAACGGTGTCGGCCCGACGGCCGCCGAACACGATGGCCGAGATGGGCACACCCCGCGGGTCCTCCCATTCCGCCGCGATGACCGGACACTGCGAGATCGGGGTGGTGCAGCGGGAGTTCGGGTGGGCGGCGGGGAAACCGGAATCAGGAGTCCAGGCCTTGCCTGTCCAGGATGTGAGAGGTGCTGCGGATCGCCTTCCAAGCCCTCCCACCAGACGTCGCCGTCGTCGGTCAGGGCGACGTTCGTGAACAGGGAATTGCCCTGATCAATGGCCGTCATCGCATGGGGATTGGTTTTCCGGCTGGTACCCGGCGCGACCCGAAGAAGCCGTACTCAGGTCTTGCCGCAGGCCGACGGGAACACCGCCGCGATGCAGTGGATCCTGTCCTCCGGGTGATCAACTTGAGGGTCAGCATGTGCTCGGCGAGCCGGCCCTCGTCGTGCGCGATGGCTGAGGCGATCCGCAGCGCGTAACACTTCTTGCCCAGCAGGGCGTTGCCGCCGTAGCCCGAACCGTAGCTCCAGATCTCGCGGGTCTCCGGGAAATGGCTGATGCACTTCGTGTCGCTTCACGGCCGAGCACGTCGCTCTGACCGGGTTCGATCGGGGCGCCCACGGAATGCAGGCAGGGCACGAAACGGTCGCCGGCGGTGCCGTCGAACAGCGGCAGCACCGAGTCACCCATCCGGGTCATGATCTTCATCGAGGCGACGACGTACTCGGAGTCGGCGACCTCCACCCCGAGCATCGGCTGGTCAGCGTCGATCGGGCCCATGCAGAACGGGATGACGTACCTCGTGCGGCCGCGCATGCAGCCGCGTGGTGACCCGACGCCACTGCTCGTCGGACCCATCGCACCACAAGACCCGCTCGACCACGTCCCGCACCTGTCCCGCACCCAGGACGTCAGCCGTGCGTTCTGGGTCGGCGCTTGGTCGATGCCCGGCACGGTCATGGCGGTCATGTCGTTCGTCTCCTCGCTGGGCTAGCCTGCCCGAGCAGCCCAGAAAATGCTGGTTCCCACCCGAACCGACAGGTGCGGGCATGACGGTGAATGATGAATGCTGACGGTACCCGGGATGTACAGATTCCCGCACGGCCGCGACTGACGACTCACTCGCACGACCGATCCAGGTAATCGATTCAGATCACGGGAGACGTTTTTCCGGCATTTCGCGATGTGGAGCGGCCGGACCTCGTGAGCCGCGACCCAATGTCGATCACGCAGATACGACTGAACTGCCCCTAGACTGGGTATGCCGCGGTGCTGCCGACGAAGCCCTCCTGGAGGACGCCATGAACGAGACCGCCGAGTACCTCACCCTGCTGGCGATCTCGGTCGCCCTGACCTTCGCCGTCGGGCGTCTCCTGGTGGTCTCGGGTGAGCCCTTCCTCCAGGAGGTCTTCCAGGACCAGAAGGTCTCGCACTCGGTCAACCGCCTGCTGTCCGTGCTGTTCTACCTCGTCACTCTCGGGGTGCTGGCGATCATCTCCGCGATCGAATTCGACCTCGATGGCATCGTGCAGACGATGGTGGTGAAGCTCGGTGTGGTGCTCCTCATCCTCGGCATCGCCTACGGCGTCTCGATGCTGGTGCTGATCCGTATCCGGGAGCGCCGGCGCGCCACGCAGATCTCCGAGCAGGTTCAGCAGAAGCTGTCCGAGCAGGGCGTCGCGACCAAGCCCGTGTCGCAGCCGGTGTCCGAGCCGGACGGCCCCCAGCCGGCCACGCCCACCCAGCGGTGACACGGCGACGTGCGGCGCGCTGACCACGCCCTCACCACGCGATGACGAGGGCGAACCTCCGTCGAGGCTTCGCGACTCGGAGAAGCGCCGGCGTCGAGCCAGTACGTTTGCCGGGTGCTGCTGACGATCACGCTGGCGCAGGCGCCGGCCACCGATCTCGGCTTCCTGCTTGGCAAGCACCCTGACCGGGTGCACCGCACGGAGCTGGCATTCGGGCACGCCACCGTCTGCTTCCCGCAGGCGGGCCTCGATCGCTGCACGGCCGCACTGATGGTCGAGGTCGACCCGGTCGGGCTGGTCCGGCGCGGCGACCCGTCGGGGTCGCCGGACGGGTTCACCCTGGGCCAGCACGTCAACGATCGTCCTTACGCCGCGTCGTCGCTGTTGTCGGTGGCGATCTCCCGCACGCTCGGCTCGGCGTTGCACGGCCGCTCGCGTGAACGTCCCGAGCTGGCGGCCGCAGTGCTGCAACTGGAGCTGGCGGTTCCGGCCGTCCGGGACACCGACAGTCTCGCCGCGCGGCTCTTCGGCCCGCTGGGATGGGCGGTGGACTCCACGCCGGTCGGCCCGCGGCACGTCGACCTGCGGCTGACCGGCCCGGTCCGGCTCGTTGACGCGCTGACCGCGGTGTACGTCCTGCTCCCCGTCCTCGACGACGCGAAACACCACTACGTCGGGCCCGACGAGGCCGACAAGTTGATGCGCGCCGGCGAGGGCTGGCTGGCCGACCACCCCGAGCGGGAGCTGATCACCCGGCGCTACCTGCGGTACCGGCGGCGACTGACCGCGCCGTTGCTGGAACGGCTCGGTATCGGCGACGAGGGCGAGACCCCGCCCACTCCGTTGCGGGAGCTGCGTCGCCGTGCCGTGGTGGCGCAGCTGCACGCCGCCGGCGCGCGCCGGGTCCTGGACCTGGGCTGTGGCGAGGGAGCCCTGCTCGCCGAGCTCCTGCGGGACACGTCCTTCACCGAGGTCGTCGGCATCGACACGTCCGCCACCTCGCTGGACCGGGCGGCGCGGCGGTTGCGCCTCGATGAGCTCCCGCCGGCGGCTCGGTCGCGGATCACGCTGCGCCAGAGCTCGCTCACCTATACCGACCGGGAGTTGGCCGGCTATGACGCGGCCGTGCTGAGCGAGGTCGTCGAGCACGTGGAGCCCGACCGGCTGACGTCGCTGGAGCAGAGCGTGTTCGCCGTGGCGCGACCGGTCACCGTCGTCGTGACCACACCCAACCGCGAGTACAACGCTTCCTACCCCAACCTGGCGCCGGGAGCGTTGCGCCATCCCGACCACCGTTTCGAGTGGACGCGCGCGGAGTTCGCATCCTGGGCCGAGCGGGTCGGCGCCAGCCATGGCTACCGCGTCCGGTATGCAGAGGTCGGTGCTCCGGACGTCACGTTCGGCACACCCACGCAGCTGGCCGTCTTCACCAGGAAGGGCGAATGAAGATCCCGGAGCTCTCCCTGGTGGTGCTGGTCGGGGTGAGCGGGGCGGGCAAATCGACGTTCGCGGCGCGGCATTTCGTCCCGACCGAGGTGCTGTCCTCCGACGCCTTCCGCGGCATGGTCGCCGACGACCCGGACGACCAGTCGGCCAGCTCCGACGCCTTCGACGCGCTGCATCACGTCGCCGGGATCCGGCTGCGGCGCGGGCTGCTCACGGTCGTCGACGCCACCAGCACCCAACAAGCCGCGCGAGCATCGCTGATCGAGCTGGCCCGCAGCCACGACGTGCTGCCGGTGGCGATCGTGCTCGACCTGCCCGAAGGTCTGTGCGCGGGGCGCTCCCGGTTCGGACGAGAGGTGGTGGGCCGCCAGCACGGCGAGCTGCGCCGCAGCCTGCGCAGGCTCAAGGCCGAGGGTTTCCGGTATGTGCACGTGCTGAGCACGGTCGACGAGATCGAGGCTGTGCAGATCGAGCGCACCCGTTCCTACAACGACCGCCGGGAGCTCACCGGCCCGTTCGACCTGATCGGCGACGTGCACGGCTGTCGCGGTGAGCTCGAGACGCTGCTCGGTGAGCTGGGCTGGGAGCTGCGCCGCGACGAGACCGGTCGCGCGGTGTCGGCGTGGCACCCGCAGGGGCGTACCGCGGTGTTCCTCGGTGACCTCGTCGACCGCGGACCGGCCGTCATCGGGGTGCTCCGGCTGGCGATGGGGATGGTCGCCGACGGGGTGGCCTTGGCGGTGGCCGGCAACCACGAGGTGAAGCTGGTGCGCGCGCTGAAGGGTCGCGACGTGCGACGTTCGCACGGGTTGGTCGAGTCGTTGGAGCAGCTCGCCGCCGAGCCGGACGGGTTCGCAGCCGAGGCGAAGGCGTTCATGGACGGGCTGCTCGCGCACTACGTGCTCGACGGCGGCCGGCTGGTGGTGGCGCACGCCGGGCTGCGCGAGCAGTTCCACGGCCGCGCATCCCGACGGGTGCGGGCGTTCGCGCTGTACGGGGAGACCACCGGCGAGACCGACGAGTTCGGCCTGCCGGTGCGCTACCCGTGGGCGCTGGAGTACCGCGGCACGGCGGCTGTGGCGTACGGGCACACGCCGGTGCCCGAGGCGGTGTGGGTCAACAACACGATCTGCCTGGACACCGGGTGCGTGTTCGGTGGGGCGCTCACCGCACTGCGCTGGCCCGAGCGGGAGCTGGTGAGCGTGGCGGCCGAGAAGGTGTGGTTCGAGCCGGTCCGCCCGCTGCGCCCCGAGCCGGCGGTCGCGGCGGGGCGGGCGGCCGACGAGCTCGACGTCACCGACGTGCTCGGCAAGCGTGCCGTCGAGACACGTCACCTCGGGCGGATCACGGTACCGGCCGAACAGAGCGCCGCGGCGCTGGAGGTGCTCAGCCGGTTCGCCGTGCACCCCCGCTGGCTCGTGTATCTGCCACCGACGATGGCGCCGGTCGCGACCGCACCGGACGGGCCGTTGGAGCAGCCCGCCGCAGCCTTTGACGCATACGCCGCCGATGGCGTCGCCGAGGTGGTGATGCAGGCCAAGCACATGGGTTCGCGGGCCGTGGTGATCGTGTGCGCGGACGCCGGCGCGGCGCGGCGCCGGTTCGGTGCGACCGACGGGGAAACCGGGATGGTGGTGTCGCGCACCGGACGGCGGCTTGTTGTCACCGACGGGTCGCTTGCGGGCCCAAGCGTCAACACCGACGGGTCGCGTGCGGGCCCGAGCATCAACACCGACGGGTCGCGTGCGGGCCCGAGCGTCAACACCGAACCCGAGCCTCTGCTCGCTCGGCTCCGGGCGGCGCTCGACACCGCCGGACTGTGGTCGGAGCTGGACACCGACTGGCTCGCGCTCGACGCCGAGCTGCTTCCATGGTCCGCCGCGGCCGGCGGGCTGCTCGACGATCGCTATGCCCCGACCGCGGCCGCGGCGCTGGCCGACCTCGGGGCGACAGCCGCGGTGCTCAAGGCCGCAGCCGCCCGCGGGGTGGACATCGGCGACGACCTGGCCCGGATCCGGTCGCGGGTGGGCGACGCGGCCGCGTTCGATCGCGAGTGGCGTCGGCATGCCGGGGACGGGCCGGTCCGGCTGGCCCCCTTCTGCCTGCTCGCCGGCGCAGGCTCCGTGCACGCGGAGCGCCCGGTGGACTGGCAGCTCGGCGTACTCGACCGGCTCGTCGCCGCCGACCCCGAGCTCCTGGTGCCCACCGCCCGCCTACCCGTGCGCCTCGACGATCCGGCGGCGCGCGAGCGCGGCGCGCGATGGTGGGCCGACGCGGTGGGCGCGGGCGCGGAAGGGGCGGTCGTGAAGCCTGCCGGCGGCTGCGAGCGCGGCCGGCGGGGGCTGGTCCAACCCGGTCTCAAGGTGCGTGGCCCGGAGTACCTGCGGCTGGTGTACGGCCCGCACTACACCGAGCCGGCGAACCTGACCCGGCTGCGGGAACGCGCCGTCGGCCGCAAGCGGGCGCTCGCGCTGCGGGAGTACGCGCTCGGGTTGGAGGCCTTGCACCGGTTCGTCGAGGGCGAGCCGCTGTGGCGGGTGCATCAGGCCGTGGCCGCGGTGCTGGCGTTGGAGTCGCAGCCGGTGGACCCGCGGCTGTAGTCCTTACCTGGAAGTTTCGTTGGGTGCTCTGGATCATGCCGCCAGCTTCATGATTCATGCTGCAACGCGGCTACTTCCCCAGCGACACCGACGACATGTTGAACTCCGGAACCCGCACCGGCGGCATCGCGGCGCGGGTGAACAAGTCCTTCCACTCACGTGGCAGCGTGCGCTCGGTGGCACCGACCTCCGACGCCCGGCGCAGCACATCCAGAGGGGAGAAGTTGAACCGGAAGTTGTGATCGACCTCGCCGACGACCTCGCCGCCCTCCACCAGGTAGACGCCGTCGCGGGTCAGCCCGGTGAGCAACAACGTGGTCGGGTCGACCTCGCGGATGTACCACAGGCAGGTGAGCAGCAGCCCGCGCTCGGTGCGCGCCACCATCTCGGCCAACGATGCCGCTGATCCCCCGGTGAGCAGCAGGTTCCCCCCGGGAGGGGTGAACGTGGTGCCGAACTCGACGGCCTCGGCGCGCGAATAGCCGAGCTCGGCGATCACGCCCTCGCGTACCCACTCGGCCCGTCGGGTGGCCGCACCGTTGTCGAAGACGCTGATCCCGTCGCCGGAGTGGGTGGTGGTCAGGACGGGCTCGTACTCCAGCCCCACCACATCGGGGTCGGCGGCCAGGGTCAACGGCAGGTCGGTCAACCGTTCCCCGGTGCGCGGCCCGGCGGGCCCGGCGAACGCACTGCGACCCTCGTGAGCGGGCCGACCCTCCATCGAGCAGGCCAGATCCACCATCAGATCCGCGACGGCCGAGGGCGGCAGCAGCGTCTCGTAGCGTCCGGCCGGCAGCTCTACCCGTCGCCGACCCCAACCCAACCGCGCCGACGTCTGGGCGGCGAGCGCGACCACGTCGATGTCGACGAAGTCGGCCGTGGACGCCCCGGTCCACGCCGAACCGGTGAGGTCCGGGGTCTTGACGTTCAGTTCCACCGAACCGGTGGGCTGCGCCCAACGCCGGCGCACGCCCGCCGAGGTGCCCAGCCAGAGGGTGGTGATCTCGTGGCTGGCGAAACCGTAATGCCGCTGCGGCCCGGCCAGCACCTCCGCGAGCCCCTCGGCGAGGGTTCGGTATACCCCGATCGAGGTCTCCACCGCACCGTCGGCCCAGGTTGGGTCGTCGGCGGTGGGTTCGGGGAGCGGCATCGCGTCGCGCGCCGGACCCGCGTCGCGCGCGGCGTCCTCCGCGGCGCGCACCAGGTCCTGCAGCTGCGTGGGATGGGTGACCGCGGCACTGGAGCTCACCACACCGGCCGCGGTACCACCAGCCACGGTGACCATCGCGATCACCGACACCTCTCGCGACGTGGTGTGCCCGTTGGTCGTCATCGTCGAGTTGGCCCAGCGCAGCACGGCCTCGCTGGTCTCGGACACGATCACGACACGGCCCGCGTCCACCCCGGGTAGCGCGAGGGTCTGTTCGACGATCTCCTGGGCCTTCAGCTGTGTCCATGGTTCGCTCGCGAGCTCGCTCATCGCCCCTCCGACCGCGTGTTGAGCACGTTGATCCCGCGGAACAGGGCTGACGGGCAGCCGTGACTGACCGCGGCGATCTGACCCGGCTGGGCCTTCCCGCAGTTCATGGCGCCGTGCAGCCCCCAGGTCGACTTCCCGCCGACGGCGTCGAGGGAGCCCCAGAAGTCCGTGGTCGTGGCCTGGTAGGCCACGTCGCGGAGCTGGCCCGCGAGCCGCCCGTGCTCGATCCGGAAGAACCGCTGCCCGGTGAACTGGAAGTTGTAGCGCTGCATGTCGATCGACCAGGACTTGTCGCCGACCACGTAGATGCCACGCTCGACGCCGGCGATCAGGTCCTCGGTGGAGCGGTCGACCGCGGGATCCGGGCGCAGCGACACGTTGGCCATCCGCTGGATCGGTACGTGGTGCGGCGAATCGGCGAACGCGCAGCCGTTGGACCGGT
>JBOHEP010000157.1:0-1332 GCA_050701075.1 Pseudonocardia sp. | reverse complement strand
CACTCCGATCGACATCGCGCTCGGCGCGCTGCCCTTCGAAGAGCGCACCGCTCAACGAGCGTCGCCATGGGGGATCGGACCCGGAGTGCAGCTGCTGACGTGTGGCGCCGAGGATCTGGTGGTGCACAAGGTCTTCGCCGGTCGGGAGAAGGACTGGCTCGACGTGGAGGGCGTGGCGAGCCGTCAAGGTTCGCGCCTGAACCGCAGGCTGGTGGAAGTCGAGCTACGTCCGCTGCTCGAGCTCAAGGACGCCCCACACGATATGGACCGGCTCTGGGAGATCTTCGATCGCGACCCGACGTAGCCGGGAAGCGGGTTGGCTGTCGCGGGCTCCGACGACGACGCCGCCGTGCAGGCACGGTGCCCAGGCTGCCGTGCTGGCATGGAGCGAACAAGGTCATCGTTGAGCTCGGCATTGAGCTCGCCGTGAAGT
Source organism: Pseudonocardia sp. (assembly GCA_050701075.1). Classification (GTDB taxonomy): domain Bacteria; phylum Actinomycetota; class Actinomycetes; order Mycobacteriales; family Pseudonocardiaceae; genus Pseudonocardia. The sequence goes on along the minus strand of JBOHEP010000157.1, from coordinate 899 downwards.
TTGGCGTCTTGACCGGGTTACTCGTCAAAGGCGAGGGCAGGGAGCCGTTCACCAGCCCAGTCCCGCCGTTGCCTTCGTGAACCCGTCTGTGTGTCTTGGCGGGGTCGAACGGCAGGTCAAGGCTCTCGCTGCGATCGACGAGGCGGTTGGCCTGCGACGGTCGATGGTCCACGCCGGTGCCGACGAGGCCCTGCCCAACCTGGCGTTGGCGCTGCACGGCCTCTGGTCGACCTGGCCGCTGCCGGGCGTGACGCCGAGGCGCTCGACGCGATCGGGGAGGCTGTCCGGATCCGGCGGGAGCTGGTCCAGCGGAGCTCGGGCCGGTTCGACGCCGACCTCGCCCGGTCGCTGAACAACCTGTCGGCTCGACTCGGTGCCATCGGTCGGCGAGCGGAGGCGCTGGCGGCATCCAGGAGGCGGTTACGACCACTCGACTCCGGCCGCTGCTCGCCACACCTCGGGCTCATCCGCGTAAGCCGGCTCGGTCGCCGTCACCGTCGTGAGTTGATGGCAACGAACCGCGGTTGTTCGATGTCGAACGCCCTGTTCCGGGTCTTCGACCACGGCCCGGTGGAGACAATTGCCAAGTGGGTCGTCCGGTCGGCGACGCCTCCCGCCGACTGTCGATCATGAATGCCGTCACTGTTGATGCCCGGCCAACCGCCGGTTGATCGTGTCCTGGTCGAACGGCGTGGAGTCCGGGCCCTCGATCCAGTCCTCGACGGGGGAGTCACCCCCACCGGCGATGCAGACCGGGTAGGTCGCGCCGTCATCGAGATCGACCACTCGCTCACAGGTGATGGTGTGGTCCCAGCAGTCACCGAAGTCGTAGCGGTAGGTGATCGAGGTGGCGGTGGTGAAGGCATCGCTGCACCGGAGCCGGTCCTCGTCGTCGAGCT
>JBOHEP010000156.1:0-8022 GCA_050701075.1 Pseudonocardia sp. | reverse complement strand
GGCTCCTCCGAGCGGACGACGGGATTCGAACCCGCGACCCTCACCTTGGCAAGGTGATGCGCTACCAGCTGCGCTACGTCCGCATGTGCAGCGTGTGGCTTGCTGCGTTGGTAGGGGAACCCTAGCGTAGGAATACCGAAGGTTCCAACCCGCCCCCCTCAGTCACGTGCGCGGTCGTTGTCGAGAAGCTGGGACAGAGCCATGTCGAAGTCCAGCCAGCTGTACTCGGTGGACGGCGGGACGGCCTCGTACGTGCGGTTGAGGAACTCGCCCAGGGTGTGCGCGCAGGTCGTGAACAGCGCGTGCCCGGAGGGTGAGGTGAGTTCGAGCTCCACCCGCGACGGGTCCGACGGCATGGGTTGCACCCGGACGTCGCCGGTGCCCGCGGAGGACATGAGGCCGTCGGCGAGGAGGTCGCGGGCGAAGACCCAGTCGACCGCCGTGCCGTGACCGGTCCGGAAGGATGCCTGCACCGCGTATGGGTCCCGGCTGTCATAGGTCAGTTCGACCTTGACGGGCACGACCGGGGCGTCAGGGGCGATGAGTTCGAACACTGCCGGTGAGCAGATGACCGTGTGCTGGTCGCGCATCGTGCGTCCTCTTTCGTGGTCCCGCGTGTGGCTCGTCATGCGGAAAAACGACGAAGAAGGGAAGATGTGACGGGTGCAGGGGCAGACTCTGCCCGGATGACCCAGGGATATCACTCCGATGGTCCAGCGGTACGGCTTCTGAGTACCTCCGGGGAGACACACGGCGCCCGGCTGAGACTAATCTGAACCGCGCGCTGCTCCGTAGCGAAGACCAGGACGTGAGGATCCCGCTGGTGGCCGACGTCGCAGACATCCCGGACACGCCTAACCGGCGTGGCCGGGCCGCGGCACGACCGAACTCGTCGGAACCGGGTCGTGACCCCGCGGACGAACTCCTCGTCCAACGGATCGTCGACGGCGACCAGACCGCACTCGGTGCTCTCTACGACCGCTACGGGCGTCCTGCCTACTCACTGGCGCGGCGCATCTGTGCTGACGACGGCATCGCCGAGGACGTCGTGCAGGAGGTCTTCCTCGCCTTCTGGCGCGATCCGCAACGCTTCGACCCCAGCCGCGGCTCGTTCGGCACCTGGCTGCTCACCCTGGTTCACCACAAGTCGGTCGACGCTGTGCGCCGCGAGAGCGCCATCCGCAGGCGTACGGTGCCGGCGTCCGAGGACGGCGACGAGTGGTCGGCCCCGCCCGGCCCCGGAGCCGACCAGGCCGCGTTGGGCGCGGTGGTCGCCGGCCAGGTGCGCGACGCGCTGGGCAGGTTGCCGGCCGAGCAGCGTCAGGCACTCGCCCTCGCCTACTACGGCGGTTACACCCAGCGCGAGGTCGCAGCCCTCACCGGCGTGCCACTGGGCACGGTCAAGTCCCGCATGTTCACCGGTGTCCAGCGCCTGCGCAGCGCGCTCGGCCCGCTGCTCGGTGACTTCGCCGGCGGCGCTCGATGAACCCCTCACGCCAGCGAAACTGCCCGCTGAACGAGCAGGCGGTCGGATGGGCGCTGCACGCGTTGGAGCCCGAGGAGGAGATGGAGGTGCTGCTGCACATTCCGCAGTGCCCCTCCTGCCAGGTCGCCGTGCTGGAGGCCGAGCGGATCCTCGCCGCCCTCGGAGCGTCGGTCGAGCAGATCGAACCACCCGCGACGCTGCGCGACGCCCTACTCGCCGGAGCCGCAGAGACGTCGCAACGTTCGCCGATGCTGCCTCCGCGCGCCAGCCCTGAGGCTGGCCTCCAGCCCCTCCCCGAGGGGCCGGGCGCCTCCCGCGCCCTCGATAACGACAACCCTCCTGCGCGGGTGACCGCTCCTGACAAGCGGCCGACCTGGTTCTCGCGGCGTGGGCGGCGACTGGTCGCGGCGTCGCTCGCGCTGGTCGGCGTGCTGACCGCCGGCGGGCTCGCCATTCGTGCCACCGAGCTTGCCGAGACCGCCCAGACCCAGGCCCAGACCCTCGCGGAGATCGTCACCCAGCTCGACGAGCCCGGCACGACACACGCCACCCTCACCGCTGCCGACGGTGCCGCGCTGGCCGCGGTCGTCGTGCACGACGGGCGGCGCACCCTCGTCACCGCGGGACTCGCACCCAATGCCAGCGAGCGCGACACCTACGTCGTGTGGGGCACCGGCAATGGCGCCCCGCGGTCGATCGCCACGTTCGACGTCGATGGTCAGGGGACCGATGTGCGGAACGTCGGGTCGGCGTCCAAGGCAGATGGGTACTCCGGGTACGCGATCTCGCTCGAACCCGGACGGACCGCACCCGCCTCGCCGACGATGGTGGTCGCGATCGGACAGGTGGAGGCGTGAGTGGGATCGGCGGATCGGGTCGGGCTCGATGAGCGGTACCTGGTCGGCGGGCTCGGACGGCTGATCCTGTATGGTCTGCGGAGGCTAGGGCGATTAGCTCAGGGGGAGAGCGCTTCGTTCACACCGAAGAGGTCACTGGTTCGATCCCAGTATCGCCCACCACGCCGGAAGGCCCCTGACCTGCGGGTTCAGGGGCCTTCTCGCGGGTTCTGGCTCTGATGTGGACGGATACCGGTGGCCGGGTTCGTAGCCATGCAGAGCCCGGCGGCCGTCCAGATCCGGCTGACCCAATCGATCGTGGCGAGCCGCGGGCGCATCGCCGATGCCTAACCTTGAGACCAGGTCAACGAAAACATATACTCTATGGCGTGTGGCGGATCGTGATGGTCGGCGAGGTGCGGCAGTGGCTGCACGAGCTCCGTCGCACCGATCCAGACACCTTGCGCCAAATCAGCGACGCCCTGGACCTGCTCGCGGCCGAAGGCCCGACGTTGGGCCGGCCGATCGTCGACCGGGTGAAGGGCTCAAGCCTGCACCATCTCAAGGAACTTCGGCCGGGGTCGGCGCGGAGCAGCGAGATCCGCATCCTGTTCGCCTTCGATCCCGGTAGCAACGCCGTTCTGCTGGTCGCCGGAGACAAGGCTGGTAGCTGGAGGCGGTGGTACACCACCGCCATTCCCCTGGCCGAGGAGCGCTTCAACGAGTGGATCAAGGAGGCCGGAGCATGACCGAGTGGCACACCTGGGACGAGGTCCGGGACGAGCTGTCTGACGCGCTCGGTAGCAGCGCGGAGCGGGCACAGCGGGTCGACCAGCTGCGTCGCGAACTGGCGTTGCAGCGTCTTGTCGAGCTGCGCAAGCGGGCCGGATTGCGCCAGGTTGATGTGGCCGAGCGCATGGGCGTGTCGAAGGCGCGCGTCAGTCATATCGAACACGGTGCCGTGGCGACCATCGATCTGCTGGCCCGCTACCTCGACGCGATCGGTGGAACGCTGGAGATCACCGCGGCATTCGACGGTGGTGCGGAGCGGGTCGTCCTCGACTGGCCGGCGGCTTGAGACGGCCGCCAGCAGGAACACTGAGGGTGTCGTGACCGGGAATCCGGTAGCCAGATCGGTAGCCAAGACGCCTTGAAACGGGCGGGACACGGTGTGAAGGAACGGGCTGAACAGATCCAGCTCATGCCGTTACGCCAGGTCAGCAGCTCATGAACGTGACAACGTGTGTCGGAGGAGACTCACCTCGGCTTGTTCACACCGGAGAGGTCACTGGTTCGATCCCTGTATCGCCCACAGCCGAACGGCCTGGTCAGAGGCTTATAACGAGCCCGACGACCAGGCCGTTCGTCGTTTCCGGGGGAGTAGCCGGAGCATTTCCGGAGCATCCCCTCATGCCGGACCCGGACGAGCGCGCGCCGTCGCATCGGGCTGGTGCCGGGTGGTGGACCGCAGGGCATGACCTCACCGGTGGCCTGCTGGCACGTGCCGGACATCGAGGCGAAGCTGGCCGAGGTGACCGCCGCGGGTGCCACCGTGAAGGAGCCCGCGCACGACGTGGCAGCCGCCTGGTGGCCACGTCACAGACCCCGATGGCAACGTCCCCGGGCTGCTTCAGGACCGATGAGTGCCGACCCCCGCTCCCGCGCTCAGCGTCGTCACGACACCGAGATCGGCTCGCCCGCGAGAAAAGAGGTGGCTTCGACCGGCGTGCGCCGGCCACGCCGGCCCGCTGGTTCCGCATCTCCCCGTGCCGCATCCAGGCTTGGCGCGAGGTGGACGAGATGCCCGACCGCGAGCTGATGCGCGACGGCCGCTGGTTGGTCTGACGCCTCGGTCGGGCGCGCCGCGTGGTCGGGGCCGGGGCTCCAGAGGCTCCACGGCCGAAGCGGCGTGGATGCCGTGGTTCTCGCGCCGAGCGCGACCCCGGCCAGCGTCAGCCGGACGGGCGTCGCGCCACCCCGGCCGACACCAATCGGGTAGACAGCGACCGTCGCCGCGAGCGCGCCGACGAAGGAGAACCAGACGTACTGCTCGAAGCTGGTCAGATCGAGCCAGGCGACGCCGACGGAGACCGCGAAGGCGGCCCCGCCTCACAGATGGAGACACGATGAGCATGGCCACGAGGACGGACCCGCAGCCGCCTGCGCGCCACGTTGCCGACAGCCACGATCTGATCCGCGTGCAGGGCGCGCGCGTGAACAACCTCAAGGACGTCAGCGTCGAGATCCCGAAGCGCCGGCTGACGGTGTTCACCGGCGTCTCCGGCTCGGGCAAGAGCTCTCTGGTGTTCGGCACGATCGCCGCGGAGTCGCAGCGGATGATCAACGAGACCTACAGCGCCTTCGTGCAGGGCTTCATGCCGACACTGGCGCGGCCCGAGGTCGACGTGCTCGACGGGCTGACGACCGCGATCATCGTCGACCAGCAGCGGATGGGCACCGACCCCCGCTCCACCGTCGGCACCGCCACCGACGCCAACGCGATGCTGCGCATCCTCTTCAGTCGGCTCGGGCAGCCGCAGATCGGCTCGCCGCAGGCGTTCTCCTTCAACGTCGCCTCGATCAGCGGAGCGGGTGCGGTGACGATCGAGCGCGGCGGGATGACCGTGAAGGAGCGGCGCAGCTTCAGCATCACCGGCGGCATGTGCCCGTGGTGCGAAGGCCGGGGCTCGGTCACCGACATCGACCTCACCCAGCTCTACGACGACTCCAAGTCGCTCGCCGAGGGCGCGTTCACCATCCCCGGCTGGAAGTCGGACAGCTTCTGGACGGTGCGGGTCTACGCCGAGTCGGGCTTCGTCGATCCGAACAAGCCGATCCGCAAGTACACCAAGAAGGAGCTCAACGACTTCCTCTACAAGGACCCGGTCAAGGTGAAGGTCGACGGCGTCACTCTCACCTACGAGGGGCTGGTCCCCAAGGTGCGGAAGTCGTTCCTCTCCAAGGACCCCGACGCGCTGCAGCCGCACATCCGGGCTTTCGTGGACCGGGCTGTCACCTTCACCGCCTGCCCCGACTGCGGCGGCAGCCGGCTCAGCGAGGCCGCCCGCTCCTCGCGGATCAGGGGCATCAACATCGCTCACGCCTGCGCGATGCAGATCAGCGACCTGGCCGAATGGGTCCGCGGCCTCGACGAGCCGTCGGTGGCGCCGCTGCTCGCCACGCTGCAGCACACCCTCGACTCGTTCGTGGAGATCGGGCTGGGTTACCTCTCGCTCGACCGGCCGTCGGGCACGCTGTCGGGCGGCGAGGCGCAGCGCGTCAAGATGATCCGCCACCTCGGCTCCTCGCTCACCGACGTCACCTACGTCTTCGACGAGCCCACCATCGGCCTGCACCCCCATGACATCGCGCGGATGAACGACCTGCTGCTGCGGCTGCGGGACAAGGGCAACACGGTGCTCGTCGTGGAGCACGAGCCGGAGACGATCGCAATCGCCGACCACATCGTCGACCTCGGCCCCGGCGCCGGTACGGCGGGCGGCACCGTCTGCTTCGAGGGCACCGTCGAGGGGCTGCGGGCCGGCGGCACCATCACCGGCCGCCATTTCGACGACCGGGCCTCCCTCAAGGAGACGGTGCGCAAGCCCACCGGCACGCTGGAGATCCGCGGCGCGACGGCGAACAACCTGCGCGACGTCGACGTCGACATCCCGCTCGGGGTGCTGGTCGTCGTCACCGGCGTCGCCGGCTCCGGCAAGAGCTCGCTCATGCACGGGTCTCTGCCACATCTGTCCGGTCCGGCCGGCGCGGGTGTGGTGTCGATCGACCAGGGCGCGATCCGCGGCTCGCGACGGAGCAACCCGGCGACGTACACCGGACTGCTCGACCCGATCCGCAAGGCGTTCGCGAAGGCCAACGGCGTGAAGCCGGCGCTGTTCAGCGCCAACTCCGAGGGCGCGTGCCCCACGTGCAACGGCGCCGGCGTCATCTACACCGACCTGGCGATGATGGCCGGCGTCGCCACCATCTGCGAGGAGTGCGAGGGGAAGCGGTTCCAGGCATCGGTGCTGGAGTACACGTTGGGCGGTCGGAACATCGCCGAAGTGCTCGCAATGTCTGTGACCGAGGCGGAGGAGTTCTTCGGCGCCGGCGATGCGCGCACCCCGGCCGCGCACGCCATCCTCGACCGGCTCGCCGACGTCGGGCTCGGCTACCTCACCCTCGGCCAGCCACTCACCACCCTGTCCGGCGGCGAGCGGCAGCGGCTCAAGCTGGCCACCCGCATGGGCGAGAAGGGCGGCGTCTACATCCTCGACGAGCCGACCACCGGCCTGCACCTCGCCGACATCGAGCAGCTGCTCGGTTTGCTCGACCGGCTCGTAGACTCCGGCAAATCGGTCATCGTCATCGAGCATCACCAGGCGGTCATGGCGCACGCCGACTGGATCATCGATATGGGGCCGGCCGCAGGTCGTGATGGCGGCCGGATCGTCTTTGAGGGCACACCCGCCGACCTCGTCGCCGCCGGATCTACCCTCACCGGCGGGCAACTCGCGGCCTACGTCGGCACAAGCGATTGAGACGAGGCCCTCGTGGACACCGTGAGAAAAATCTTCAACGGGGAGGCCAGGACCGAGTTCCTGATCACCGTCGTGCTCGACAACTTCAGCTCCCATATGTCGACGAAGACCGGCGCACGGGCAGGCGAGTGGGCGAGAGCCAACAACCTCGAGCTCGCCTACACCCGGCACTCCTGCCAGCTGGTCCAACCGCATCGAGGTCTAGTTCACCCACTGCGCCGCTTCTGTCTTGACAGCATGGATCATAAGAACCACCAGGCCCAGGCCTTTTTGATCCGGCGTTACATCACCTGGCGCAACTGGCACGCGCCGGATCGAATGCTGTGTGAGGTGGCCAAGCGCGCAAATGTTGCCTAACGCGGAACTAGGCACCGATCACATCGTCACTGTGCCGCGGCTGACGGCACCGGTGACTGCAGCGTCTTGCCGTCGTTCCTCGTAGGGTCTCGGATCTGACGAGCTAGTTCCGGGTTCGATCGTCTATCTATCAGACTCGATGTCACTGGTTATGAAAGACTCAGCAAACCTCGGCGAAGGTCCAAGTGAGGCTACCCGCAACAACCCAGCCGTGTAGTCGATGGGCTGGTCTCGCAATGCCATCACTTGTTCCTCGCCGCGCTACCGGCAACCGATCTGTGAGCATCATTGCCCTATGAATCGTCAAGTGGCTTGGTGTCAACCCGTCAGTGCACCAGTGGCTTGACCTGGGGGTGAGGGCTCGTAAGCTAGCTCGCGCATCGGGCAAGCCCCTGGCCTGCCCGTATAGGCCGAGGTGAGTCCTCACGAGGGTCCCAGGTCAAGCTGGTGGTGCACTCACCACTTGACACCGCCGAATCTGCTGTCCCGCGTCCGTGCATCCATCCATCCTCAATGAGTCCGGAGGTCGGTGAGTTCGTCCAGCGGGCGGGGTCACCGAACGGCGCGGTGTCGAGGCAGGCGTCCAGCACGTAGCGCGGCCCAGGGCGTGCAGTCTCGACGTCGCAGACGACAGCCACCGGTCGCCCCGACGCCTCGTCGATCAAGCGGCGGGCCGACAATCCGTGGTCGGTCGCCCATCCAGCGATGGTGTCAATGGCGTCGTCGTACGGATCGATGCCACCGCGGGTGGGGATGCGCACGAGTTGCTGCGTCAACTCGGCCACGCTTGACAGGTCCGCGT
>JBOHEP010000155.1:0-10113 GCA_050701075.1 Pseudonocardia sp. | reverse complement strand
CGACATGACAGGTTCCATTCTGCGGCCGTGAACGAGAGAAGACCAACCACAGTCAAGATCATGCCAGCAAAGAAGATCAACGCCATGGAGATCGACAGCCGTGTCGCAGAAATAGCCAACAGGGTCTGTTGAGAGCTGAAACCGAGCCTGAGCAGCAGAGATGCGTTGTCGCGTGGACGGTGGAGTCCTCTCCAGTCGGGGGTGTGTTCAGGTGTCCAGATCGCAAGGTCACCGTGAGTGTCATGTCCGGTCAAAGGCACGTCGTGCTGCTCGTAACAGACGGCGGAGCCGCCTACTTGGGCAGGCGACCCCTGGTGGTGCGGCGGCTCCGATCACCATCCGCGCTCGCGCCACTCGCCGAGCTGCGGTCGCTCGGCGCCAAGGGTGGAGTCGTCCCCGTGACCGGGGTAGAACCACGTGTCGTCGGGGAGCTGGTCGAACACCCGCGACTCCAGGTCCCGGATCAGCGATGCGAAGTCCTCGGCCGACCAGGTCTTGCCGGGACCACCGGGGAACAGGGAGTCGGCGCTGAACAGGTGTGGGCGGTCGGAGCCGCGGTACAGCAGCGCGATCGAGCCCGGGGTGTGCCCGCGCAGGTGGATGACCTCCAGCTCCACCTCGCCGAACCGGATCGTGTCACCGTGCTCGACGAGCTCGTCCATGGGGATCGGCAGCTCGGGTGCGTCGAGCGGGTGGGCGATCTGGCGGGTCTCGAACATGCCGGCGACGGCGCCGAGCGCCTGCCAATGGTCCTGGTGGCGGTGGGTGGTGACGAGGTGGCGCAGGTCCGGTCTGCCGTCGCGGGCACCGATGAGATCCGCCAGCCGGTCGGGCTCGCTGGCCGCGTCGATCAACAGCGCCTCGTTGGTGGCCTGGCACACCAGCAGGTAGGCGTTGTTGTCCATCGGGCCGACGGAGACCTTCGTGATGGTCAACCCGTCGAGATCGCGACGGATGGCGGCACCGCCGGGATCGGTATGGCCGGTGTACTCGTCGAGGATGTCCACACCGCCAGCCTAGAGCAGCACCGAATACGCTCATTGGGGGTTTGGATCACGCCGCCAGCCTCATGATCGCCGAAAGGGAACGCAGAGCCGCGTCCCGTGCGGCTCCCCGTACCGAGACGCTGATCTTGGCAGATCACCACGGCTCCGATGGTGCCATGACCATCGGTTGGGAACCCGGAACCGCACTCGGCACGGCCGACAGTTCAACGACACCGATCAAGCGCTCGGCACGGTCGCCCACCGGATCCCGCACCACCTCCACGCGTGCCCTCACCCCAACCGAACCCCCGACGAACTTCTGTGGTGCCGCGCTTGAGGCAGGACGATGAGTCACGATCGGGTCGCAGAGCCGTCACCTGATCGCCCGAATCGCGGCCTGCTCACCTTGATCGACGAGGTGGGGTGGGCAGGTGTGAGCGCAGGCCCGGCAGTCCTCGCGGGCGCACCCCGATCCGAACTCCGGTACGTTCGCGCCGAGTCCGTGGCGGTCGCCCGCCCAGGTGCAGGGGAATAGCTTGCGGAACAGCAGATCTGTTGAGGCAATGGCCCATGGGCTCGCGCGGGGACCGGACGTCCACCGGCTCTCGCGCCCCGTCACCACCGGCGGTGACGCCGATTTCGACCTCACCTACCTGCTGTCCGGGCCTCCTCGCGGCATACCGGTGCTGAGCATTCCCGGTGGACCCGGGCTGGCCTCGGTGCTGCCGTACCGCATGCCGCGCCGGATGGCGACCGCCCGGAACCTTCCGGTGATCCTGCTGCGTGGCGCGCGCAGTCGTGTACGGCTCGTCCTACGGCACCTATCTGGCTCAGGCCCTCGGGATCCGCCACCCCGACCGGATCGCGGCGATGTACGTCGCATCGGTTGCCCGAGCTCGAGCCACGCATCGCGGACCTGCCCCGACGAAGTCCGTCCCGCCTGATCGGCCCCTCTTCTCGGCTCGGCCGAGACTGGAGAGTGCCCTGCCCCGGACGTGATCTTCGGCTGTCCGCCTATGCTGATCCGGTGATATGTCCCAAGTGCCAGGGCCGGCTGCTGACCATCAACCGTCATGGAATGCACATCGAGCAGTGCGAGCATTGCCGGGGCATCTTCCTGGACCACGGCGAGCTGGAGCAGATGCTGTCGGCCGAGCAGCACTACTACGGTTCACCCCAGTCCCACCGCGGCCACCCCGACTCGCCGCGGGCCTACCGGGGGCACTCGGGCAATTCGGACTCGCCCCGCCCGTACCGTGAGCATTCGGGCCATTCGGACTCGCCGCGCCCGTATCGCGGGCATTCCGACTCGCCCGGCCCGTACGGTCACGGCGGCCGCCGACGGGGCAGCTTCCTTGGCGACCTGTTCGGCTGACGCGCCGGAGCGGTGCATCCCCTGATCTGCCCGGCCTGCGGGGAGCGCGCAGACACCCCTGAAGTCGTCGAGCCGGGTCTGCTGGTCTGCGCCCGTTGCGGGCACCAGGAGCCGTTCGCGCGGCTGCCGTTGTACTGCCTGGTCGGGCCGAGCGGCACGGGCAAGTCCACCATCTGCCGCCTGCTCGTGCCGCGGGTGCGCGACCGCGTGGTGGTGCTCGAGCAGGACCTGCTGTGGCAGCCCGGGCTCGACGATCCCACCGACGACCACCGACTGTTCCGCTCCACGTGGCTCCGGCTCGCCGCGACGATCGGGCAGAGCGGGCGGCCGGTGCTGCTGTGCGGCACGGTGGTGCCGCCAGAGTTGGAGGCGTTGCCCGAACGTGCCCTGTTCACCCGGATCCACTACCTCGCGCTCACCTGCGAGGCCGGGGTGCTCGCCGCCCGGCTGAGGGCCCGGCCGGCGTGGCGGGAGTGGGACGAGCCGCGGATCGCGGAGATGCTGGAGTACGCGGCCTGGTTGGCGACGAAGGCGACGACCCTGAACCCGCCGGTGGCCCTGCTGGACACGACCGACGCCGCGACCGACGCCGTCGCGTGTCAGGTCGAGACCTGGCTGGGCGGCGCGGCCGACTGAACGAACGCACTCTCGTCCACACCAATTGGACGAGAGTGCCCTTCGGTCATCGTCGGAGCCACGATGCGTGGTGTGTTTACAGGCTCGCCGAGCTGTACCACGGCCCATATCGTGCCGATCTCAGCGAGCTTCGGTGCGCAGCATCGTGAAGGCCTCGTCCACCAATCTGATCAGATCGACGGCCCCGCTCCCAGCGGTCCACGTCGTCACCGCGGTGGTCAGCACGGCCAGCGCCGCGGCGGCGAGCACCTCGAGCCGGAACGTCGGCGTGTCGAGGCCGGCGCGAGCCGCCAGCGCGTCGGCGAGCAGCACCCGGGTGGCGTGCTGGTTGTCGGCCTGTCGCGCCCGGAGCGCCGGAGTCTCCATGATCAGCCGACTGCGTACGAGCAGCGCCTCGCGGTCCGCGGGCAGGATCGCGGTGAGCCCGGCGACAGTGGCGCGGTGGATCGCGATCAGCGGATCCTCGGCCGCGGGCCGCGAGCGGATCAGCTCGGCGAGCATCGGGTCGTAGTCGTCGGTGTCGACGACCGACTCCTTGGTGGGGAAATGGCGGAAGAATGTCATGTGCGAGACGTCCGCGGCTGCCGAGATCTGCTCGACGGTGGTCGCGTCGTAGCCCTTGGTGAGGAACAGGCGCAGCGCCTGCTCCTGGATCGACCGGCGGGTGGCGGCCTTCCTCGCCTCGCGCCGGCCGGCCGGTGCGCTCATCCGGCTGACGCGAGCGGCCGGGTCGGATCGGCGCGGTTCAGGGCTGCGGTGAGCCAGCGGCGCACGGCCGCAGGGTCGGTGCCGCGCCACGCGAGGTGCGCGTCCGGACGCACGAGCAGCGCGCCGCGCGGCGCCCCGGACAACGGGGTGAGCCGCGCCAGCCGGTCGACGCCGAGCCACGCCGAGACGGCGTCCGCGCAGGTCTCGAGCAGCGCGGGGTCCGCTGCGATCATCGCCCAACCGGATCCGAGCTCGGCGTGCAGGCGCGTCAGCGAGCCGTCGGCCGCGCTGCATGCCAGGTCAGGGACGCGGTCGCCGGGCCGTGGGCCCGACAGCGGGAGCCCTCGCCCGGCCAGCGGACCGCCCCGGTAGCTGATCCGGAGCTGCGAGGCCTGCTCCCAGATCAGGCGTTGCACCAGCGGCCGGTTCATCAGGGGAACCAGCACATGATCGCGCATCAGCCGGGCCGCCGCGCTGCCACCGAGCACCAGCCGGGTGATCCCGCTCGTCGACGCGAGCACCTCCTCGGCGACCGGGCGTCGCTCGGACTCGTAGGTGTCGAGCAGCGCGGGCCCGGCCCGGCCCGTGCAGACGAGCGCGAGCTTCCACGCCAGGTTCTCGGCGTCGCCGATCCCGGTGTTGAGGCCCTGCCCGCCGAACGGGCTGTGGATGTGGGCGGCGTCGCCCGCGAGCAGTACCCGGCCCGCGCGGTAGGTGTCGGCGAGTCGCCGATGGAACCGGAACGTCGAGGTCCAGAGCGCCTCGTGGACCGAACCTGCGGGCAGGCCTGAGCGCAGCTCCAGGAGCTCGGTCAGCTGCGCGAGGACGGCCATGTCGTCCCCCGACCCACCCCGTTCGGCAGACGGGTCGGGGTCCGGGGCCATCAGCCGCCACCGGTCGGGGCCGGGCAGCGGGAACGCGGCCACCAGGTCATCGCCGTCGAGCCAGACGGCGACGCTGTCGCGGGCCAGCGGGAGTTCGGCGCGGACGTCAGCGAGCAGGAAACGCTCGACGAGCGGCACGCCGGGGAAGCCGACACCGGCCGCCTTGCGGACCCGGCTGTGCGCGCCGTCGCAGCCCGCGACCCAACCGGCGGTGACGACCTCGTCACCGTCCACCTCGCCACCGAGCCGGACGGTGACGCCGCCGGCGTCGGCGTCGGCGTCGGTCGCGAGGGCGACGACCTCCCGGCCCCACTCGACCGTGCCGCCCAGCTCACCGAGCCTGCGGCGCAGCTCCCCCTCGATCTCGGCCTGCGACACCAGCAGGCCGGGTCGGCGCACCAGTCGGGTCGGCTTCCCGACCGACAGCCTGCCGATCTCCCGGCCGCCGAGGTGTATCACGACCTGATGGACGGCGAGGCTCCGCGACGGCAGGTCGCCGAGTGCGCCGAGCCGGTCGATCACCTCCGCGCCGCGGGGCTGGAGCCCGAGCGCTCGTGAGGTGACGGCCGGGCAGGCGGCGCGGTCGACCACCCGGACGGGCACGTCGTGCGCGCGCAAGCCGCAGGCCAGGGCGAGCCCGGTGGGGCCGGCGCCGGCGATGAGGACGGGGCGTGAGATCACGACGGCTCCAGATAGTTAGTGGCTAACACATGTTAGTCATTAACGTTTCTGGAGGGCGACAGGATTTGGTCACGGGATCGGCGTTCACGGCTCGGACCGGTCGCCCCGGCTGCACGGGGTTCGAACGTGCGTGCGATCCTCGTCGCGGAACGGGCAGACGGTTGGGTCGTCCGCCTGCCCGAACAGGTTCTGTCGGTGGCCGCGCCTAACATGGACAGGGTCGGCTCGTCGCCGACCGTTCCTGCGGAATCCGGAACCAGGAGGCTCCCCACCGTGGCCGACCCCAGCGTCGATGGGCGTTCCGCTGACGCTCCACGCTCTGCCGATGGGCGTTCCGCTGACGCTCCACGGCTCGTGGTGCGCGGCGCGCGCGAGCACAACCTGCGCGGCGTCGACCTCGACCTGCCGCGGGACAGCCTTGTCGTGTTCACCGGGCTGTCCGGCTCGGGCAAGTCCAGCCTGGCGTTCGACACGATCTTCGCCGAGGGTCAGCGCCGCTACGTCGAGTCGCTGTCGGCGTACGCGCGGCAGTTCCTCGGGCAGATGGACAAGCCCGACGTCGACTTCATCGAAGGTCTCTCCCCGGCCGTCTCGATCGACCAGAAGTCCACCAACCGCAACCCGCGGTCCACGGTCGGCACCATCACCGAGGTCTACGACTATCTGCGGCTGCTCTACGCCCGCGCAGGCGTCCCGCACTGCCCGGTCTGCGGGCACGTCATCGAGAAGCAGACCCCGCAGCAGATCGTGGACCAGGTGCTGGCGATGCCCGACGGCAGCCGGTTCCAGGTGCTCGCCCCGGTGGTGCGCACCCGCAAGGGCGAGTTCGTCGACCTGTTCGCAGACCTCCAGACCCAGGGTTACTCCCGCGTGCTCGTCGACGGCACCGTGCACCAGCTCACCGACCCGCCGACGCTGAAGAAGCAGGAGAAGCACGACATCGCCGTCGTGGTCGACCGGCTCGCGGTCAAGGAGTCGGCCAAGCAGCGCCTCACCGACTCGGTGGAGACGGCGCTGCGGCTTGCCGACGGCCTGGTCGTGCTCGACTTCGTCGACCTCCCCGACGACGACCCGCACCGCGAGCGGCGCTTCTCCGAGCGGATGGCCTGCCCCAACGGGCACCCGCTGGCGCTGGACGATCTCGAGCCGCGCACGTTTTCCTTCAACTCGCCCTACGGCGCCTGCCCGGAGTGCCACGGCATCGGCACCAAGATGGAGGTCGACCCCGAGCTCGTCATCCCCGACCCTGAACTGAGCCTGGCCGGGGGAGCGATCGCGCCGTGGGCGGGCGGGCACTCCGCCGAATACTTCGGGCGGCTGCTGGAGGGGCTGGGCAATACAGTCGGCTTCCGCACCGACACCCCGTGGCGCAAGCTCCCGGCGTCGGCGCAGAAGGCCGTCCTGCACGGAACCGACGATCAGGTGCACGTCCGCTACCGCAACCGTTACGGGCGCGAGCGCTCCTACTACGCCAGCTACGAGGGCGTCATCCCGTTCCTGGACCGCAGGCTCGACCAGACCGAGTCCGAGTCGCAGCGCGAGCGGTACGAGGGCTACATGCGGGAGGTGCCGTGCCCGACGTGCAAGGGTGCCCGGCTCAAGCCCGAGGTGCTGGCGGTCACCCTCTCGCACCGCGACCAGAGCGATCGGTCGATCGCCGAGGTGTCGGCGATGTCGGTGGCGCACTGCTCGGAGTTCCTCGACGGCATGGTGCTCGACGCGCGGCAGGCGATGATCGCGGGCCGCATCCTCAAGGAGGTCCAGGCCCGCTTGGGGTTCCTGCTCGACGTAGGGCTCCACTACCTCTCGCTGGACCGCGCGGCCGGCACCCTCTCCGGCGGCGAGGCGCAGCGCATCCGGCTGGCAACGCAGATCGGGTCGGGACTGGTCGGCGTGCTCTACGTCCTCGACGAACCGTCCATCGGGCTGCATCAGCGCGACAACCGACGCCTGATCGAGACGCTCACCCGGCTGCGTGACCTGGGCAACACGCTCATCGTCGTCGAGCACGACGAGGACACCATCCGCGCGTCGGACTGGGCGGTCGACATCGGTCCCGGCGCCGGTGAGCACGGTGGGGAGATCGTCTACAGCGGCCCGGTCGCCGGGTTGGAGTCGCACGACACCTCGCTCACCGGGGCGTACCTGTCCGGGCGGCGGTCCATCCCGGTGCCCGCCGAGCGCCGGAAGATCGATCCGGCGCGGATGCTCACGGTGGTCGGGGCGCGCGAGCACAACCTGCGCGGCATCGACGTCGACATTCCCCTGGGCTGTCTGGTCTCGGTCACCGGGGTGTCCGGTTCGGGCAAGTCCACGCTGGTCAACGACATCATCGCCACGGTGCTGGCCAACAAGCTCAACGGTGCCCGCCAGGTCCCCGGCCGCCACACCCGCATCATCGGGCTCGATGGGCTGGACAAGCTGGTCCGCGTCGACCAGTCGCCGATCGGGCGCACGCCGCGTTCCAACCCGGCCACCTACACCGGTGTCTGGGACCACGTCCGCAAGCTGTTCGCCTCCACCACCGAGGCCAAGGTGCGTGGCTACCAGCCGGGACGGTTCTCGTTCAACGTCAAGGGCGGGCGCTGCGAGGCCTGTTCCGGTGACGGCACGATCAAGATCGAGATGAACTTCCTGCCGGACGTCTACGTCCCCTGCGAGGTGTGCAAGGGCGCCCGGTACAACCGGGAGACCCTCGAGGTGCACTACAAGAGCAAGACGGTCGCCGATGTGCTCGACATGCCCATCGAGGAGGGTGCGGAGTTCTTCGCCCCGATCAACTCGATCAGCCGCTACCTGCGCACGCTCGTCGACGTCGGCCTCGGGTACGTGCGGCTCGGGCAGTCGGCGCCCACGCTGTCCGGCGGCGAGGCCCAGCGCGTCAAGCTGGCCAGCGAGCTGCAGAAACGCTCCAACGGGCGCACGGTCTACATCCTCGACGAACCCACCACCGGCCTGCACTTCGAGGACATCCGCAAGTTGCTGCTGGTGATCAACGGCCTGGTCGACAAGGGCAACTCGGTGATCGTCATCGAACACAACCTCGACGTCATCAAGACATCCGACTGGATCATCGACATGGGTCCCGAAGGTGGGTCGGGTGGTGGTCTGGTCGTCGCGGAGGGCACGCCCGAGCAGCTCGCCGCCCATGCCACCAGCTACACCGGCCAGTTCCTGCGGCGCCTCGTGACGCCGGCGGAGCCGCCGGTCCGCAGGCCGGTCCGCCGACGCAGGGCCGCCGCGACGAACTGAGCTCAGGCGGTGTTCACTCGCCCACCTCGCAGTGCGGGCCGGATCAGCGCGCATCCGAGGAGGGTGAGCACGAAGAGCCGCGGCCGTACGTCGGTGCCGTCGTGCCATTGATGTCGCGGCCGGTTTCTGTCCACCGCGGACGGCCTCGGGGCCTTGCGAGGACGTTCACCTCATCGGGTGTCATCTAGGCAGTCGGCGAATGAGTCTAGGTAGCAGCCCGCCCGTCGTAGGTAGTACTGAGTGGATCTAGGTGGTGACACCTACGTGATCGCAGGAAGAGGATTACCGAGGCACCGTGATCGCCGATCGTGCCGCTACCGAGTCTCAGCCGTCCGTAGCTCATTTGGCCAGCACCTAGGGGGAGCAGAAATGTCTGACACTCTGAGCACCGCCGAACTCCAGGATCTGCACGTTCAGCCGCTGCCTGCCCGGACCGTCATGACCGCGATGGGGGCCCCGACCGGCATGGGTGGCCTCAGCGATGCCCTCGATGACTTCACCGGTCGGCAGTCGATTCCCCTGTCCAGCAGCTCAGCCGATGGCAGCTCAGCCGATGGCAGCTCGGCCAACGGCAGCTCAGCCGATGGCAGCTCGGCCGACGGTAGCTCGGCCGGGGGTGCTGACGGGCAGGTCGGCGGGTCAGGGACATCCGGCGGGGACGGAGGAATGAGCGAAGGCGGATCGTCCAGCGACGTTTCCGAGTCCGGTTGATCCCGGGAAGGGATGTCGCAGGCGTCCCAGCCGTGATCCGCGGCAGACAAGCGCGGTGTTGTGTAACTGCTGCTTCCCGATCAGTTCGGCCCGGTTCGCCACGAGGGGGGCGAGCCGTGCCGCGACCGTCGGGAACGGCGCCGGCACAGGCTGGCGGGCGGTCGGGGGGCCGCCCGCCTGGGCGCCTCCGACCGTGGCGCGACTGCCGTCGAGTCCGTGCAGGACCTGGTGTACTGTGCGGAATGCGACCACCCTGTCGCGCGTTGAATTGAGCGGCGGGGCGTGAAAGTGGAGTCCGCTCCCACCCGCCGCCGCTTCGGCGTACGGGTCCGGTCCGCTGACGAGCTGTTGGCTCGACATGCGCGATCGGCAGGGGTCTCCCCTTCCGTCGTACCATGACGTCGATACAAGGAGACCCCATCAGCACAGAGACGCGCATCAACGACCGAATCCGCGTTCCCGAGGTCCGACTCGTCGGCCCGAACGGCGAGCAGGTCGGCATCGTGCGTATCGAGGACGCCCTGCGGCTCGCGCAGGAGGCCGAGCTCGACCTCGTCGAGGTCGCCGCCCAGGCCCGCCCGCCGGTCTGCAAGCTCATGGACTACGGCAAGTTCAAGTATGAGAGCGCGCAGAAAGCCCGGGAATCCCGCCGTAACCAGCAGCTCACCACGATCAAGGAGCAGAAGCTCCGGCCGAAGATCGACACCCATGACTACGAGACCAAGCGCGGCCACGTCCGACGCTTCCTCGAGGGTGGCAACAAGGTCAAGGTCACGATCATGTTCCGGGGTCGTGAGCAGTCCCGTCCCGAGCTGGGTTTCCGGTTGTTGCAGCGCCTGGCCGAGGACGTGAGCGATCTGGGTGTCGTCGAGGCGACGCC